>JAFLRY010000012.1 GCA_022511205.1 Eubacterium sp. | reverse complement strand
ATCATTCTTTTGAGTCGCAAAAGAACGATACCAAGAAAACGATTTAGGGGGAGTGCGCGTAAGGCGAAAACACCCCAGTTGCGGTACCCAAAATTTTTATCGCACCTAAAGGTGTTCAAAAATTTTGACCACTGCCAGTTCTTATTGCTCCCTTCATCTCGCACAGCGAGCGGTCGCAAACGAACCCCTAAAAACCCCTTCCATTTCTGCGGCACGCGCCCTTGCGCGCACAGTGCCGCAGAGAGCATAATTTAAAAACTGTACCCTCGGCGCAGTGCGCGCAAGGGCGCGCGCCGAAAAAAGAAAGGGGATTCTTAAGGGGACTTGAGCGCGCTTTGCGATCACTCCCCTTAAGTTGCTTTCTCTGGTTACTCTCTTGCGCAACACGAAATAGAGTAACGCCCCGCCACGGCAGTGGCAAATCAATTAATAAAATAACTTAGCCCGCCGCGGCAGCGGCAAAGTAATTAATAAAATAAAATTGTCTCCGCGATAGCGGAAAAAAACAGGAAGACATCGTCTTCCTGTTTTTTAATTTTTAATTAAATTAAAATAATTTTCGATCTCTGCTCCGTGCCACAGGGGCGGGGGAGCTTGTAACCTAAATTATAAAGGTCGGTAAAGCCGCATTCCTGTTCATAAAACGGCAACGTACTGCTGTCACAGTCGCTCAGCTTCGTTACGATGGGCTTTGAAGCGTTTTTTTTCATTTCAGAGAGTAATGCTTTGCCCTTCGCGTTAAAACCTAAAATACGGATATACGGCGGCTCTTTCGGCATTTCGTATATACCGAGATAGGCCCGCAGGATGATCCGCCTTATTCTTGAATGAGCGTATCTCTTTGATTTTATCATATCGTAAAGCTCGTCAAGCATGGTCGCATTTCGCACCGCATCAATAATCCTGTTTTCAAGCCCCTCGGATACGTCTGTAATTTTTAGAAAATCCTGCGCTGTCATCGTTCTCAGCTTTGAAAGCACGGCGATCTCGCAGTTTTTCATTGAGGAAATCTCATCGCCGCTCAGCTTACTTCTAATCGCAGAGGAGGAATATTCCTCATCGTCTGTATCGTGACCCTTGCCGATCCGTTTAACGGCAAGGCAGGGAAGCTTAGTTGCTTTCAGGTATTCTACCGCAAGAATATTGTTGGGATAATCAAGAAGATCGGTGTCAAGAACTCTGCTCCGCGCCGCGGCAAAGGATATTCCGCTTTTCATTTCCTCGGTAATTTTCCTTTGAATTTCCTTATCCAGAAGCTGATCTGCGATTTCTTTTAATACGGCTATAGCATCGTTCTCCGCGCCGAAAGCAAGGCGATCAACTATCCCCGTTGCTTCAAGCAGGTTTACGCCCGCTCTGCAAAAGCCTTCAGCCGAAAGGGTGGAGTAGGCGGCGGGAAGCTCTATCACCAAATCAGCGCCGTTTTCCAGCGCGCTCCTTGCTCGGGTGAATTTATCGTAAACGGCAAACTCGCCGCGCTGAACGAAATTTCCGCTCATACAGCATACTACGGCATCCTTTTCGCTCTGTTTTACCGCATCAAACAGGTATTTATGCCCGCTGTGGAGGGGATTTAATTCGCAAATGATTCCTGTGACCATAAAAAACACCAAAATTACAAACTATTTCTTGACACTTAATTTTATATATATTATTATAAAGTAAATAAAATAAAATGCAATAACGGAGGATAATAAAAGTGAAAATTCTTGTTATCAACTGCGGCAGCTCATCGCTCAAATATCAGCTTATCGATATGGCGGATGAATCTGTTGTATGCAAAGGTACGATCGAAAGGATCGGTTTGCCGATCAACGGCGGAGAAAACAATATTATTTACACCAAGGGAAGCGATCCCAAAATCCTGTTTGACAGAGAGATCAAAAATCATACGGACGCTTTCAATACCATCAAGGAGCTTCTCACTACGGGAGACACCAAAGTAGTTGAATCCTTTGATGAGATAGACGCTATCGGTCACCGCGTTGTTCAGGGCGGTGATAAGTACACCAAGAGCGTGCTTATTGACGAGGACGTAATTAAGTCCGTTGAGAAGTTCATACCGCTCGCTCCGCTTCACAATCCCGCAAATCTTCAGGGCTATCAGGCTTGCCTTGCTGTTGTAGGCCCGGATGTGCCTCAGGTTGCCGTGTTTGACACAGCGTTCCACAGCACCATGCCCGCAAAGGCATATATGTATGCGCTTCCTTATGAATATTATGAGAAGTACGGCGTTCGCCGCTACGGCTTCCACGGAACCTCTCACAAATTCATCAGCAAGAGATGCGCGGACGTTATCGGTAAGGATATTGAAAGCCTTAAGATCATCACCTGCCATATCGGAAACGGCGCTTCCATCGCGGCTGTTGAAAACGGTAAGGTGATCGACACCTCAATGGGCTTCACTCCTCTTGACGGCTTTATGATGGGTACCCGTTCAGGCGGCGTTGACCCCTCGATCATAACCTTCCTTGCTGAGAAAGAAGGTCTTTCGGGCAAGGATCTCGAAACGATCCTTAACAAGAAATCCGGTGTATTCGGTATTTGCGGTTACTCAGATGACCGCGATGTTACGGCCAAGCAGAAAGAGGGAGACGAAAAATCCGATCTCGCTCACGAAATGCAGGCTTACCAGATCGCTAAAGTCATCGGCTCTTACGTTGCCGCTATGAACGGCGTTGATGCTATCGTATTCACCGGCGGCATCGGCGAAAACGGCACTTGGCTTCGTTCAAGAATTTGCTCATATCTCGGCTATCTCGGCGTTAAGATCAATGAGGAGATCAACGAATGCACCGTTAAGGGCGCTGAAGCAGAGCTTACCGCTCCCACTGATAAGGTAAGAGTATTCATTCTTGCAACCAACGAAGAGCTTATGATCGCAAGAGACACGAAAAACATCGTTGAAAATCTAAAATAATATAGATAATAATAGAAAAGGAGGAAAGACAATGCCTGAAATCAAGTATGAGATCACCGAGCATCTCGGGGTGCTTTCCGAAACTCCCCGCGGATGGACAAGAGAGGTCAATATGATCTCATGGAATGGTCGCGAGCCGAAAATCGACGTTAGAGATTGGTCGCCCGATCATTCAAAAATGAGCAAGGGTTTAACGTTTACGAAGGAAGAGATCGAAGAACTTAAGAATCTCGTAGATAAACTTTAAACCTTTAGATTTAAGGGCAACTATAGGGTCATCCCTATGGCGTTGCCCTTAAATTTCATTTTAACCGATTTACAGAAATTGAGGAAAAAACTATGGAATGGACATCTTTAAATGATTTAAGAGAAAAATTTTTATCTTTTTTCGAGAGCAAGGGGCATCTTCGCTTACCCAGCTTCTCTTTGATACCGAATAACGACAAGAGCCTGCTTTTGATAAATTCGGGTATGGCGCCTATGAAAAAGTATTTCACCGGCGAAGTAACTCCGCCTTCAACGAGAGTTGCCACCTGTCAGAAATGTATCCGTACTCCCGATATCGAAAGCGTTGGAAAAACGGCACGCCACGGCACTTATTTTGAAATGCTCGGCAATTTCAGCTTCGGCGATTATTTCAAGAGCGAAGCACTGAAATGGTCTTGGGAATTCTTCACTGAAGTGCTGGGAATGCCTGCCGATAAGCTTTGGGCTACGATCTACACGGATGATGACGAGGCATACGATATATGGACGAAGGAGATCGGCATCGATCCCTCCCATATCGTAAGGCTCGGCAAAGAGGATAATTTCTGGGAGCACGGTCAGGGTCCCTGCGGTCCTTGCAGTGAAATTCACTTCGACCGCGGCGAAAAATACGGCTGCGGCAAGCCCGATTGCGCTCCCGGCTGTGATTGCGACCGCTATATGGAGGTCTGGAACAACGTTTTCAGCCAGTTCAATAATGACGGCAACGGGAATTATACTGATCTCGTGCAGAAGAATATAGATACGGGAATGGGGCTTGAGCGCCTTGCCTGCGTAATGCAGGGCGTTGACAACCTCTTTGAGGTGGACACCGTTCAGAATATTATGAAGCACATTTCCGATATTGCCGGCGTTAAGTATCACGACGATGATAAAAAGGACGTTTCACTTCGCGTTATCACCGACCATATCCGTTCTTCGACCTTTATGATCGGAGACGGCGTAATCCCCTCAAACAACGGCAGAGGTTACGTGCTTCGCCGCCTTATAAGACGCGCTTGCCGCCACGGCAGACTGCTGGGCGTTCACGAGCCGTTCCTCTATAAAGTTGTAAACACCGTTATTAACGAAAACCTTTCCGCCTACGATTATCTTGACGCTAAGCGTGAGCTTATCACCAAGGTCGTTTTGGCCGAGGAGGAGTCCTTCGGTAAGACAATCGACAGCGGTCTTGCGCTCCTTGAGGAATATATCAGCAAAACCGAGGGAAGCGTTTTCAGCGGCGAGGATGCTTTCAAACTCAACGATACCTACGGCTTCCCGCTGGATCTCACCAAGGATATCCTTGAGGAGAGGGGAATGACCGTTGACGAGGAAAAATTCTACGAACTTCTCGATAATCAGAAGCGCACCGCCCGCGCCGCCCGCAAGGATTCCGATACGGACGCTTGGAAGAGCGATAGCATAAAGCTTTCCGCCGAGGCGACTGAGTTTGTCGGTTACACCGAAAACGAGTGTTCCGCCACCGTTAAGGCGATAATCGCAGACGGCGAAGTTAAGGACATTCTCGGCGATGGCGACGAGGGAATTATCGTGCTTGATAAAACGCCCTTCTATGCCCAGTCAGGCGGTCAGGTAGGTGATACAGGCGCGATCAGCTCAGCGAACGGAACATTTGCCGTATCAGATACCGCAAAGAACGCAGACGGAATATTTATGCACACAGGTAAAGTTGAAAACGGCGTTATCTGCGTTGGCGATACAGTCACTGCTTCAATAAACGCGGTTCGCAGAAACAAGATCAGGCGCAACCACACTGCCGCCCATCTTTTGCAGGCGGCTTTGCGTGAGGTGCTCGGCAAGCACGTTGAGCAGGCGGGTCAGCTCGTAAATGAGAAAGAGGTTCGTTTTGACTTCACCCATTTCAATGCGCTTACTTCCGAGGAAATATCGCAGGTCGAGAGCCTTGTAAATGCGTTTATTATGAGCGCTAACGCCGTTGAAAACAAGGAAATGCCCATTGAAGAAGCGAAGAAAATGGGCGCCATGATGCTCTTCGGCGAAAAGTATGGCGATATCGTTCGAGTAGTTAAAGCAGGGGATTTCTCAACGGAGCTTTGCGGCGGTACTCACGTTTCAAACAGCGGTCAGATCGGTCTTTTCAAGATCACGGGAGAATCCTCCGTTGCGGCAGGCGTTCGCCGTATAACGGCAGTTACAGGTACGAATCTGCTTGAGAGTTTTGAAGCAGACGAAAAGCTTATCAAGCTTTCCGCGGCGGTTCTTAAGACGGGTACGGGCGAGATCAAGGAAAAGATAGACAGCATCGTTGCCGATAACAAGGCTAAGGAAAAGGAAATTCAGGCGCTCAATGCCGAGATCACGAAGCTTAAGAGCTCAGACGCCTTCAGCAAGGGCATTGATATATGCGGACTTGAAGTTTTTGTTGCAAGGCTTGACGGAACTCCCGCGGACGCGCTTCGAAAAACGGGCGATGACCTTAAGAACAAGGGCGAAAACGTGGTCGGCGTTATTGCGGGCGTTAACGGAGATAAGGCTTCAATAGTTGCTGTATGCGGCAAGGAAGCCATCGCGAAAGGCGTTAAGGCAGGCGATCTTGTTCGTGAGATCGCGAAGCTTGCGGGCGGAAGCGGCGGCGGACGTCCCGATTCAGCTATGGCGGGCGCTAAGGATATTTCAAAGCTTGACGATGCGCTGGCATCAGCCTGCGATATCATCAAGGGCTTCGTAAAATAAAGGAGAAAAGCTTATGTGTTTATTCTGTGAAATCATAAAGGGCAATATCCCAAGCACGAAGGTTTATGAGGACGATATGATTTACGCCTTCAACGATATAAACCCTGTTGCACCCGTTCACTTTCTTGTTGTACCTAAGGAGCATATATGCTGCGTAAATGGCATTACCGCTGAAAACAGTAAGTACGTAGCGCATATTTTTGAAAAGATACCCGAGATCGCGAAATCACTGGGTATTGAATCATACAGAATTATAAATAACTGCGGCGCCGACGCGGGGCAGACGGTTATGCACCTGCATTTCCACGTTATCGGCGGCAAGGAATTAGGGGAGAAAATATTGTGATAAATCACAATATTTTGTAATTGTAATGCCCTCAAAATTTGCCTACGGCATAATTTTGAGACGGCTGAATTCACATTGCCTTGTCAGGCTACAACAAGGTATATTGTGATTATTAATACTATTTGTAGCCTGAAAGGCGATGTGAATTAAGATGAGAGAAACACACAAAATAACTATCGCGGGAATCGAAAGAGAGCTTCCCAGATTCGCTGTAAACGAGCATCTTGATATAGCGGCGTTCATTCTTTTCGGTGACGTTGAGCTCACCGAAAAGTGCGCGGCGGCGCTTATTGAAAAGTGTCCCGATTTCGATTATATCGTAACACCCGAGGCAAAGAGCATTCCGCTTGCCTACGAGATGAGCAGACAGAGCGGAAAAAAGTATATCGTAGTGCGCAAGGGCGTTAAGGTTTATATGGATAACCCCGTTGCCGTGCCCGTAAGCTCGATCACCACCCAGAGAGAGCAGTATCTCTACCTCGGCCACGAGGACGGCGATCTTATTACAGGTAAGAAGGTTCTTATCGTTGACGACGTTATCTCAACCGGCGAATCCCTTGAATCAGTTAAGAAGGTAGTAGAAGCCTTTGACGGAGAAATCGTAGCCTGCTGCGCGCCCATCGCCGAGGGCGACGCTGCCGACAGAGAGGATATAATCTATCTTGAAAAAATACCGCTCTTTTTTAAATAATAGATAAGGAGAAATTATCTTGAAAAAGAAAGCTTTAATTATAATTCCCGTTTTGCTTGTCTTAGTTATTGCAGGCGTCGTTATAGGAATAGCTACAAGCAATAATTCCGGCAAGAAAACCGAGCCGCAGGAGGTAAGAGTTGATACCTTCGGCGAGTTTCAGCCCTTTGAATGCAAAGGCGATTACGTTTCTTTTAGATATATTGACGTCATTACGAATCGTGACGGTACGCTGTTTTACAGCAAAAGTTTGAGTGATAACAGCGATCATAAAAATTCGCTTTCGTATGCTTTAGTTAACGGCGAGCAGGGAAATATGTTTACGATCAGTGATCCAAACGTTGATATAGACGTAGTCGCGTATATTGATGACGCGCTGTATTACAATATCAGCAATGCCCAAGAGACGAGCATGAACGGCTTATACAGAGCGGTTTTGACGTATGATGAATCAGGATTCGTTTCCGAAAGCAAAGTTTCTTTGCGCTTCAGCCTCAATTTAGAGCCTGTAAGGGCCGAGGACAATACGATCCTTTTAAGATCGGGCGAGCAGTACTATACGTTTGATACGCAAACGGGCAAATGCACTCCGTATAACTGATAATTATTTGCATAATGAATTAAGATAATGAAAATGATATTCAAGGTGATACTATGTTTAAGGACAGCAAAAAGGTTGCGGTTATCGGAACGGGCATGGTAGGAATGAGCTTTGCTTATTCGCTTCTCAACCAAAATATTTGTGACGAGCTTTGCCTTATAGATATAAAAAAAGAGCGTGTTAAGGGCGAGGCCGCCGATCTTTCCCACGGCTTGCCCTTTGCCCCCAGCAGTATGAAGATCTATGCGGGGGAGTATGAGGATTGCGCCGAGATGGACGTTGTAGTAATATGCGCGGGCGCGCCTCAGCTTGAGGGAGAGACGAGAAGAGATCTCCTGCAAAAGAATTATAAGATTTATAAAGCGATAGTCGAGCCTGTCGTTGAAAGCGGCTTCAACGGCGTTTTCCTCGTTGCCGGAAATCCCGTGGACGTGATGACGAAGGTGGTTTACGAGCTTTCGGGCTTCCCAAGCGGAAGAGTTTTCGGCTCGGGAACAGCGCTCGATTCCGCCCGGCTTCGCTATATGATGAGTGATTATTTCCGCCTTAATCCAAGAAACGTTCACGCCTACGTTATAGGGGAACACGGCGATTCGGAATTTGTTGCCTGGAGCAACGCAATGATCTCCGTAACCCCAATATCAAGGCTTGCAAACGAAAATGAAAAGATTATGGAGGATCTTAAGCAGATCGCGGTTGACGTTCGTGAATCGGCGTATGAGATCATCAAAGCAAAGGGCGCTACCTACTACGGCATAGGGATGGTGCTTGCAAGGCTCACCAGAGCGATACTAAACGATGAGAATTCCGTATTCAGCGTTTCGGCTTATCTCAAGGGAGAGTATGGCGAAAAGGGGCTGTATATCGGCGTTCCCGCCGTAGTTAACAGAAACGGCGTTCGCGAAGTGTTTGAAATGGAGCTCAGCAATGAGGAAAAGGAGCAGTTCAAAAATTCCTGTAATATTATCAAAGATATGATAAATGAGATAGGAATGGGATAATTGCTTTTTTTCAGGCAAAATTCGAATAATAAAAACTAAAAGCATTGAGAAAATACGCTCAATGCTTTTATTTATACTATTTTTATTTATTTCTCATCAAAAAGGTAAGTTCCGCTTTGCAAAACGGCAACGGAAAACTTCCCTAATCTATAGTATCGGCTAACAGGCTCGTCAAACCTGAGGTGGTCCGAAACGGTGAAATTTGATCCGTCGATTTTTCTCACCTTGTTTGAGTGGGAGCAGACGTAAATATTTTCGCCGTCCGCAGATATGTGGGTGGGATTAATAAAGGTATTGGCGTCTTTACCGCCTATCCTTAAATCAACCTGCATCGTCTGGCTTGAATAGCGGATAACGCACCGCTCCTGTGGGCAGACCGCCCAGAAATACTTGCCTTCAAGAGCAAGACCGTAAACGGTTTTATCGTGATACCTGAAGTATCCGCTCCAGGAAAGCTCCCCTTCGCGGTCAAAAATACCTGCTTCGCCGTTTGGGTATATTACCAAAACGCGCCTGTCATAAAGCACCGCCGCGTCACACTGAACGAAATTCGGGATCGTTTCGCTTATATTTTTATAAGCAGAGCCGAATTTTCTCAGCAGATAGGCGTTTTTCGTCAGAACATCCTTCGTTTTTGCATCAAAATCAACTACACTGTAGGTGACTTTGAACTTTTTATCGATAGAAATAGGATTTTTCTCAACCACTATCGCTTTGCCGTCGCCATAGGGGAGTATGTCAACTATTTCCTTAGTACTTATTCGAATCACTGCTTATTCCTCCGATACCTTAGCGGCTGCTTCTGCTGTGAGATAACCGAGGGTCATCAGGCTGTCTGTAAGATGAACGTTTTCAACGAGCACCTCGGGGTGAGCCATGGCAATATCGTAATTGCTGAAATTCCAAAAGCTCTTGATACCAAGCTTAATGAGAATATCGGTAAGCTCCTTCATATCGTTTGAGGGAATGCACACTACCGCGCATACCGGTCTGTTGTCTATACAGAAATTTTCGATGTAATCAATGCTTCTTACGGGTATACCTTTGATAATATTTCCGCAGATAGCCTCGTTTTTATCGAAAATTCCAATGAGCTTAAAGCCGCTGTTCACGCCGAAGATCTTGTTGCAAACAGCTTTGCCGAGATTGCCCGCGCCGATGAGTATCGTTTTTCTTTCGATATTCACGCCGAGGATCTCGCCGATCTTGCCGTAAAGCTCAGGCACATTGTAGCCGTAGCCCTGCTGACCGAAGCCGCCGAAGCAGTTGAAATCGTGGCGTATCTGCGAAGCGGTAAGCCCCATTTTGTCTGCAAGCTCCTTGGAGCTTATCCTGACTATACCGTTTTCCTTAAGGTGCTGAAGAAAACGGTAGTAGCGGGGAAGCCTTTTTATAACGGAAATGGAGATATCGTCTTTTTTATCCATATTCTTTCCTCTCTTTCGCGCTAAGGGCGGTTTGGTGTACAGCCTTTTCTTTAAAATAAATCGATGAATGTGATTATTTAGTCATCTCGGTAATTGTTTCCATTACGTAATCGCCGAATTCCTTGCAGGTGCAGCCGGTATCTCTGCCCGTAATGGTGAGCTTCTTTTCCTCATACATACATTTGTCGAGTGCGGCTTCAAGGGCGTTTGCCTTGTCCTGATAGCCGATGTGGGAAAGAAGCATCACGGAAGCGCGAAGCATACTGCAGGGATCGGCGTACTGACCTCTGCCTTCTGCCAGCATTCTGGGAGCAGAGCCGTGGATAGCCTCAAACATAGCGTAGCGCTTACCGATGTTCGCAGAGCCTGCCGTGCCTACGCCGCCCTGGAATTCAGCCGCTTCGTCTGTAATGATATCGCCGTAAAGGTTGGGGAGAACGAAAACCTTGAAATCCGTTCTTCTCTTGGGATCGATAAGCTTCGCGGTGGTGATATCGATAAACCAATCATCGGTAACGATATCGGGATATTCCTCGCCGACTTTCTTGGCGATGTTGAGGAATTTACCGTCTGTAGTTTTGATGATATTCGCCTTTGTGATGATGGAAACCTTGCCTTTGTTGTTCTTTCTTGCATATTCATAAGCAAGGCGCGCGATTCTCTCGCAGCCCTCCTGAGAAGCAACCGTGAAGTCAACTGCAAGATCATCGGTGATATTCACGCCGTATGAGCCGACCGCGTAGCCGCCCTCAGTGTTCTCACGGAAGAAGGTCCAATCAATGCCCTCCTCGGGAACTTTAACAGGGCGCATATTGGCGAAAAGATCGAGCGCTTTTCTCATGGCAACGTTAGCGGATTCAATATTTGGCATACCGTCTCCCTGGTGGGGAGTGGTGGTCGGGCCCTTCAGGATAACGTGGCAGGCCTTTAATTCCTCAAGCACGTCATCGGGGATTGCCTTAAGGCAGGCGATTCTGTTTTCGATGGTCAGTCCGTCAATTACCTTGAATTGAACCTTGCCGTTTGCAACCTCGTCCTTAAGCAGGAATTCAAGCACTCTCTGGCTTTCGTTGGTGATAATGGGGCCGATACCGTCGCCGCCGCAAATACCGATAACGATCGTATCAAGCTTATCAAAATCGATGAAATCCTTTTCCTCTTTTATTCTCTTTGCTCTCTCGAGCTGACCTTCCATAAGTGAACGGAATTTTTCAACCGCCTCGTCAATGGCGAGCTTATCTTTTTCGTTTGTCATAGTATATCTCCTTAATATCTTAATTGTTATTGCGTAATCAACAAGGTTCTGCTTTGCCACGGCAAGCATTCCTTATTTATTCATTTCTCTCGTGTAATCGAGCAGTCCGCCGCAGAGGAGCATTGCCCTCTGGCGCTCTGATAAATGAGCGGAATCAAGCTCATATTCCTCGCCGGTGGTGTTATTCTTAAGGATAACGGCTTCGTTATTCTTAAGGCGCTCTCTTATGGACGGCAGAGTCAGCTCGTCAAGCTGAGAAATCTTGTCGTAATCCGCTTCGTTCTTGAAAGTGAAGGGGAGTATTCCGGCGTTTACGAGGTTCGCAACGTGGATTCTCGCAAAGCTCTTGGTGATGACCGCTTTTACGCCGAGATAAAGGGGTACGAGCGCCGCGTGTTCACGGCTTGAACCCTGACCGTAGTTTGCTCCGCCGATAACGAAGCCCTTGCCCTCAGCCTTGATCCTTTCGGGGAATTCTTCGTCGCAAACGCCGAAACAATACTGTGAAAGGTGAGGGATATTTGAGCGGTAAGGGAGGATCTTCGCGCCTGCGGGCATAATGTGGTCTGTGGTGATATTGTCGCCAACCTTAAGCATAACCTTAGCGGTGATCTCCTCGGGAAGCGCTTCCGTCTTGGGGAAAGGCTTGATGTTTGGACCGCGTACGACTTCAACGTCCTTTGCTTCCTCAGGTGAAGCGGGCGCTTCTATCATATTATCGTTCACGATAAATTCATCGGGCATCGTAACCTCGGGGGCCTCGCCCAGCTCTCTCGGGTCGGTGAGATATCCTGTAAGGGCGGAAGCCGCGGCAACCTCGGGAGAAACGAGATAGATTCCCGCGTCCTTCGTTCCGCTTCTGCCCTCGAAGTTTCTGTTGAAGGTACGGAGTGAAACGCCCTTAGAATTGGGGCTCTGACCCATACCGATGCAAGGGCCGCAGGCGGATTCAAGAATTCTCGCGCCGGCGTTTATCATATCGGAGAGCGCGCCGTTTAAGGCAAGCATATTGAGCACCTGCTTTGAGCCGGGGGCAATGCAAAGTGAAACGCCGGGATCAACAGTCTTGCCCTTAAGAATTGCGGCAACCTTCATCATATCAACGAAAGAAGAGTTTGTGCAGGAGCCGATAGCCACCTGATCCACTTTTATCTTGCCGATTTCCTCAGTGGTCTTTACCTGATCGGGCATATGGGGGCAAGCCGCCATAGGAACGAGGGAGCAGAGGTCGATATCAATGATCTCGTCATATTCAGCGTCAGCGTCCGGTAAAATCTCCGTCCAGTCGCTCTCTCTGCCCTGAGCCTTAAGGAAAGCAAGGGTGATCTCGTCAGAGGGGAAAATAGATGTGGTAGCGCCAAGCTCAGCGCCCATATTCGTTATAGTGGCTCTTTCGGGAACGGAAAGGGTCTTAACGCCTTCTCCGCCGTATTCGATGATCTTGCCCACGCCGCCTTTAACGCTCATTATCTTTAAAACCGCAAGAATAACGTCTTTGGCGGAAACCCACGGCTTTAAGTAGCCGTGGAGATTGATCCTCGTCATTTTGGGCATGGGGATGTAATATGTGCCGCCGCCCATGGCAACCGCAACGTCAAGTCCGCCGGCGCCCATAGCCAGCATACCGATACCGCCGCCGGTAGGAGTATGGCTGTCTGAGCCGATGAGAGTTTTGCCGGGGATACCGAATCTTTCAAGATGAACCTGATGGCAGATGCCGTTACCGGGTCTTGAAAAATAAATGCCGTGTTTTTTCGTTACGGACTGTATGTAACGGTGATCGTCGGCATTTTCAAAGCCCGTCTGCAGGGTGTTATGATCGATATAAGCAACGCTTTTTTCAGTCTTAACGCGGTCAACACCCATAGCCTCGAATTCAAGATAAGCCATAGTACCCGTAGCGTCCTGCGTGAGCGTTTGATCTATACGAAGACCGATCTCCTGCCCCGGTATCATTTCGCCTTCTACAAGATGAGCCTTAATTAATTTTTGTGCAAGTGTAAGTCCCATACGCTTCCTCCTGTTTTTTATAGTTTGCTTTTTGTTATAGAATTGCAGAATAATTCTATAATATCGTTCATCTTTTGTCAATGTTATGCTTATTATTTTAACTATTTTGTTAACTTATTTATTATAAAAAGGCTTCACCTAAGAGGAGAAGCCTTTTCCTGCACGATTTAATTGATGATTGCCCTTAAATTATCTATTCTTTCAGGGTTTTCCTGCGATGCCCATTCTTGCAGTTTCGCGCAGGGGAATTCCGCGCATTGTCCGCAATGCTCTTGTCCCTTTTCAGTGCAGCATTGATGCAGCTCGCATTTACCCCAGAACACCTTGCATTCTTTGGCGGTGCAACCGCCGCAGTTCATTTCCGCTTTGTACTTGCAGGTTTCACAGTCTATTCCACATACCGATAATCTCATATTCATATCTCCTTTCCGTTGAATCTGCTCGGCATTTTGCCGTAATTTACGTCTTGTATTGCTTTAATGATTTCGTCCTTGCGTTCCTCGGCATTGGAAAGATCGCAAATCACGTCATTTAAATCGTATGGGCCGTTTCTGAAGTGGCCAACTGTTGCTCCGTGAAATTCACCGTCTATAAGAAGACATTGCAAAAGCTCGTGATCGTATTCAAGATTTGCCGTTTCTTCGGCAACTTTCGTTTTGAGTATATGTTCGTGCGCTTTGAATAGGAAATCATTTCTGTGTATGCCGTAAACGAAAGAGAATTCTTTAGGCTCGTATGTTTTTAGCAATTCAGCGTCTTCGTTCAGTATGTAACCGTTCTCAAAGGAAACGAGCGTTCCGTCATTTTCAAGCTCAGCCAATGCCGCTTTGATATCCTTCGCGGGAAGTTTGTAATATGATTTCGCCATATCCGCGTCAAACCATACGATGCGGTAGGCAAATCTTTTAAGCACGATTTTGAGCGCCTCAACGCGGGACATTGCGTTGATATTGACATCAGGGAAAATCTCCTCAAAGCGGTACCAGCCGCGATCCCATTCGCCGTCATACTGATCCTCATAGATAAGAAACGCTTCCTGAAGGCGGTGCAGGGCAGGGGTGATCTCCTTAACGAGCATTCCCGTTTCCTCTTTCATCTGTTGTATGTTGAGCGGCCCTGATTTTCTGATAAGCTCAAGCAGAGCCTCCTGTTTATCGGTGGGAGAGGTGAGAGGTTTGCGGTAAAGCGCCGCGAATAATTCCAAATCCTCGGGAACGATCCAGCCGAGATTTCCGCCCGCAAAGCGACCCTTGATAAGCTCGCGCTTGTTCTGACGAACGCGGTTAAACTCGATATCGTCAAAGTCGGTGCGAAAAGTCAATGAAGGGGGATCGCCGAAGCCGTTCCAGTAGACGTTCTGCCCGGGCTGCATATCCCGGTATAAAGCCAAATATTCAGCTTCATTAACTTTATTAATGAATCCTTGCCGCTCCATTCGAAGCGAAATCATCTTCATATTGTTCATTTTATTTACCTCTTTATCCTCTGATGAATTTGTCTATTTTCTTTTGCTCAGCTTGTGGGTTAAGCTTCAATATCTGCGCTTTGATTTTATCGTAGCTTTCAGCGGGATCATACTCGGGTATCTCAAAACCGCGTTCACTCCAGAAGCTTTCAACGGTCGTGAATACCGTGCTGTTCCAGCCGTAGCCCTCGCCGTATTTGTTCCTTTTCTGCGCTCTGCCGCACATCGTAATGAACATTCTCGTTTGAAGTTCTACCATAGCGCGGTCAAACTGCGAATTATCCTCTTTCCGAAAACCACCGAAACGCTTGATATCGTGAAGCGCTATCTCGCCGCATGAAATAATATCGTAGATGCGCTTTGCCATAAAGCTAATTGTGCCGCTTTCATAAGCTTCTTCAAAGCTTTCACCATTTCTGCGTACTGCGTAAAAATACGGATACCATTCTTTATTTATGTATCCGCTGGTGCGAAAAAACAGCTTTGAATAGGCGATATCGTCCCGCTCTTCAAGCACCCGCATGCGCCATTCCCAAGGGTCTGTCTCAGGGTCGCCCGTGTGCCATTTCACGCAAGAATCAACGAATTCCTGCTCCTCCCACCCATAGGGTATCAGTGCGAATATGCCTTTGGCGTTTCCACCGCCCATAGAAAACCCGCATTCATTCAATTCTTCGCAGAAATCTGAAAAATTCCTTATCATTTATATTCCTCTTTTCATCGTAAGCCCTCTACCAATAACTGATAAAAATTGTTAATCTGTCTGTAAGCACAAGAAAGCTCTTCCGCTAAAGCAGAAGAAAATACAGTATCGCTGACAGGTACGGCTTTTTCTATATAAAAACTGCGCCGGTTGAGAATCTCCTTTGCCTTACATTCAGATATTTCGGGGAAATGATCTATTTTATATTTCTCACCGATTATCGCAAAACCTGCGGACGAAATCTTCTCAATAGCGGCAGAAAACTTTTGCGGCTCCTCCTTTATCTGCTCGCGGAGTTTGCCCATACCGCTTGAAGTTTGCTTGTATATGCGAATACCGTAGCCGTAATGATCTATACCCATATCAAAATACAGTCCCGGTATATCTGTTTTCTTTCCAAGTTGCTTAAATCTGATATACATATACTCTTTCAGCGGCGCTTGTGGTGAAAACCGCCTGTCTGTATAAGGAGTTGATACACAGCGGGAGAGCTTTGTTTCAACTGATAGTCCCAAATCTAAGACAGTTTCAAGCAGATCATCATAAAGCAATATTAAGGGTTCGGATATAAGCCTCTTGTACTTTTTCAGATTCTCCGCTTGTTTATCTATAGTGTTTGAGAATTTCAGTTCGAAAAGAAAAGAGACCATTTCAGGAGAAAACCCGCAAAAGCCGTTATTCGATGATCTCATAGGTATCTCCTTCTATCCAAACGGCTTGCCGATCCGTTAAATAAATATTCTTATCTGTTGGTAATTTACCGCAAGGCGTGCCTTTTGAACAATGAACGTAGATACGGTTTTTTATAAAGCCTAAATTATTCGGCAGATTTTTGGCGGCAATCACTGCTCCTGCGCTGGCGCCTATGTAAAACAGCCCATTTTCAACGGCTGATTTCAAAATCTCTTTAAAGCCTGTGCGATTGACCTCGTTCAATAGGTGAGCTTCATCTCCTCCGCAAAAATAGACAGCGTCATAATTTTCCATTTCTTTCACGGACAGCAAACGAAAATGTTGCGGGAAATTGCTCTTATTATGACCTTGTGATATTAAATGCCGTAATTCATAAATGAAAATGTTTTCAGGAAGTATTCCTACGTTTGTTAAATCCTGATAGCAGCATGGCAGCATTTCTCTTGCGCCGTCATCTGTCGCTGCAGTCGGGACAAAAAGAACTTTTATATCCGCCGCATCTTTATTGATTTTCTCAAGAAATAACGAGGCAAAACGTTTATTGCTAAAGCCTGTTGATGTTAAAAGCAATCTTTTCATCGAAAAATTCTCCTTTTGACTGTATATTATCAAAAGGAACATGACATCTGTATGTCATATTCAGCGATATTTTTCGAGCATTTTTTTAATAGCCTTTTTAAGTTCTTCTTTGAATTCCTGCGGCTCTAAAACTTCGACTTTATCACCGAAGCTGAGGAACCACTCCAAAGCCCAATCGGTATCAGCGAAGCCCCACCTTGTAAAAAGTCTGCCGTCCTCCGTGACGGTGAACGAATCAGGTCCGTACTGTTCAACAAGCTTATATTTTTCAGAAGGAGCATAAACGGCGGCTATATAATAATTATCAGTCATATTTCTGCCGAACTGCTTCTTTTCCTCGGGAATAGCGCGCGGTTCAAACTTTTCCTCGGTAATGTTCATGTCCCACGCGCGGCGAAGCTTGTACATACGAAAATCGTTCCGCTCTCTGCAATAGCCGAAAACATACCAATCAGACCATTTAAAAACGATCATATAGGGCTCGATCAGCTTTTCCGCTTCGCCCTTTTTGTAGTAATAGCGGAATTTCACGAGGCGGGATTCTTGAATGGCAAGTTTGATCTTCTCTATCTTATCCGCAAGGTTTTCCTTATAGAAAGAGGAGAGGTCAATGAGCATATTCTCGCTGAGAGTGATTGCGGAGCTTGAGCCGATCTTATCAGCAAGCTTTTCTGAAAAAGAGGAATCGGAAACGCTGTCCAGCGACTTCAGCCCCGTAAAAATAGCCGAAAGCTCCTGCTCGGTAAAAACGGTTGTATCCAGCGCGAAGCCCTCCATTATGGATATGCCGCCGCCTTGCCCTTGGCGTGTCACGATCGGAATTCCCGCCTTGCAGATATCCTCAATGTCCCTGATTATGGTGCGGCGGGAGACCTCGAATTTATCCGCAAGATACGAAGCGGTAACGGTTTTATTCCTTTGCAGAGCGGTGATAATACCTATCTGTCGGTCAATTTTCATATGCTCAAATCTCCTTTGCGGAAAGGTCATATTTTAGTATATCATAAGTTGATGAATTCAACAAGATGTGGCAAAATTATCGCACTGCGGCGCAATATGTATTTTAATGTTGAAATTAATTTCTTTATTTGATATAATATTAAAATAGTAATTTATAGGCATACTAACCTTAAAAGGAAGTGTTGTTATGCCTGAAAATGAAAATCTGAATGAAACTCAAAACGAAACGAAAAACGAAGAAGCATCGGCAAGCGATTTTGAAACCGGCTCTATCACCGTTGAAAAAAACGGACATTTTATCCATTGCCTTACTATAATCGGTCAGATAGAGGGCCATTATATTCTCCCCAGCCAGAATAAAACCACCAAGTACGAGCACGTTATCCCTCAGCTTGTGGCGATAGAGGAGAGCAAGGAAATCGAGGGGCTGCTGATAATTTTAAACACAGTCGGCGGTGACGTTGAGGCGGGCCTTGCCATAGCGGAGCTTCTTTCAACGATGAAAACGCCAACGGCTTCCCTCGTTCTCGGCGGAGGTCATTCTATCGGCGTTCCGCTGGCGGTATCCTGCCGAAGGAGCTTTATCGTTCCCAGCGCCACTATGACGGTTCACCCCGTAAGGCTCAACGGCCTTGTGCTGGGCGTTCCGCAAACCCTGTCGTATTTCGAAAAAATGCAGGACAGGATCGTTAAATTCGTAGAAAACAATTCAAATATTTCCGATGAGGATTTCAGAAGCCTTATGATGAAAACAGGAGAGCTTATTATGGACGTGGGCACTGTGCTTGACGGGGACGGAGCAGTTCAGTGCGGTCTTATCGACGAGCTCGGAGGGCTTTCAAACGCCCTTGAGTATCTGAACTCGGTTATCGAGGAGGAGAAAAGCAAATGTTCTGGTCAATAATCAGCGAGGCAGATGTTATCTTTGATGAAAAAACCATAAGGGCGGAGAACTCCCTTCGCTCGAGCAATCCCTACGATTATCTGCGTAAGGGCTACTACGTTGACAATGCGTCAATGTTCGGAGGTAAAGATTTTGTCAATTTTAACAGCGATAATTCAGGCTATTGGACAAGCCCTGACCTTTATACTGCCGACATCAGAAAGCGGACATTCGGCAATATTTCATGATTTTTCCGCCCGCTATTCGGGCGAAAGCTCCGTTCTGACGGGGCTTATACATATAGGTATTGCCGTTGGCATCGTTGCGGCGTATTACAACGTGTTTATAAAGCAAATTCAGGAATTCATCGGCGGCTGTAAAGAGATAGCCGCTAAGAATTTTGATATCAAGAGATCAACCCACTCAAGGGAATTTACGTATTACACGGTAATGCCCTTCTTTTTCATGCCGCTGTATTTGATCCCGCTGGGCGGAAAAGGAAATATCTATGAGTTCTTAAAGGGCTTTTCTGTAGACGGCAATCTGATAAGCGAGGGCATATGCTTCTTGTTTTCCGCGTTTATCCTGCTTATTGCCTCATACGTTTTGAAAAAGCAGAGCAAGGGCAGGGCGCTCACGCTTCCCGTAGTATTGCTTTTATCGCTGATGATATTCGTAACGCTTCCGCTTTCAGGGCTTTCGCTTTGCGTTTCGGTCGTTTGTATGGCGATAGTTTGCGGAGTGAACAAAAATTTCGCTTTCAGGTATTTTATCTGCATCGCCGTTCCGGTGTTGCTGGTTACCGGTATTTTTGAAGCGGCAACAAGCTCCGTAAGCACTACTATTGCCGCAGGCGCGGTCGGTGTGATCGTGGCGATAGCGTTTTCATTCCTTACCTGCAGATTTTTAAAATGGGCAATCAGGAATTTGGATCTCAAATACTTTTCATACTATAATTTTGCTCTCGCTATTATCGTGACGATCACGGGTATCGCAGAGCTATTTACCAAATAATCAGAAGAAGAGGCGTGTTATGGCAAACAACAGTTCTAATCAAAATAATAATAGGAGACAGTCTCAGTCAAGAGCCGCCGAAAGAGAAAGGCTTGAAAGGGCAAGGCTTGAAAGAGAGAGAAGGGAAGCGAACGTTAACCGCATAGTCGGGCTTGTTCTTTTTTCCTTATCCGTAGTATTCTTTTTCATCGCCGTTGTAAAGGGCGAAGGCGCTTGGAATTTCGTACATAACGTGTATCTCGGAATATTCGGCATCGTTGCCGCCTGCGGTCTCCCTTTGCTGACTATCGTTATCACGATCCTGCATTCGATCAGAGTATCCGAGCTTTCTAAGTTCATCGCCAAAGGTATCGAAAGCATAATTATGCTTCTTTTGATTTCAGCATTTATACATATCGTTCAAAATGAAAATGGAGCGGATTTCGGTGATACGGTTGTTTATGCCTTTCAGTCTGCCTCCGCGGAATTCAACGGCGGATATATAGGCGCTGCTTTGGGTTGGTTACTGCTGACCCTCGGTAAGGCTCCCGCAATAATCGTTGATCTCGTGCTGATATTCGTTGCGTTTATGTTGCTTACCGGTATGACGATAATTCAGTTCTTTAAAAAGGTTTCGAAACCTGCTGAGGTTACATATAAAAAAGTCGCACCCGCTATCAACGAGAGGATAGAGCAGAAAAGGCTTGCTAAAGCGAATATTGACGTTCCCCTTGATATTACACCTCCCGGAGAAAAGCCCAAAACCAAGCGAACGAGAAAAGCCGAAATACAGGCGGATATTCCCGAGGAAGAGCCTCAGATCAGCGTTCCCCGCAGTATAATTGATGAGATAAACGCCGCTAACGAGCGAAACAGAAAAGCGCGCGAAGTGTCTCAAAATGATGCTCCCGCCAATGAGCAGGTCGCCCCGGAAAAAGCAAAGTCCCTTGACGATATCGTTAAGGACGCTTCTGAGAAAAAGGAGGAAAAGCTTGCTAAGCCTGAGGAATTCAAGGTAACTGACGAGCAGATGAAATCCGCCGTTGAGGATTACGTTTTGCCGTCAGTTAACATCTTGAAAGTAGGGAAGCAGTCTGCAGTTAAGGATATAAGCGGAGAACTGAAGATAAACGCTGAAAGGCTGATAGAAACGCTCCGCTCCTTTAACGTTGACGCTACGATAACCGATATCAGCCGCGGACCTACGGTTACGAGATACGAGCTTAAGCCTGCGGCGGGCATAAGGATTTCAAAGATAACGAATCTTTCAGATGATATCGCGCTGAATCTTGCCGCCACCCACGTTCGTATAGAAGCGCCTATCCCGGGCAAACCGGCAGTAGGCATTGAAGTTCCCAACAAGGTGAAAAGCGGCGTTTCAATGCGTGAGCTTATCGATACCCCCGAATTCGTTGAGCAGAAATCAAAGATATCCGCAGGTCTCGGCAAGGATATCGCCGGCAAGTGCGTTTACTGCGATATTTCAAAAATGCCCCACCTGCTTATTGCGGGTACTACAGGCTCGGGTAAATCGGTTTGTATGAATTCAATCATCGTTTCGATCCTCTACAGGGCGCGTCCCGACGAGGTCAAATTCCTGATGATAGATCCTAAACAGGTTGAGTTTTCCAAGTATATAGGAATTCCGCATCTTCTCGTTCCCGTAGTTACCGATCCGCGAAAGGCGGCGGGCGCGCTCGGCTGGGCGGTTTCCGAAATGCTCCAGAGATATAATAAATTTTCCGAAACAGGCGTTAGAGATATCGAGGGCTATAATAAGTATGTTGCAAAGCATGAGGATCTTGAGCCCATGCCGAAAATCTGTATCTTCATTGACGAGCTTGCCGATCTTATGATGGCGGCTCCAAAAGAGGTTGAAGATTCCATTTGCCGCCTTGCTCAGATGGCGCGCGCGGCAGGTATGCATCTCGTTATCGCCACTCAGAGACCGTCCGTAGACGTTATCACAGGTCTTATCAAGGCGAACATTTCCTCCCGTATCGCCCTCACCGTTACCTCCCAGATCGATTCAAGAACGATTCTTGATACCGGCGGCGCTGAAAAGCTTCTCGGCTATGGAGATATGCTCTATAACCCCATCGGCGCCAATAAGCCGATCCGTGTTCAGGGCTGTTACGTCAGTGATGAGGAAGTAGAGGAGCTTTGCGATTTCATCAAAAAGCAGGGCTCAAGCGAATATGACGAGACTATCCAGAAGGAGATCGAGGCCAAAGCGGTCGTTGATAAGAAGTCGGGCGGACTTGACGATATGGGCGGCGAGGAAAGCTCATACGATCCGCTGTTTGAAAAAGCGGCAGAGGTAGTTATTGAAACCGGCACGGCGTCGACCTCGTTCCTGCAGCGCAAGCTTTCCGTTGGCTACGCAAGGGGAGCGAAGATTATAGATCAGCTGGAGGAATACGGCGTTATCGGCAAGCCTGAAGGAAGCAAGCCCCGCCAGGTGCTTATGACGAAGCAGATGTGGCTTGAAAAGCGCGCGTATGACAGCAATACCGATTTCACTACCGATAACACCGTACAGATGACATTCAACGATGATTTCTCTGACGATGATGCTGAAGTTATAGATAATCAGGGCGACGGAGACTTTTTTGATTAATAATTATGGACAACACGGAAGCTAAAAATAAAAAATCAGCCGGCAAGCGGCAGACGGAGATACTAATCGGCATCGCTATGATAATACTTTCAGCGGTGTTCGTGTATTTTGCCGTCTCTCAGCCGAGTGTTGATAGAGTTATCGGAACTACTTCCGGTGGGAATTATTCGCAGCAGGCAGGGCAGACCGATGATCCTGCAACTGAATCCGTTAGCTTTTCAAATATTTTTGCAGACGGGCAGGAATCACAACAGGGCAATGATGGCTTGATGAGTGATAATACGCTATCAAATGACGCGCCGCATTCGAACGCGCCTACTCAAGCGCCGACATCTGCGCATACCGGAACGCCGACTCAAGCTCCGACGAATGCGCCCACTCAAGCTCCCACAAAAGCACCCACGCAAGCTCCCACGAAAGCGCCAACGGTGCAAACTGAAGTAAAATATCCTCTGAATTTAAATACCTGCACCGCCGAGGAGCTTATGACGATCAGCGGTATCGGAGAGGTGCGGGCGGCATCAATTATTGCTTACAGAGAATATCTCGGTGGATATACGAATGTGGAACAGCTGAAAAATATAAGCGGTATCGGAGACGGTATTTTTGCCAAGATCGAGCCTTACGTAACGGTATGAGAAAAGAATTGTTTCAAAAGCTGAAGCTTGCGTTATTCCCGAAAAGATGCGAGATGTGTGGCAGTGTGATATGCTTTGACGAGGAGCGCTGCGAGGATTGCGAAAGCATTAAGCGCATTGAAGCGCCCATTTGCCCGAAATGCGGATGTTCAAAGGACAGTTGCATTTGCGAAAGGCAGAGCAGGGAAGCGGAGTATAAATCAGTGATCGCGCCGTTTTATTACGGCGGTTCGGTAGCGAGCGGCATATTGAATCTGAAAATGAAGGATATGCCGAAGCTGGCAAAAGCGCACGGCAGGGAAATCGCCGAAGCGGTAAAAATGCATTACTGTGAAAAAGAGTTTGATTTTGTGACCTTTGTGCCGATGTATAAGAGCGATGAGGCGGCAAGGGGCTTCAATCAGGCGCGGCTTCTCGCTGAGGCGGTTTCCGAGGAATGCGGAATACCGCTCAGAGACGTGCTGATAAAAAAGCGAAAAACGAAAATGCAAAAGCGCCAAAGCGCAACGGACAGATTTGTAAATATGTACGGCGTATTCGAGGTGAAGGAAAGCGAGAATATAAGCGGAGCAAGAGTTCTCCTGATCGATGACGTAAAAACATCGGGCTCAACGCTCACATCAGTTTCCTTAACACTTAAAGCCTACGGCGCGAAATCGGTCTACTGCGCGGTAACTGCGATTGTAAAATAGGAAAATAAATATAGAAAACAATTGATTTATTCACTGAAAAGTGATAAAATACATCTCAACGCACCTGTGGCGGAACTGGCAGACGCGCAAGATTTAGGATCTTGTTTCGAGAGGAGTGCAGGTTCGATTCCTGTCAGGTGCACCAAAAAAAGAGCAAGCTTTGCTTGCTCTTTTTTGTATTAAAAATCAATTTTCAGCGGAAAGACCGTCCCGTTTTTGCTTCTGTCATTTTTCAAGAATTAGAGCAGCATATCTCTTCACGAAAGCAACTCAACAATTAAATTAAAACTTGACTTATAATAAATATTAGTATATAATCTCTGCAAATACTTATACATGTCAATATGACTGTAAGGAGGAATAAAAATGAAAACGAAAAGCAGTAAATTGCAGCGCATTGTCGGCATCTTGCTTTGTATAGCAATGCTGGTAAGCATGGCGCCTATTTACTCCGTTACAGCTCTTGAAGATGTAACGCCGCAGGCTATCGAGTTCGTGAAGTATGAAAAGGTAACAGACAAGATCGTTGAAGGCGGCAAATACGTTATCACTCATAAAGACGCTTCACCGGACGGTATGCTGTACGCCCTGAGTACAGACACAGACCCGGATAACGCTAAAATAGCTTATCCCGCTGAGGTTTCTCTAAGGGGCGGCGACACGCTGTTGGTAGATCCTGACGGAAACTATGTTTTTACAGCTGAAAAGATCGAAGATGGCACCAAAAATCCAAGACTTAAGGCAAACGACGGTCAGTATGTAAGAATGAACGGTGATGGTATTTTTCATGCCACCAGCAATCCTTATATCACGCTGACTTATGACGGCGAGTATTGGTCATTGAATAACACCAACGCCAGAGCTCTTACCTTCAGCAACGGAAAATTTGGTATTACAACCGGTAAAACAAGTACTCCGCAGTCAGAATTTGAAATCTGGACCCCCGCACCCGCAAGCACGGATTACGTCAAGCTTGCTTCTCTTGAGCAACTTGCAGACTTCGCTTCCGACACGGAATTCGTTATCGTTCTTGATACTGACGGTACTAAGAACGGTCTTAAAGCCATGGGTACAACGAGAAGCAACAATTGGCGATATGACGTAAAGACTTTTACTGACATAGACGGCACGGAATACATTAATGTAGACGATACTTATCCCGTTGTATTCAATTATAACAGCGGCTTTACAACCGATAGACTTAATAATATCAGAAACTGGGGCTTTACCGGCGGTATCAGAATAAAGGGCGGTAACTATTACCGTCCGCAGGCTGTAAGCAATACTTACGGCCCGTTCGGCAACGCCAAAAATAATGATGTTCGTTTTGAATACGGCACCGGGGATAACAGCGATAAGATCTATATCCGCGGTAACGGCAAAAACACCTATCTTGGCTATGATGGCGCAAACTATGTGGGCGATCTCTCTCAGGATAGCGAGTACAGAATTCCCGTGCAGATCTACGTTGCCATTTCCGATACGGCTGTTCGCGTTGAGTATCTTGACGGTGAAGGAAATGTGAAGAGCGTTGCTTACGCTGAAGAAGACGGCGAGATCACGCTGACCAATAACGTTAAGGACGTTGAGCACGACGGCTATACCTACACCTTCGTTGGCTGGACTATGGATAAGCCGGAGACCTCCTTCCTCTCACTTGATAATTCCGCAAACATTTTTGACTATGTTAATAGTAAAGAGCATGAAGATGGAACTCAGACTGAGGGTATGGCTCAGATTGATGAAACCGTAGCTGAAGAGTACGGCTTGATCGGTAGCTGTAATCCCGAGGTTTCAGATGCTAAGCTCAACTTAAAGGAAATAAAATTCTCTGAGGATGAGGATAAGATATTACAGCTCTATCCTATCTATGCCGTTCGTGGTTTCATTTCCGTTGTTACCGCTGACGACGGCGATAAGAGCATCGTTGGTGTATCCGACTGGAAGCCCGGTCAGCCCGGCGAGGACAGCTATGATGATTCCGCTCGTGAGAAGTGGCTCGGCTATATTGACGTGCAGATCTTCAAGGACGGCTTTGAATGGGTTAAACCTACGAGACTTTATTACAGATATCATAACGACAATACTACTGACTTAACCATTAAGTTTATCCGGGATGAGCTTGTTAATTCTGAAAAATTCACTGATCCCAGAGGCGAATTTTCAAATCTGCATATGTATATGTTTGATTTTGAAGATGAAAACGATGATACGCCCAGATATCAGCGTTTCCCCAAATACGATCAGTCAGGTCACTACGTTATTGATGCCGTATGCGCTTATCAGGGCGGCAACGAATCAGGCTTGAAATATGATTTCAACTGGATGACTGAATTCGGCGGTCAGCTTGATAACGTAGAAGGAAGCACCTTAGTTCAGATCTTCGTTTCCACGAAGTACAAAGTTAAGTATTATCTTGACGATGAGGAGATCACCGAGGAAGGCTGGACGAGCGACAAGACCTATACTACTCCTGGTACCGAGAACGCCTTTACTTCTGCGGAAGCGGATATGTTTAAAACGGTAGACAAGGATCAAAGAAATATGGTTCGTCCAAGCGATGAACGCCTCTACCGCATAATGGATCCCACCTACACAATAGATGAGGATGAAGATAAGACTTATGATCCTGAATCAGGCACCAAAAACCCCCACGAATATTTCATCGTTGAGAAGGAAAACGGAGACCGCGGTGAGAAAGAAGCCTTCACCTATCTTATGCATGAGTACGATCACGTTATCCCGCTCGCTGAATCTCCTGAGGAGCTTGTTCCCGAAGGAAAGACGCTCATCAGCAAGAAGTGGTCTTTGAAAGATAAGAGCTTAGCAGTTCAGAGTGTTCACGATTGGGATACCGAGTATGCTCTTGAAGGCACTAAGCACGGCACCGGCAACACCGCAAGCTCCTATTATGAGGAAAATCTTTCCAGAGCTTACGAGGCAGAAATTCCCTATATCTTCCATCTTTATGCGTATACCGGTGTACCCGGCAGCTTATCTGTAAGCAAAACCGTTACCGGCAAAGAGGGCGAGATGGACAGAGATTTCCACTTTATCGTTACTGTTGATGATGAGGATATCAACGGCACCTTCGGCGAGATGGAATTCTCAAAGGGCGTAGCTGAATTCACGCTGAAGCACGGCGAAAGGAAGACTGCAACCGGTCTTCCTGCCGGAGTAACCTACAAAGTAGTCGAACTTGAGGCAAACAAGGATGGCTACATTACGACCGCAACTGCCGATGAAGGCACGATACTTGCGGATGACGTTGTTAATGTTGGGTTTGGAAATAACAGACCGGGCGAGCCGGATACAACGACAGAGCCGCAGACAACAACGACTGAGCCGCAGACAACAACGACTGAGCCGCAGACAACAACGACAGAGCCGGAGACAACAACAAAGCCGGAGACAACGACGAAGCCGGAGACAACGACGAAGCCGGAGACTACGACGAAGCCAGAGACAACGACAAAGCCGGAGACAACGACAAAGCCGGAGACAACAACAAAGCCGGAGACTACGACGAAGCCGCAGACAACGACAAAGCCGGAGACTACGACGAAGCCGCAGACAACGACAAAGCCGGAGACTACGACAAAGCCGGAGACCACAACAAGACCGGAGACTACAACAAAGCCGGTAATTCCGACTGAGCCGGAGGCAACAACAAAGCCGGAGACCACAACAAGACCGGAGACTACGACAAAGCCTGTAATTCCGACAGAGCCGGAGGCAACGACAACGCCGGAGACTACGACAAAGCCTGTAATTCCGACAGAGCCGGAGGCAACGACAATGCCGGAGTCCACGTCAAAGTCTGAATCCGTGACTGAGCCTGAAACAGTGACCGGACCTGAGACAACGACCGAGTCTGAGACCCCGACCGTTCCCGAGGCTCCAACCGATCCCGAGACCCCGACTGATCCTGAGGCACCGACTGTTCCCGAGACTCCGACTGATCCTGAGGCTCCGACTGATCCTGAGACTCCAACTGAATCAAAAACGGATAAGCCCTCTAATGAGTCTCCTAAAACCAGCGATGACAGTCAGCTTGTTTTATGGGCAGGTCTTACGGTTGTGTCCTTCCTTGGTATGGTAATTTGCCATAGCTATTTGAAGAATACAACCAAGAGAAGAAAGAAAAATTTTAATAAATAATTGACTTAAGACTGATACGGCATTTGCCGTATCAGTTTTAAAGTTTGGAGAGCAATATTATGGATATTGAATACAGACCATTTAAAACGAAGCAGGAGTTGTATGCTTTCATTTGCGATCAGCTAAAGCTTATTGCGGATGAAACGAATGATATTACAGCGATTCTCGCCAATGTCTCAGCGCTTTTTATGCTTGAAATGCAAGAAGTTAACTGGGCGGGCTTTTATCTTTATAAAAGCGATAAACTGATCCTCGGGCCGTTTCAGGGCAAGCCTGCCGTTGCTGAAATCGCAATAGGTGACGGCGTATGCGGAACTGCCGCTCAAACACTGAAAACGCAGCTTGTTGAGGACGTCCACAACTGCTGCAATCATATAGCCTGCGATATGGCAACAAGCTCAGAAATCGTCGTACCGCTCCTGCTTTCAGACGGCTCCCTTTTCGGCGTTATCGATATTGATAGCCCCCTCCTTTCCCGCTTTGACGATGAAGATAGAATTGGTCTTGAGCGCGCCGCTAAGATAATTTCAAGAATAATGGAACAGATATGATAGTTATGCAAAATGAACATTCAAATTCATCTGTAAAAATCATTGAAAACCGTGATGCGGGGGCTTATGAAAAAGCTACCAAAACGAGAGTAGGTTGCCGTGGCATTGTAATTATGAATTCGAAAATGCTTATATGCCATGAATTAAATTCTGAAGATTATTATCTTATCCCCGGCGGCGGTTTGGAGAAAAAAGAAACACTTGAACAATGTTGTATTCGTGAGATTCAGGAGGAAACGGGATACGTTGTTAAACCTATCCGCCATTTTCTCACGATGAAAGAGTATTACGAGGAATATGAATATATCGGTCACTATTTTATTTGCGAGGTTACAGGTAAAACTCAGCAGAAGCTAACTGCTGTTGAGGCTGAAAGAGGAGTTACTCCCGAATGGATATTTCCCGATAAAATGCTTGAGATTTTTTCTAAATATAAAGAATATGCCGATATAAATGAAACAAAGCGAAGATTGTATTTACGAGACTACACCGCGCTTTCAGAATACATTTCTCAAATGATATAACGGATCAAAATATAATTAACAAAAAGGATACTTTCGGGTATCCTTTTGTTTTTTTCGTGCATACTATGAATGAATATTTTTCAGGAGGTAAAAAAATGAACGATTATGTTGGAGCAGACGGCGATACCGTTAAGCTTTTAAGAGAATGTGACGCAGGAATCAAAATGGGTATTTCATCTATTGACGACGTGGTTGATGAAGTTAAAAATGATAATTTCAGAGAGCTTCTCAACGAAAGCAGGGCTCAGCACCAAAAGCTTGCCAACGAGATTGTCGGCTTGCTGGTTGAACACGGCGATAAGGGCAAAGATCCCAATCCCATGGCAAAAAGTATGTCTTGGATCAAAACGAGCGTGAAAATGATGGCGGATCATTCCGATGAAACCGTTGCCGATCTTATGACGGACGGATGCAATATGGGCGTTAAATCCCTTGCTAAGTATCTGAATGAATACCAAAGCGCTGACGAAAAGTCTAAGGATATCACGAAGCGTTTGGTTGAGATCGAGGACAGACTTTCAACGGAGATCAGACCGTATTTATAAAACTTGCTCAAGGAGCCTGCCATTTATTGGCGGGCTTATTTTTATGGCGGCTGAGTTGTGCAGGTTGACTTTCGCTCATATTACAGATATAATTAATATAATAAGCTTTATAAGTATTTGCGGAATAATGCAAAATCTAAGGATGATTTTTATGCCTAAATCGATTAAAAAGAGTGTTTTATCCCTGTCTATCGGCGGATTGTTGATTCTGGCCTCACTGATGTTTGCCGGTATAACGTCTTTTGCAACCGGCAGTAATTCTCAAAACGCAGCTTCATCGCTATCAACGCCTGTGCTTTCATCGGTGTCTAACACTGATACGGGTATAAAAATCAGTTGGGGCAAGGTAACAGGTGCTGAAAAATACCGTGTGTTTTATAAAAACAGCTCGGGTGTTTGGGTTGGAATCGTGAATACCGGCTCAACAAGCTATACCTGGACGGGAGCCAAGAGCGGTACGAAATATACATTTACCGTTCGTTGTATCAGTGCTGACGGCAAAACCTATACGAGTCCATACGATAAAACCGGGAAAACCATAAACTACATCGCCGCGCCGAAAATTTCAGCGGCTTCTAACGCGGCTACCGGTGCTAAAATTACTTGGGGCAAGGTTGCGGGTGCGGCAAAGTACAGGGTGTTTTATAAAGCAAACGGAGAGGCGACCTGGCATAAAGCGGGAGATACAACCTCAACAAGCTACACCTGGACTAAGGCCAAAAGCGGCACGAAATACGTGTTCACCGTCAGATGCATAAGCGCAGACGGCCAAAAATATACAAGCTCATATGACAACACCGGCAAAAGCCTGTCCTATATTGCCGCTCCAAAAATCCTTTCTGCCGTTAGTCTCTCAACCGGCGTGCTGGTATCTTGGGATAAGGTAAAAGGCGCCGCAAATTACAGAGTATTCTATAAAGCGAATGGCGAGGATACTTGGCATAAGGCGGGAGATACGACTTCCGTGAATTATACTTGGACCAAGGCAAAGAGCGGCACTAAGTATACGTTCACTGTTCGTTGCATAACGAAAGACGGCAAGAGCTATACAAGCTCATATGACGGCAAGGGGAAAGCGCAATCCTCAACTTTTACTACTTCAAAGGGCTTTAAGGGAGAAGTGAAAAACGGCGTTGTTTATATTGACGGCTATTTGATCGCGAATAAAACGTATCCTCTTCCCAAAAGCTATGGCGACGGAATTACGAGCGCCGCTCAGTCCGCCTTTAACAAAATGAAAGAGGGAGCGAAGAAGGACGGTATAACTCTTTCTATTGCAAGCGGCTATCGTTCCTATAGCTATCAAAATAAGATTTATAATAATTATTGTGCAAGAGACGGGAAAAAAGAAGCCGATACCTATTCGGCAAGACCGGGGCATTCCGAGCATCAGTCCGGCTTGGCAATGGATCTGAATAAAGTAGGCAATGCGTTCAATGGTACGAAAGAAGCCAAATGGCTTGCCAAGAATTGCTATAAATACGGCTTTATTCTCCGTTATCCCCAGGGTAAAACGAATGAAACAGGATACGTATATGAGTCTTGGCATTTCCGCTACGTGGGAGAAGACCTTGCCAAAAAGCTTTATAACGGCGGAGATTGGATAACTATGGAGGATTACTTCGGTTTCACAAGCGAATATTGCTGATTCAGGCATAAAAATTACAGGCACGGGATTTTTCCGTGCCTGTTTTTTAGCGCTGATTATTAATATTCAACTTTCAGATTTTCTTCCGCTTCCGCAACCTTAAGCATTATGGCGCATTCAATGCGCTTTCTGTGAAGCTCGCAGCCGAATTCGTAAACGCCGTTCACACTTCCCGTTGAATGGTAGGCATTTGCGGCGCAGCCGCCGCTGCAGTAAAGCTTTGCGAAGCAGTCCTTGCATTCCTTATGGGAATAGATGTTGCATTCATTGAACTGCTCGAGGATTTCCTCATTTTCAATGCCGTTCCAAATATCGCCCAGCTTGAATTTTTCATCGCCAACGAATTGGTGGCAGGGATAAAGCTCTCCGGTTGGCGTTACCGCGAGATATTCCGTTCCGACGCCGCAACCCGAAACACGCTTTACGATGCAGGGTCCCGCGTCAAGATCGATCATATAATGATAAAACGTGAAGCCGTCGCCCTTTCTGTAGCGTTTCAGCATTTCGGTGGCGAGTATCTCATACTGCTCCTTTAAAATCGGCAGATCGCTTTCCTTAAGCGCGTATGGCTCGTCAGGGGAGGAGACAACGGGCTCGATCGAAAGCTCTTTAAAACCCAGATCAGCCATATGTAAAATATCGGCGGAAAAGTCAGTATTGTAGTGGGTGTACGTTCCGCGCATATAGTAATCAGCCTGGTTACGCGAATCGGCAAATTTTTTGAATTTATCAACCACCATATCGTATGAGCCTTTGCCGTTAAGGGACGTGCGAAGCCTGTCGTGGGTCTCTTTTCTGCCGTCAAGGGAAAGCACCACGTTGCCCATTTCCTTGTTGCAGAAATCGATAACCTCATCGTCAACGAGTACGCCGTTGGTGGTCAGCGTGAAGCGGAAATTTTTGTTGCATTCCTTCTCTCTGCTTCTGCCGTATTCCACCAGCTTTTTGCAGACCTCCCAGTTGAGCAGAGGCTCTCCGCCGAAAAAGTCCACCTCAAGATTTTTTCTCGTGCCGCTCTGTTCGATAAGAAAATCAAGCGCCCTTTTGCCGGTTTCAAGGCTCATCAAGCCCTTTGGTCCGCAGTATTCGCCCTTGCCCGCAAAGCAGTATTTGCAGGCAAGATTACAGCCGTGGGCAACGTGAAGGCAGATCGCCTTAATAACACCTTGGCGCTTTTTAAATTCTTTTGCGGTTTCCTCAAAGGTGTCCTCTGCAAAAAGTCTGCCGTCTGCGATAAGGGCTTCGATATCCTTGAAGCAAAGGTCGATTTCCTCGGGAGTAACGTCGCTTTGATCCTTATATTTTTCAAGCATGAACGCTTTTATCTCGTCCTTGCTCTTTTCGCGGTAGGCGGTGATGATATCATACGCCACCTCGTCAACGGAATGAACGCAGCCGCTGTTTTGATCGATGATAATATTGTAGCCGTTCATTTTATATGCGTGTATCATAATTGTATCTCCATAGAAAAACGACGGTATAGATACCGTCGTAAATCATTTCTAAGCAATAAAACTTATTTCTTAAGCTGCTCACACTTCTGATTAGCAACGGAGCATGAGGTTTTGCTTGCAGACTGGCAAGAGGTCTGGCACTCGCCGCAGCCGCCTTTTTTAGCTGATTCGCAGAGGTTGCGAGAGCTTAAAGTCTTGATTCTTTTCATATTCAGCACCCTTTCTTAAGATTTTAACAAGGTTATTTTATAATATTAATCAGCTTTTGTCAATATATAGTGCGGCAGTAAATTGCCGTCACTGATAATATTGATTTTCTTTTTTATCATTTCGTTGATGCTGTTTATGATATCAGAGCTTATAAGCTCGCCCGGCACGATCATGGGGATATCGGGAGGGTAGGCGTAAACGAATTCTCCGCTGATTTTTCCGTTTGCTTCGTGAAGAGGCGTTTTAACTGTGTTTTTAACTTCGCTTATTTTGCAGAAGCTTTGCGGAATAGACGGTTTTGTGATCGCTTGCGCCGCGCAGGGAGATACTCTGCCGTCAATTGCTTTCAGCGCATCGCTCAGCATATCAAAGGCTTCCGCTTTGTCAGCAACGGAGGTCATAAGGATAACGTAGTTGAGGCTTGCCATTTCGCATTCAATTGCGAATTCTTTTCGCAGAATATCCGCAAGCTCCGCGCCGCTGATGTTACAGCTTGCGGCGGAAACAACGATTTTTCCCTTATCGTCTCCGATTTTGAAGCGCAGATTATTCAGTTTGGTTTCATAGAATTTTGCAAGATTTCTTTCGTATTCAGCGAAAGCATCATCGGAATTTAAAAGAAACTCAACGCATTTTGAAACGGAATTCATCAGCACGTAGCTGGGGGAGGAGGTCTCAAAAATATCAAGATATTTCTTGACCTCATCAATGTAATTATCGTTGTATACGTTGAGAACTGCCGTTTGCGTAAGGCTGGGGAGTGTTTTGTGCAGGCTTGAAATAATTATGTCGCCCTTGGGATAAGAGGGGAAATTCCCAAAGCCGAAATGCGCTCCGTGGGCGGCGTCGATTATCAGCGGAATATCGGTGCTAACGTTGCTTGCGTTTCCCTCGTAGGTGGGGGATGTAATTACAACTGCTTTGGCGTTTGGGCGCGCCTTAATTGCTTCGTCAATGGTATTCTGCTTGATTTCAGTGTAATATCCGTTTTCACAGTCGAATTCAGGCTCGATATAAGTAACGTCAAGCTCGCGCAGATAACAGGCGTTATAAACGCTTTTGTGGCAGTTTCTCGCAATGATTATTTCGTCGCCGCGTTCAGTGACCGCAAAGATTGCCGCCAATATGCCGACTGTTGAGCCGTTCACAAGCATAAATGAGCGGCGGGAGCGATAAAGCTGAGATAGGGTGTTTTCAATTTCAAGTATAGAGCCGCCTGCGCAATGGAGATTGTCAAAGCCGTCAATTTCGGTTATATCGATCTCGCTGCCCGATATGCCGAATTCACTGTTACGCTTGTGTCCAGGCATATGAAAGGGATATCTATCAAGTTTTTCCAAATCATCGTGAAGCATAGGTTTTTTCCTTAAACAGTTTTGTGAAATTCATTATCGGTAAGGTTATGAGAGCAAAGATGACCGGCACGGTCTCAATAAGTGCGTTTTGATTGAAGATAATCAGCATTATAAGATCAACGATCAGTATCGCGCCGATGATATACGTAAACACCGCATACGGCTTGCTCTTTTTGTAATTCAGCAGAAACAGTACGAAAACACAAATGCCTGTCAAAGCTGAAAAGGTGAGAGATCCCGCGCAGTGGAGCAGATATTCCGTTTGCTTGGCGTAATCAAAATCGCAGGCAAGCGTAAGTATCATACCGATTGCCGAAACGCCGCATAAAACGTATTGAAATTTGTGTTTGCGTGGAAGCTCCGCATAGGCGTAAAGTATATTGGAATAAAGCGCGGCGAAGGTCAGCACACCCCAAATCGTAAAAGCGACAGGGTGGCTAAGCCCCGTAGTTGAAAGCGCGCCGCTGTTATCCGTCAGGCTTCCGAAATGCATATACCACAGTGTGTAAACCAAAGCCAAAGCGGACAGGAAAATCAGAATAGCTTTTTTCATTTTCACTCCGAAAAAACTAATGTAATAAAATTTGTGAAAATATTATATTATAATTCGATTGACTTTTCAAGGCTGATGTGGTAACATACTTCTTGTTGAAAATTAATTTCAATACGTATTCAATACGCAGAAGTGGCGGAATCGGCAGACGCGCTAGATTCAGGTTCTAGTGAATGCAAGTTCATGAGGGTTCAAGTCCCTTCTTCTGCACCATTAAAACCGTTGCGGTTTTTCGCAACGGTTTTAATAATAGTTAGGAGCCTAAAATGATGGAATTAATAAAGCCCCAAAGATTGCAATTCGGCGATACGATCGGAATTATTGCTCCGTCAATTGCCATGAAGCCTGAATATATCGAAAATTCTGTAAACAAGCTGTCTGATTTGGGATTCAAAATAAAACTTTCTAAGCACATCTTTTCGAACGCGAACGGTTATGCGGGAAGCATAGAGGAACGCGCAGATGATTTTAACGCTATGATTTCCGACGATTCCGTTAAAATGATTTTGTTCGGAGGCGGTGAGGTTTGCAACGAGATACTGCCGTTTATTGATTATGAGAGTGTCCGCCGCCACCCAAAAATCATTTGCAGTTATAGCGACAGCACAACACTTTTGAACGCAATTAACCGCAAGAGCGGACTTGTCACTTTTTACGGGGCTTCCGTTCGGACCTTTGAAAATCTCACCGATTATAATTGGCAAGCATTTGAAAAGCGTTTAATGACCAGCGAAACGGAATACGTTAAATCTGCCCTGTGGAAAACGATTCGTGCGGGTAAGTGCGAAGGCGTGTTGGCGGGAGGCTATCTCGTTAATTTCGCGGCGCTATACGGCTTGGAATATTATCCCGAGATACCTTGCGATTCTTGCATTCTTTTCATTGAGGATCACGAAATGTTCAGTTCTCCGGCCATAGTTTCAAAATGGTTTTCAAACCTTGAACATAGAAACGTTTTCAAAAATGTAAAAGGATTGATATTCGGGCATTATTCAGCAAGCGATAATCAGCTTATTGATGACATTCTCTATAGAATAGGCGAAAAATATGATATTCCCGTTGTAAAATGTGAGGATTACGGACACGGAACAAATAATTCCATTCTTCCCATTGGTATCCCCGCAAGATTGGATACAGATAAAGACAGCTTTGAACTGCTTGAAAGCTGCGTTCGTGTCTAATGTAATACATTTTTGGTGAAACATATATGATGAATAGTAATATTATAATTAGGCAAGCTCAATCGAAAGATATAGAATCAATTGTGAGGATAAAGGTAGCAGGCTGGCAAAATGCGTATAAGGGAATAATAGATGATGAATACTTAATGTCAATGTCTGTATCTGAGCTGTTCAATGCAATCAAAAGTTATTCATTGGATACGATCTTCGTTGTGGAGAATGAAGGAGAAATCATAGCATTTTGCAGATTTTATGATTATGATAAACCCGTTTATGAGGATGAAGAAATCGACTGCGAAATACGCGAGATCTACGTTAAACCCGATATGAAACGAATGTGTATCGGCAGTAACTTGTTTGCTCACACGACGAATTATTTTCAGCAGAAAGATAAAAAGAAGCTATACTTGGGATGTTTTAAAGATAATCATACGGCAAGAAAATTCTACGAAAAAATGGGTGGAGTCGCTCAAGTAGGAAAAGATTTGGAAATTGGTGAAAAACATTATCCAACAGTTTCATATATTTATGATTTAAGTAAATAAAACTATAAATAGAAAAGGCACGGGTTACCGTGCCTTTTGGTTTTTTTATTATCTGTAAACTCTTTCGATTCTCGGATTTACCATAAGCGGGGAGATATCAACGCTTGCGATATCGCCGCATTTTATGTCAGTACCTGTAATATCCACCGCTGTGTGGGAGAGACCGATATCGCCGATCACGGGATGATCCTTTCCATTGATATTAACGCATATACGTTTTTTCAGCAGAAACTGCTTTATTACGGAGAGTATTGAGCGGATCGTTATCGCTTCCTTGTCCTTTGCAAGACCGAAGCCGTCATAATGACCGATGGGTACTATCGCGATCTTCGTTTCACGCTTCGTTTTAAACGAGCCGTTGTAGCCCACGGAGTAGCCTGCGGGAACGGTTTTGATATCAACGATCTCCGCTTCAAGTCTGCCGAGCCTGTTGAGCCCTGTTTTGCTCTGCGTGATAACGCGGCCTGTAAAGGCAGATCCAAGGCGCACGCTGTCAAGCGAAACGCCGCCGGCGTTCAGCAGAGCGGGGGAGTTGGCGCAGTGAAGCGTGCCAACCTCATAGCCCGCCTTTTTGATCTGCTCCACCGTGTCCTTGAATAAAACGAGCTGCGCTTTCGTTAAAGCAACGTTCGTAAACGCGCTGGAAAAGTGGGTGTAAGCACCTGTAAATTCAAGATTTTCCGCCTTGTAGCACTCAATTGCCTTGTCCACTTCGCTTGTCATAAAGCCGTATCTGCCCATTCCTGTGTCGATTTTCAGGTGGCACTTCGTCTTTACTCCAAGCTTTGCGGAAACCTCGTTCATCACGCGGCAGGCTTCAAGCGAGCCGATAGTGGCGATACAGCCGTTTTCGGCAATTATTTTTGCTTCCTCTTCAACGCAGGTGGAGCGCATAACGAGAATATCCTCATCTTCAAGAACTTCCTTAAGCTCGGGAATATCGGAAACCTCGGTAACGGCGAAGGTTTTGATACCGTTTTCCTTTAGCACCGCAGTGAATTCCTTAATGCCAAAGCCGTAGCCGTTCCCTTTTACAACGCCGATTATCGGCACGCCCGCTTTTTCCTTTAAAAGCTCAATATTCTCTATTAGCTTTTCTTTTTCTATAACGTATCTGCTCATAATTTTCTATGCCTTTGTTTAGATTTTACTTTTGATTTCCATTGCGAGATTATACAATTTGTATATTGGCTTGTTGATAACGTAGTCAAACTCACCGATGAATTCCTTCATATATCCGCCGAAGCCGTGCTTGAAGCGCCATAAGCCGTAATGGGGATTTTCTGGATTCTGGCAGTCGCCGCTGATGCCGCCGAAATCGTAGACTTCACATCCGCATTCCAAGCCCCACTGCATCATAGCCCACTGAAGCGCGTAGTTGGGATAAACGTTCCTGAAGGAATTTGATGAAGCACCGTACTGATATTTCATAACGTTTTTTCCCCATTTAATGGCGATCGTGCCGGCGATAGCCTGTCCGTCATAATAAGCCATATAAAGGCGCGCGTCATCGCCCATACAGTTCAGTATCTTTTCAAAATACCACTTCGGGCGGGTGGAGAAGCCGTCTCGCTCGCCGGTTTCTCTCATAATGCGAACGAAATCGTCAAGGGCTTCCGCTCCCATAATTTTGACCTCAACGCCCTTCTTCGGCGCTTTTCTTATCCTGTTTCTGTAATCGGGCTTAAAGGTGAGCATAAGCTCTTCCTCTGAAAGACCGTTATAATCAAAGCAGTAAACGAAGCGGGGCTGAACGTTTTCAAAATCCATACAGCCGGGATTGAGCTCCTTGAAGCCCTTATCGATAAGGTGCTGTTTGTACGCCGTGTTTCCGATAACGATCTCAGGGTCGATCTTAATGCAGTAAGCCTTGTATTCCTTTGCAAGATCAAGCATTCCCTCGAACAGCTGATCGAATGCCTCAAAATCGTTTTCATCCGCAACGAAGCCGCGGCAAACGTAAAACAGGGAATATTTTACAACGGGGATAAAGCGGATGAGCACCGCCGCCGCGCCGCGGATATTACCGCTGTCATCCTTAAGCATTATTGCTTCCCATTTCCAAGCGGATTTTACCTTTGCCCATTTCGACGAATGCTGAAAAAGCCCCTTGGGATGATTTTTTATAAATTCCTCATATTCGGCAAGATTGCCGTCGTTAACTCTAATAATCAAAACGAATCCTCCAATGATTTGTTAAGAATTAGTATATCACAAATGATACAAATTTGTCTATAATCAAGCAACAATAAAATTCTGATTCATAAGATTATGCCGTGTCGGTTGACTTTTTATTAAATTTCTTATATTATTAACATAAGAGAGTTGGTGGAAATTTATGAAAAAACAAGTATGGGAAGATCCCAAAATATTTAAAATCAACAAGGAAGACGGCCACGCTATCGCTATGCCCTATGACGATCTCCACTCCGCTTTTTCCGGGGAAGAGAGCCGGTATAAGCAATCCTTAAACGGAATGTGGAAGTTTTATTGGCAGAGAGGACTTAAGAATCAGCCGAAGCGTTTTGAGTCGCCCGGCTTTTCGGACGCTAAATGGGAGGAGATCAAAGTTCCGTCCGTTTGGCAGACTGAGGGCTATTCTGTTCCCTATTACTATGCCAGCACGTTTCCGCGCGCGATAAGCAGAAGCAAGGCAAGAATTCCGCATATCGACCACGCTATGCAGGAAATAGGCTTTTACAGAAAGAAGTTTTATCTCAACAACAAATGGCAGGGCAGGGAAATATTCATTCATTTCGGCGCTGTCAAGGCGGCTATCGAGGTATACGTAAACGGAAATTTCGTCGGTTACGGCCAGGGCTCTATGACCCCTCACGAATTTAATATAACCAATTTCATTAACTTTGATGAGGAAAACCTCGTTACCGCGAAGGTTTACAGATATTCTGACGGAACGTATCTTGAGGATCAGGATATGTGGTGGCTCTGCGGAATTTACAGAGAGGTTTATCTCTTTGCGGAAAGCCCCGTTTCTATCCGTGATTTCTATTTCAGAACGTATTTTGATAATTTCTATAAGGATGCAAGAGTTGCGCTCGACATTGAAATAAAGAATTACAGTAAAACGAGCGCGCCGGTTACCGTGGAAGCTTCTATCTTATCAGACATAGGCGTTGAAACGGCCATCGGCTCTGTTACCGCGGAGCTGAAAGAGGCTTCAACCGTGTTTAAAATGGAAACGAAGGTGATGAATCCGAGAAAATGGTCCGCCGAGCATCCGAATCTCTATAAGCTTGTAATGATGGTCAGAAGCGGTGAGAGGATTTTTGCCGTTAAGACCTATGACGTTGGCTTCAAGCAGGTTGAGATCAGGGGAGAAAAGATCTATTTCAACGGCATGCCGATGATGATAAGAGGTGTAAACCGCCACGATTTTGACCCCGACCACGGCTGGGCTGTTCCTAAGGAGAGATACACGCAGGATCTTGATATTATGAAGCAGAATAATATCAACGCGATCCGTACCTCCCATTATCCCGACGATCCGTATTTCTACGATATGTGCAACAAATACGGCTTCTACGTTATGGACGAGTGCGAGGTCGAGTCCCACGGTGTAAGGCGCAAGGGCGTTCCCGGAAGCAATCCCGTTTGGACGGAAGCTGTAGTAGACAGAATGGAGCGTATGGTGCTTCGAGACAGGAATAATCCCTGTATCTTTATGTGGAGCCTTGGAAACGAGGCGGGCGACGGCGACAACTTTGCCAAGATGAAGGAAGCCGCGCTGAAGCTGGACGATACCCGCCAGTTCCACTACGAGGGCGACTTTGATCTCACGAAGAGCGACGTTATTTCAAGAATGTATCCCGATGCCGCCACCATGGAAAAGCTCGGCAAAAAGGAAGAAATCAAAATATCGCTTTACGATAATATCGCCAATCAGCTGGCGGCGGACAGCAAGCCTATTAAGCCCGAAATGTATGAGGGCAAGCCTGTTATCCTCTGCGAATACGCCCATTCAATGGAAAATTCCCTCGGAAATTTCCAGGAGTATATGGACGATTTCGAGAAGTACGACAATATGTGCGGCGGCTTTATTTGGGATTTCGTTGACCAGACCATACATAGAGTTACGAAGCGCGGCAGGGATCAGTGGCTTTACGGCGATGATTTCGCGAAGCAGGAGCCCAGAAGGCTTATAAGCTTTCCGAATACCACCGCCATGGCGGGTTCAAACACCTATTTCTGCGCCAACGGTATCATCGCGGCGGACAGAACGGTTCACCCCCAGATCCACGAGGTCAAAAAGGTTTACGCCGAAATCAAAACGGAAGCCTTTGATATCCAAAAGGGAACCTACAGAGTTAAAAACAAATTCCTGTTTACGGATATTTCCGATTACGAATGCAGGTGGAGCGTAGCCGCAAACGGCGAGGAATTTATTTCGGGTAAGCTTGATCGCTTTGAGTGCGAGCCTCTTTCCGAAACCTTTATTAATTTACCCTATGACTACACCAAGTTCCCCAAGGATAAGGAAGTTGTACTGACAGTATCTTTCCATACAACGAAGAAAACGCCCGGTCTTGAGGCGGGCTATGAGATCGCCTGGGATCAGTTCGTTATCAATCCCTATCCTCAGCCCGCAGCGCCGAACAGCGAGGGCGAAATTCATTACACTGTAAATAAGAATAACGTTGAGATCACTACGAACGGTCTTTTGGTAAAGATCGAAAACGGTAGGGTGGTAAGCTACGTTCTTGACGGCAGGGAAATGCTCAAAGCGCCTCTTGAGCCCTGCTATTTCAGAGCGCTCACCGATAACGATATCGACTTCTTAAACTTCACGCCGTTCCTGATTCCCTTCCATCCGTTCTATAAATGGAAGAAGGCGGGCAAGAAGGCTAAGGCTGTCAAAACCGTTGCGGAGATGGGCGAGGATAACTGCGTTGAGATCCACGTTGCATGGAATACGCCGGGGCTTAATAACTCCGTTTCCACCTATAAGCTTTATCCCGATAAGCGCCTTTACGTTTACCACAGCGCAACGCCTAAGGCGAATATGATTAAATTCGGCTCAAGAATGGTGCTGGACGGAAATATGGAATACGTTAATTGGTACGGCAGAGGCCCGCATCCAACGTATTGGGACAGAAAGACGGGAGCCAAGATCGGCAACCACAGCTTAACGGTTACTGAGCTTGAGCACCGCTATATGCGCCCGCAGGAGAGCTCCAACAGAGCGGACGTAAGGAACTTCACCATAACCGATAAGTTCGGAAACGGCTTTAAGGTTTCCTCATATTATGATAATCCCATCAATTTCAGCGCTTATCATTACACCACCGAGGGGCTTGATAAGGCCACCCACGTTCACAATATTCCGTATGATAACAAGATCACCACGGTCAATATCGACCATTTACTCTGCGGAGTAGGCGGCGATATGCCGGGTCAGGCGTTCGTACGTGAGCAGTATCTTATGAAGAAGGGCGAAAAGCAAAGCTATAGCTATATTATCGAGCCTGTTAGGGCAGAGGAGTAATGTATGAAAAGAGTATTCGCGCATATAGGATTTTCCTTTGCGATTACTCTAATCGTTCTTAATGTTTTCTCAATTGACGCGGCGTTCGTGATCCTCGGGGTCACGGGCGCCGCCTTTGCCGTTTCTATGATATTTGATAAGCTGAGAAAAGGGGCATCGATCCCGCTTTGCGCCGCTTCCGCTTTCCTTGCCTGTGTTCTGTTTCTCTCGGTTTATTACGGCACGTTTATTCCTCAAAGTAAGCTTGACGGTAAAACCGCAAATGCCGAGTTTTATATAATCGATTTTAATGAAAACGCGGAGAGCGGACGTTTTTATTACACCGTTAAAACCATATCCGTTGATTTGGACGGCGCTCCGCAAAGCTTTAAAACGGAGTTTAGCAGTGATGAAAGGCTAAGCGTGGATTATTACCTGCTGATAAAAGGAGAGCTTACCTTTCATCTTTCCGCTGAAAACGGCTTCGATTCCTACGGCGATTTCGGCGAGGGTATTTTTCTCTCGTCAAAGCTGAATTTCTATCAGATAACGAATGAAACAATCTCGAGCCCGAATAAATACGTTTTGCATATAAGAGATAGCATAAAAGCTTTCATAGAGCGGGAGTTTGACAGAGACAGGGACGGGCTGATCTTAGCCCTTTTGATCGGCGATAAAACGCTTTTAAGCGGAGAAGTGAAGAACAATTTTATCGTAAGCGGTACTTCGCATATTATGGCGGTATCGGGTCTGCACCTTGCCGTGCTTTCGGGAAGTCTCTATTGGCTTTTAAAGAAGATGAGAACGCCGAAGGTGCCTGCGGTGATGATTTCCGTAATATCCACCTGCTTTTATATGGCTCTGTGCGGATTTTCCAAGTCAATTACGAGGGCGGGCATTATGATGCTGATCCTGCTCCTCGGCAAGCTCTTTGACGAAAAGAGCGACTCGCTGAATTCCCTCGGTCTTGCCGTGTTTATCATATGTCTTAATCCCTTTGCGGTAACGGATTCCGGTGCGCTGCTGACTGTCACCGCCGTTCTCGGGCTTATCACCGTAAATAAAGAACTCGTCAAGCTGTTTAAACCGAAAAGCAAATTGGCAAAAAGCAAGCTTGCCAAATATACTGTAAGTGCGCTTCTTGCGTCCGTTTCGGTATTTATTACAACGCTTCCCGTGCTGTATGCTACCTTCGGCTACGTCAGCGTAATAGGGGTATTTCTTAACATCGTGATGATACCGATCGCCCAGTTCACGATGATAACCGCTTTTCTTGCCACGGCGTTTCAATGGCTCGCTCCGCTTCTTTTTGTTTTCAAAATGTTTGCGGGCGGCGGAGCAGGCGCAATGCTGTTCATTACCGAAAAATGCGCTCAGCTGCCATTCGCTTTAAGAAATATATCAACGCCGGCCATTGGTCTGGCGATTGCGGCGGCATTGCTTCTTTTCGGGATAGTTTTTATCATCGGAAAAAAGAATCTGCTGAAGCCCTGTGCGGCGATCAGCCTTGTTTTAGCGGTGGCCATTCTTTCCGTTTCCGCCGCTATGGAGTACAATTCAGTGTTCGTTCGTGAGATCGGCGGATATTACACTACGGCGGTCGTAGTTTATGATAGGAATAACGCCGTCATCATAGGCGTTAACGATTATCAGCAGTATTCAACGGCTAAAATCATCGTGAAAACGAACGGACTTAACGTTTCGATGATTATAGATACCTCGTCCTCCGACTATTCAAAAAGGCTTACTCGTGAGCTTGACGTGCTGAATTACGTTACAGACGGTGATGCTCAGGGTATCAATTGCTCCAATATTGTAAAGACTTCTGATTTTACGGTTGATTTATGGCAGTCTCTTAATGTAAAATACTATCATGACGGAAGAAACGCCCACATCACCTTCAAGGTCTATAACAACGTTTTTCGAATAAACGGCGGTAAGATGTTTGAAAGCGGCGAAGGCGTGATAAATACAAGATATTTATACGAGCATGACGTTTTATATACTGTTAACGAATACGGCATCAGTGAAAGGAGGCTTAATCTTTGGCTAAAATAGGCGAGCGAGAACTTAAAGAGCAGATAAAATCAGGGGATTTTTCAAGGGCTTATCTTATATACGGCGAAGAGGATTACCTCAAGGAGCATTACGTTGATCTGCTCAAAAGGAATAACGTGAACGAGGCATTCGAGGATTTCAACTTTCATTCCTATAACGGCAAGGACGTGTCATTAAATGAAATTTTGAGCGACGCGGAAATGCTTCCTATGATGAGCAGTTGCAATTTCGTTCTTGTTTGCGATTATCCCATTGATAAAAGCCAAAAAGAAATTGATGAGCTTAAAGCGTTTCTTGAGGACGTTCCCGAAACCACAATACTTGTATTTTGGTATAGCTCTCTGCCCTTTGATCCGAAAAAGAACGCCAAGATGAAAGCCGTTGAGGCGGCGTTCACGAAGGCGGGCTCAACCGTAGTGCTCGATAAAAGGAGCGAGGGTGAGCTTGTTAAAATGCTTGTAAACGGCTGTAAAAGAAGAAACGCCGTACTGTCCGCCGATAACGCCAGATATCTTATCTCCGTTTCAGGCAACGATATCAAAACGCTGATGAACGAGGCTGAAAAGCTCTCAGCCTACGCGAGCGGCGGCGAAATAACCAAAAGTATCATAAATCAGCTTGCCGTGAAATGCCTTCAGGCAAGGGTTTACGATCTTTCAAAGGCCGTTATAAAGGGCGAATACGATAAGGCTTATTCCATATTGGATACTCTTTTCATTATGAAGGAAGAGCCCGTAAACGTGCTTGCCGCTATTTCAAACTGCTACGTTGATATGTACAGGGTGAAATGCGCAAAGATCGCCGGGCTTCCCGCCGAGGACGTTGGCAATTATTATAATTACAAGGGCAGGGATTTCGTTTTAAGAAACGCCGCGAGAGACTGCTTTGAGCTTTCCGTTGCTCAGCTTCGCAGATCTCTTGACGTTATAATGGAAGCTGATAATAACCTAAAAAGTACCGCCACTGATAAAAAGCTTATCTTGGAAGAAACGATGGTTAAGCTTCTGCTCATCTCAAAAGAGGTAAGCTATGATTAAGATCAAAGAAGCGGTGATCGTTGAGGGAAAATACGATAAAATAAAGCTTTCAAATCTTGTGGATACGCTGATAATCGAAACCAACGGCTTTGGTATATATAAGGATAAAAGCAGGCTGAAATTCATCAGAGCGCTGGCGGAGGACAGGGGAATCGTTATCCTCACCGATTCCGATCACAGCGGCTTTCAGATAAGAAATTATATAGCAGCAGGCGTTGCGAAGGATAAGATAAAGCATATCTATATACCCGATATTCTCGGCAAGGAAAAGCGAAAAGCAGAGCCGTCTAAAGAGGGAAAGCTGGGTGTTGAGGGTATGAGCGACGAGCTGCTGATAAAGCTGTTTGAAAATGCGGGAATTTCCGCGGAAAAGTCCACGCAGACTGATCCCGTAACCAATTACGACCTTTTCGAGCTTGGCATTTCGGGAACGTCAAACGCTAAGCAAAATAAAAAGAAGCTCCTTGCGGCGCTTGACCTGCCGGAGTTTCTCTCAACAAATTCACTTTTGTCATATATCAATTCCTCAATGACGAGGGAAGAGTTTTTAAATATCACAAAAAGAGCGACGGAAAATTGATCCGCCGCTCTTTTACGTTTATTAAAGCCTGCTGTCCTTTGCAAGCGTTTTATCTACCGCCTTATGAACGGCGGATTCGAAGCCGTCTGCCTGAAGCGATGTAATTCCTTCGATCGTCGTTCCGCTGGGGGAGCAGACCTGGTCAATAAGCGCGTATGGATGAGCGTCGCTCTCTAAAATCATTTTTGCGCTTCCCATAACGGTCTGCGCGGCGATGTTCAGCGCCGTTTCCTTTTTCATTCCGTTTTTAACGCCTGCTCTTGCCAGCGCATCAATGAACATATAGGCAAAGGCGGGAGCAGAGCCTGCTATCACGCCGAAAAGGGGAAAGCTGCTTTCGGGAAGCTCCATAATTTCGCCGACAGAGCCGAAAATCTTTTCTATCTTCTTTTTCTCCGTGTTCGTCACCTTGGCGTTAGCGCAGTATGCGCTGCAGGCAGAGCCTACCATTGCGTTGATGTTCGGCATAACGCGAACGATCTTGTTATCGTGGGAAAGCTTGTCCCTTATAAACTCAATCGTTTTACCCGCCGCAATGGAGATAAGCACCTTTTTGCTTTTTTCCAGCTTAGCGTTTATCTCGTTGATAACAGAGGTCAGCATATTCGGCTTAACGGCAAGTACCACGAAATCGGAATACTCAACCACCTCGTTCGCGTTTTCGCATTTCTTTATGGAATACTTCTTTACGGCGTTATTGACAGCGTCATTATTCGGATCATAGGCGCAGATATCCTCGCCCTTTACAACTCCCGATCCAACGATACCCTTTATTATTGCGCTCGCCATATTTCCGCAACCGATAAAGCCGATATTCATTTTAACTTCCTCCGTTCAAATGGAGAGAGGGTATAATGATTATGCCCTCTCAAGCCAAGCATTTTCTGTTAATATACTATCACGCAGATATTAAAATATCAATTATTTTTGCTTTTACTGTATTTTTCTTTTGTGGCGTTTCCGCCCCTGATATGGCGCTCCGCCTTGTTTCCCTGCAAAACCTTTTCAACCTGCTCGAAAAGGTCTCTGTCCACCTCGTAAAGGCGCTTTGTAACGTCAATATGCACCGTGGACTTGCTTATTCCGAAAACGATTCCCGCCTGTCTGACGGTCGCTCCCGTATCTCTTATGTATTTTCCTACCTCAACGCATCTTTTTTCAACATTACCGTTCAAGTATTTCACCGTCCTTGGTAATGTATATTGAAAAGGGCGGGCGATTATAACAAAAACAGCAATACGAAAAATTTAATTTTTTTGCGTGATTATTTTATGAGCGAGCTTATCCAGTTGTAAAGCGGAACGAGCGCTACGGGTACGAAGACCGCGGGCAGATAATTCATAACTTTGAGTTTTTTAATGCCTGTTAAGTCAAGACCTAAAGCGAAAATCAAAAGGCTTCCCACGCAGACCATTTCGTTTATGACTTCTTCGGTCAGAAGTGGGGAAACTGCGCTTGAAAGCAAAACGATCGCACCCTGAAAAAGAAGCACGAACACCGCCGAAGCCATAACGCCGAAGCCCAGCGAGCTTGCCAGAACGAAGCTTGAAATAAGATCGAGAATTGATTTGATGAATATCATCTTATTATCTCCGTTAAGCCCTGCTTCAAGGCTTCCAACGATCGTCATAGAGCCTATGCAGAACACAAGGCACGCCGTAACGAAGCCCTTGGCAAAGCTGCCTGTTTCAGCGCCGTCTTTACTGAATTTCTTTTCAACTTTCAGGCTGACGGAGTTGAACCTCTTATCAATATCGATCCAAGTGCCGATAAGAATACCGATAACCATAGAAAGTATCAGCACGATCGTATTGCTTCCTTGAAGCGTTCCGCTGATGCCTATATAGATAGTGCAAAGCCCGATTCCCTTCATAAGGCCGTCCTTAAACCTTTCGGGAATGCCTTTTTTAAATATCAATCCGAAGAAGGAGCCTATTATTACAGTCACCGTATTCACGGCAACGCCGATCAAACCTGCCATTTTATTCCTCCGATCAAGCTTTGTCGATATAATCTAACATTTTATATCAAAAATTAAAATATGTAAAGATATTTACATAATACTTATAAATATGGTACAATATGGATAATGCTTTTGTGAGGTTTATTTAGTATGATCTACAATCTAAAAAATAATAATTATAAAAAATTCAGCATGATTTCCGAGAATCTTTTAGCCCCCCGTTCATATTTTATCCCGTTTTCAAGCCTTGATGAGCTTGAGGCAACGGATATCAGAACGGAGCGCTATAATTCCTCGATGGTTGCCGTGTTGTCGGGCGAATGGGATTTCAAGTATTATTCAAATTGCCTTGATATTCCCGAGGATTTCAACACCGAAGAGGAGGAGACGGATACCGTTTCCGTTCCCTCAATGTGGCAGTTTACGGGATACGAAAAGCCCTATTATGTTAACACGCGCTATCAGTTCGTTCCCGATCCGCCGAAATTCCCGGAGGACTGCTCCGCGGGCGTTTACATAAAGAAATTCAAAATTGAAGAGATATCCGGCAATTTTATTCTCACTTTTTTGGGTGTTGCCGGAGCGCTGGACGTTTTCGTTAACGGCGAATACGTGGGCTACAGCGAGGGAAGCCACAACACCGCGGAGTTTGATATAACGAAGCTTCTCGGCGACGGCGAGAATGAAATTGTTGCCGTAGTTCATAAGTGGTGTACCGGCACATATCTTGAATGCCAGGATATGTTTAGGAATAACGGCATTTTCCGTGATGTTCTTATTACCAGAACAGGCGAAAATTCCATATACGATTTTGAGGCAAAAACCAAGTATAACGAGGATGGCTCGTATCTTCTTGACGTTATCCCCACCTTTAAGCTGAAGGATGAGGTGACTTTTAAGGCTGAGATCAAGGACGGCGAAAAGCTCATCGCCTCAAAGGAAATAAACATCTGCCCGGGAAAAACGGATAAGATCACCTTTGACGTGCTGGACGTTGAGGAATGGAACGCAGAAATCCCGAAGCTTTATGAACTCTATCTTTCCCTTGTGAGCGAAGAGGAAACTCTTGAGATCATCAGAAAGCGAATAGGCTTTAAGCATATTGAGATCAGAAAAAATATTTTCTATTTCAACAACAGAAGGATCAAGCTCCTCGGCGTTAACCATCACGATACCCACCCCGAAACGGGCTACGTTATGACCGTTGAGGATATGGAGAGAGACGTTAAAATATTTAAGGAATACAACGTAAACTGCGTTCGCACCTCCCATTATCCTCCCGATCCCACTTTTATTGATCTTTGCGATGAATACGGCGTTTACGTTGTTGATGAGGCGGATATAGAGGCTCACGGCGTTGGCGAAATGGGCAAGCCGAATTTCATCAGCAGTAATCTTCAGTGGAAAGATCATTATTGGGATAGAGTAAACCGCATGTTCCAGCGTGACAAAAACCACCCCAGTATAACTATGTGGTCTCTCGGAAACGAGGCGGGGGGCTACAGGTGCCAGGATCACTGCTATAAAAACTTAAAGGAACTCACGCCCATACCGATCCACTACGAGGGCGCGTGCCGCACGCTGCGCTGGTCTTATGACGTTCACTCAGAAATGTACACCCACCCCGGTATGTGCGAAAGAATAGCAGGCGGAAAGCTGCTTCCCGCAAGATATTTCAAAAAGCCGTTTTATCTCTGTGAATACGCCCACGCTATGGGCGTTGGCAGCGGCGAACTTGAAAGATACGTCAATATTTTCTTTTCAAGCGATATAATGATGGGCGGATGTATATGGGAATTTGCCGATCACGCGATCTATCACGCGGACGGCGACTATAAATATACCTACGGCGGCGACCACGGCGAATGGAAGCACGACGGTAATTTCTGCGTTGACGGTCTCTTTTTCCCGGACAGAACGCCACACACGGGCGCGTTCCAGATGAAAAACTGCTACCGCCCCGTGAGAGCAAAATTAAAGGAAAAGAACGTATTTGAATTCACCAGCCGTCTTTATTTCAAGGAGCTGAATTGCACCGTAAAATATTCTGTTTTTGATAACGGAATCGAGGTAAAAAACGGCGAGCTGGAATTTGAGATAGACCCGACCCGCACGATAACGAGAGAAATTGAGTACGATCTCGGCGCGCATACCGTAATTATTTTCACTTATTACGACGGCGATTTTGAGATCGCAAAAGAACAAATCGTTCTAAACGATGCCTACAAGGCTGAAAGAATCGAATCCGCTTCCGCTCCCAAGGTGGAAAAGAGCGAAAGGAAGCTCTTTATTTCGGGCGATAAGTTTGAGTTGATTTATAATACGGCAAACGGCGAGATAGAAAGCTATGTTTACGAGGGTAAGCAGATGTTCAATCAAACTCCGCTTTCTCCCGCGAGGGGCTTTGATCCCGAGCTTTACAGGGCGCCCCTTGATAACGATATGTATATGAAGAACGCTTGGCACAAGAAGGGGCTCAACAATCTCGCTTTTGAGCTTAAGCCCTCTCCCGAAAGCCACCGTGTTGAAAGTGATTCGGTCGTAATTCACTGCGAATACAGACTGCTCACTCCGAAATGCTCAAACGCAGGCTCAGTTTTCGTTGATTACCGCATCTATTCGGGCGGCGAGATTAAAGTTGATTACCGCTATGTGAATTTAAAATTCAAAAACGTGCCGAGGCTTGGTCTTTCCCTTGAAATGCCGAAGTGCTTTGATAAGGTCAAGTATTACGGACTTGACAAGCTTAGCCTTTCCGATTTCAAAGAGCAGGCAGTGTTTGCCATCAGCGAGCTTGACGTTTCCGATATGCACGAAAAATATATCAAGCCCCAGGAAAGCTCAATGAGATATAATACATATTGGGCGGAGCTTACGGACAAGGACGGCGCGGGCTTAAGATTTGAGAGCGAAAGCTCCTTCGTATTCGGCGCGGATCATTTTAACAGCGCTCAGTGCGCCAAGGCTTCACACGCTGAGGATTTGAAAGAGTACGATACCACGGTAGTTCACTTAGACGGCTTTATGATGGGTGCAGGCTCCAATTCCTGCGGGCCTATTCCGTCTGCCGAGCACAGAATGGCGAAGATTAAAGAATACAAAAACGGCTTCATCATGAAGCCGATAGGGAAAACGAATGTATAGAATAGGCACGGATATCGTTTTGATATCGAGAATGGAAAAAAGCCTTGAAAGGGAAAACTTTAAGAATTCGGTATTCACGCAGGGGGA
>JAFLRY010000011.1 GCA_022511205.1 Eubacterium sp. | reverse complement strand
AAGAATTCGGCCTTCCACGCAGTGGAAAAAACATTTTGAAAAATTGACCGCGCCGGCAGGCGCAAAAAAAGCCCGCTTTTGCGGGCTTTAATTTTAATAATCCGAAGGATCGTATCCGGTCTTTCCTTCAGCGGTATCGCGGTAATACTGGGTGAAGGGCTTGAAACGGGACTTTTCTTCCCAAATCTCCTTTGCTTTGGGCGCCCAGTTCTTTGCGTAAGCGTCGCATTTTGCGCAGAGCGCGTCAGCGCTTTCTTCGCAGAGAAGATTGGTAGACTTCGCACCGCTTCTCTCAACCATTTTGCGGAGCGCCTGCGGATTTTCAAGCATCGGGCAGGGGCAAAGCATATTATCGTTGAAGGGCTGGCCCTTGTAATATTCCTTGAAAAGCGGGGAACGCAGACATTCAAGAATCGATTTCTCTCGGATATTCGAATCGGAATAGTGAATGAAAACGCAGGGCTCTACGTCACCCTCGGAGTTAACGTGGAAATAGTTTCTGCCGCCTGCGATACAGCCGCCGACGAATTCCGCGTCGTTCTGGAAATCAACTGTAAAGATCGGCTTGCCGTTTTTACCGTCTCGCTTTTCTCTGATAGAGCGGTAAACGCGCTCGCGCTGTTCGGGAGAGAGAAGCAGGGAAACGTCCGCGTCGCCGCCAACGGGCATATAGTGGAAATACCACATATATTTCGCGCCAAGCTCAATCATCTTATCGTAAAACGCATCGCTCGTTACAGCTTCGCAGTTTTTGGCAGTGTAGCAAACGGAAGTGCCGAAAAGGCAACCGTGTTTTTTGAGCCTTGCCATGGCGTCCATAGTGTCTTTATAAGATCCTTCGCCGCGGCGATCGTCATTCGTCTCCTCCGTACCCTCAACCGAAAGGGCAAGACCGAAGTTGCCGCACTTTTTCAGGTCCTCGCAGAAAGCGTCGTCCACGAGAGTGCCGTTAGTAAAGGCAAGGAAAATGCAGTCCTGATTTTCAAGGGCAAGAGTGATAAGATCCTTTTTGCGGATAAGGGGTTCGCCGCCTGTGAACATAAAGAAATGCGTGCCGAGTTCCTTGCTCTCACCGACAATCTTTCTCATCTCATCAAGGGTGAGGCTTGATTTATGGCCGTATTCCGCCGCCCAGCAGCCCTTGCACTTGCGGTTGCAGGCAGAAGTTGGGTCAAGCAAAACAACCCACGGAATATTGCAGTGCATCTCGTCTCTCTTTCTGCGCAGGGTAGACGTGCCGAACAGACCGAGATCAATAGCAAAGGTAAGCACGGCGCGGCGCAGAAAATCCTTGTCGATATCGTTAATACCGTTAAACAGGTACTGATGCCATACGTTGTTTTCATTTGAAATTATGTCAATTGAAGTGGTAAAGGTTTTTTCGGGGTACATTTTCCCTGCCATCGCCTTTGCGATTTTAACAAGGCGAAGCATATTCTTTTGGGGATCTTTATAAACGTACTTGAAAATACCGTTGCCGATACTGTATAACAGTTTTCTTTTTGTTGACGGCATAATAAACCTCTCTTTAATGTTCGTTTGAACTACATCGCTTCGGGAGCGTTGATCTTAAGCATTGTAAGAACGTTTTTGATAGTATCCTTAGCGGCAACGCAAAGATTGAGTCTTGCCTGCATCAAGCTTTCGTTATCGCACATTACACGCTGGGCGTTATAAAACTTGTGGAAAAGCGCCGCAAGCTCGATAACGTAATGAGTTATCTTGGCGGGGTTGTATTCCTTAGCGGCGGTGATGATCTCATCCGTCAGCAGGGAAAGGTGGCTGATAAGCTCTTTTTCCTCTTTTTCGCAAAGGAGATTCAGCTCCTCATCAGTAGCTTTTCTAAGCGTTACGCCCTCGCCGGCCGCCTTTTTCAGTATGGAGCAAATACGCGCGTGGGCGTACTGAACGTAGTAAACGGGATTCTGGCTTGTCTCACGCACCGCAAGATCAAGATCGAAATCAAAATGTGAATCGGGCTCGCGGAGATTGAAGAAAAATCTTGCCGCGTCGATCGGAACTTCTTCAAGCAGAGTGGTGAGGGTTATCGCCTTGCCCGAGCGTTTTGAAAGCTTGATCGTTTCGCCGTCACGCACGAGATTTACCATCTGCATAATAACGCAGTCAAGGCGGGAAGCATCAATGCCTAGCGCCGTGAGCGCCGCCTTCATACGGGGGACGTAGCCGTGGTGGTCAGCGCCGAGAACGTTAACGGCAATATCGTTGCCGCGGGTAACCAGCTTGTTGTAGTGATAGGCGATATCGGGAACGATGTAGGTGGCAAGACCGTTTGAGCGCACCAAAACGATATCCTTATCATTACCGAATTCCGACGCCTTAAACCAAAGCGCTCCGTCCTGTTCGTAGGTCACGCCCAGCTCCTTAAGCTTTTCGATTATGCCCATTACGGAGCCATCGTTGTGGAGGGCGCTTTCTCTGAACCAGCGGTCATATTTAATGCGGTATTGAAGCAGGTCTCTTTCAAGTCCCTCAATATTCTTGGGAAGCGCGAAGTCAACGAGCGCTTTTCTTCTTTCAGCGCTGTCCGCCTCAACGAATTTGTCTCCGTATTCAGCGGCGAAATTCTTCGCGTGCTCGATGATATCAACGCCGTGGTAGGCGTCCTCGGGCATCTCAATGCCGTCTTTATAAAGCTGTAAATAGCGGACCTCAAGGGAGGTGGCGAATTTTTCTATCTGATTTCCCGCATCATTAACGTAGAATTCGCGGGTAACGTTATATCCGGCGTAGTCAAGCACGGAGGCAAGGCAGTCGCCGATAGCGCCGCCGCGGGCGTTTCCTATGTGCATTGGTCCTGTGGGGTTTGCGGAAACGAACTCCACGATTACCTTTTTGCCGTTTCCGTGATCTGATCTGCCGTAAGTATCGCCCTTAGCGGCAACATCCTTTAATATCTCGGTATAATACTGCTGAGAGAGGAAAAAGTTTAAAAAGCCGGGGCCTGCGATCTCGGCTCTTTCAAAAAGAGTATCGGAGAGATCAAGATTTTTAACGATGCTTTCCGCGATCATTCGCGGGGCTTTCTTGAAAGCTCTTGCGCTTGCCATTGCAACGTTTGCCGAAAAATCTCCGTTGGCGCTGTTGGAGGGCTTTTCAATTATGAAATCGGGGATCGGCTCAGCGGGAAGCTCGCCGTTTGCTACAGCTCTGCCCAGCGCGTCAATTATTCTTGTTTTTAATTCTCTTTGCGTTTGCTTTACTAATAAAGACATTTGTTTTCTCCTGTATGATAGGCAAAGCAAGGATTCAGCTTGCTTTGCTCATTGTTCCTGATTTTTAGTGTATGTCATATTTACTGTGTTTCGTGATGCGTGGGAACCGTTGACGTCAATGTCGTAGCCGAAGAAAAAGCTGCCGTCTGAATCGCTTATCTTCGCTTCGATCTCCCTGCCGTAGATCCCCAGCAGAACATCGCCGAATTCCGTGCCGTAGCGGCAAAGATTTCGCTTCGATTTTTCCACCGTAAGGCAGCTGTCAAATGCTCCCGTTCTCGTCATTTGAACGGCGCTTTCGTCCTTTTGTATTCTAACCGTGACCTTAACGGGGCTGAGGGGAGGGGTCTGCTCCTCGGTGTATCTGATAATGTAGGCACTGCCGTCGTCCCGTAGGGTGCCCACAGTGGTGAGCTCTATCTTGTCTTTTTGGGAATCGATCTGCTGGGTACCTGTGATCTCTAAAAGTATTCTGTCCATATTATTCCATTATTCTGCTAATTCTTTAAAAGTAACGCTGTCTGAAATATCCGTTCCAAGCAGCGTTTGAGCAATGCCTGAAAAATTCTGCGTTCTGTCTGATACGTAATACTTAGCCGTGCCCATATGGCTTTCATCGTTGGCAAGGCCGTTTTCGTCAAGGAGCTTCTTGGCCTGCATAACAGCCTCATAGCCGCTGTCGATAAGCGTAACGCCGTCTCCCACCACGCTTTGAATGATGGGCGCAAGGTGGGGAAAATGGGTGCAGCCCAAAATGATCGTGTCCGCGCCGTTATCCAGCAGGGGTTGGAGGTAACGACTTATTATCTCCTTAGAAATGTAGTTATCCTCGTCTATCCAGTTGTTTTCAACCAGCGTTACCAGCACGGGGCAGGAAACGCCCGTAACTTTTGCTTCGGGATCAAGCCTTGCGATCTCCCTGTCGTAAGCACCGCTGTTGATGGAAGCCGCCGTTGCCATAACGCCGATTTTTTTATTTTTAGTCGCCTTAACGGCCGCCTCGCAGGAGGGCTTAACCACGCCGACAAAAGGCTCTTTTATTTTTGAAGTGGCATTTACCGCAACGGAGGAAACTGTGCCGCACGCCGCCATTATAAGCTTGCAATTGAACTGCTCAAGAAAGGCAATGTCATCTCTCGCGAAGGCTTCTATCGTTTTCTCGCTTCGTGAGCCGTAGGGAACACGTTGAGTGTCGCCGAAATATATGATGTCCTCATTGGGCAGACAGTTGAACACCGCCTTAACGGCGCTGAGCCCTCCGAGACCTGAATCAAATATACCTATGGGGCGCTTATCCATTAAAGCTTACCTCCTCTTTCAAGGGCAAGCTCAATGAGCCTGTCGATCAGCTCGCCGTAGGGAACGCCCACAGCCTCAAACAGCTTCGGGTACATGCTTATAGGCGTCTGACCGGGAATGGTGTTTATCTCGTTTAAAAGCACCTCGCCGGTATCGCGCTTTACGAAGAAATCAACTCTTGAAAGCCCCTCACAGCTGATGGTCTTATATGCCGTCAGCGCGGTTTCCCTTACTTCATCGCGCTTTTCCTTTGAGATACTTGCGGGGATAAGCGTTTTTGATTCGGGATTGTTATATTTCGCATCGAAATCATAGAATTCGGCGGCGGCAAGAACTTCGCCCACCTCACCGGCTACAGGCTCTTCGTTGCCGAGAACGGCGCACTCAACCTCAAAGCCGTCTATGAATTCCTCGAGAACTACCTTTTTATCCTCTTTAAAAGCGATCTCGATGCCCTTTTTCAGTTCGTCTTCATTGCACGCTTTCGTAATTCCCACCGAAGAACCCGCATTGGCAGGCTTAACGAACACGGGAGCGCCGAGGCGCTCAAAAGCAAGATCGATATAATGCTGAGGGTCTTTTCTGTATTCGTATGAGGAAAAGGCTAACCATTTTGCCTGCTTAATACCCACCGCGTCCAAAACGGCGTTGGTGATTGCCTTATCCATACAAACTCCCGAGGAGGTGGAATCGCAGCCTACGAATGGGATCTGCGCCAGCTGGAAAAGCCCCTGGATCGTTCCGTCCTCGCCGTTTTTACCGTGAAGCACGGGGAATACCGCGTCAAGATAGATCTGCTCGCCGTCCTCGGTAACTATGCCGTGAATTGCGGAATCGGGAACGATGAATGCTTTCTTCAGGCTCTTTGAAGCAAGCCATTTATCCTCCGGCAAGAGGGCGACGTCATCGTCAAACAAAAACCATTCGCCCTGCTTCGTGATGCCGAGAAGCACGAGATCGTATTTTTCTTTATTGATATTTGAAATGATGCCTTTTGCGGAAACCGTGCTTACGTCATGCTCGGACGACGCACCCCCGAAAAGGATCGCAACCTTTTTTTTGCTCATAATATGGGTTCACCTCATAATTATTCATAATATTGTAGCACATTAAATTCTGCAATTCAATATAAATAAATCTATATTTTAAAAAATATATGGTGACAAATCGGTTTCGTGCTGATATAATAATAAAAGCATATTTGATTTTAAAGCACGGGAGAGATAGAAATGGAACTTACCGAAGCATATAAGCTAATAGAGAAAAATCTGGAAGCAGTTAATAAGGAACTGGGCTTTTCAAGAGTTAAGACAGAGAATGATATGCCTCTATTCAAAGGAAACAAGGGGCTTTATCGCCTTTCTTATAACTCTGAGAATCAGATATTATCCTTTGAGTGCGCCTATGAGGACGAGGGCGAGCAAACGCAGTTCAAAACGATCTCCAAATCGCTTTTTGAGCTGGATGACGCGGATGAAAGAGCCTGCCGCTCCGCCGCCAACGAGATAGGCGACGAGGCGAAATCTCTTTTTGCCGCAAGGAAAAAGGTCGATCTTGAAAAGGTGAAAATGCCCAAGGGCGTTTCCAGAGGTCAGGCAAAGAGCGGAGTTATCAGCTACGATACCGATTCTCTCGCAAACCGCTTCGGCGTGCTTTATCCAGATCTTAAGGATGATATCAAGCGCAATATTGCGGCTTACGGAGAATTTTTGCCGGAAACTTTTTTTGCCGAGGTCGGAAACGAGAGAGTGTTTGACGTGATCAAAAACGGTACTCAGGCAGAGCAAAAGAGGCTGTTTAAGATGCTGAATGAAGTTTACGAGGACGGCACCAACGAGGTTCAGGATATAATCGGCGTTACGATTTTAGGCGAAATGAGAAACGATCCCAAGATGATGGCCGTCGCCGATGAGTATATGACGGAATATATGGCGGGTCCTGTTCATGAGATCAACAAGATCACCGCCAAAAACGGCAAGCTTACAAAGAAGCTGAAAAATCCGCCCCCATACAAGCCCAAGAAGAAAAAGAAAAGCTATCTTCAAAACGCTCTCACGCAGAACCCGCAATAATGAAATTGTATATTTTACCGAATCAGGCAGGCGTAATTTGTAAATTTCGCCTGCTTTTGCTTTATTTCGAAGGAGAACGCTGGCGATATTGACAATTGTTTAACAATCTATTGCCGTTTTTCACAAAGTTTTTTCTTAAGCATTGACAAAATGTTTAACATCTTTATAATATAGGGCATAAACTTTTTAATATAACAATATGAAAGAGAGGACATTTTTATGGCACGCGTTTATAATTTCAGCGCCGGTCCGTCAACACTTCCCGTTTCCGTTCTTGAAAAGGCAGGAGCAGAGATACTTGACTACAAGGGATCAGGCCAGTCGGTTATGGAGATGAGCCACCGTTCGAAGGTTTTCGACGAAATAATCAAGGAAGCAGAGGCTCTGATGAGAGAGCTTTATAAAATCCCCGATAACTATAAGGTTCTGTTTTTGCAGGGCGGCGCTTCGGCGCAGTTTTCCGCTATTCCGCTCAATTTTATGAACGGCTCTGGCAAGGCGGATTACATCATCACCGGTCAGTGGGCGAAAAAGGCTTATCAGGAGGCGCAGAAGTACGGCGACGCTAAGGCGGTTGCTTCCTCTGCCGATAAAACCTTCAGCTATATTCCCAAAACGAAGCCCGAGGATTTCAGAGATGACGCGGACTACGTATATATCTGTTTAAATAATACAATCTACGGCACTGTTTACAAGGAGCTTCCCCCGGTGGGTGATAAGGTACTTATTGCGGACGTATCTTCCTGCGCCCTTTCCGAACCCCTTGATATTTCCAAATTCGGCGTTGTTTACTTCGGCGCGCAGAAAAACGTTGCTCCCGCAGGTCTCGTTGTTGCGATCATTCGTGAGGATCTGTTGGGCAAGGCAAGGGATATCTGCCCCGTTATGATGGATTACAAGGTTCAGGCAGACGCGGATTCTCTTTACAACACGCCCCCCTGCTGGACGATCTACATCTGCAAGCTGGTGCTTGAATGGATAAAGGAGACCTTCGGCGGACTCGAGGGTCTTAAGGAATACAACGAGCGAAAGGCCGCCGTACTCTACGATTTCCTTGATTCAAGCGAAATGTTCAAGGGCACTGTAGTTCCCGAGGATCGCTCACTTATGAACGTTCCCTTCGTTACGGACAGTGAGGAGCTGAACGCTAAATTCATAAAGGAAGCCACCGCGGCAGGCTTTGTAAATCTTAAGGGACACAGAAGCGTTGGCGGTATGAGAGCCTCTATTTATAACGCAATGCCGATCGAGGGCGTTGAAAAGCTCGTTGAATTTATGAAGAAATTCGAGGAGGAGAATAAATAATGTTTTATATTAAAACCTTAAATAAAATCTCCAACGTAGGGCTTTCTAAATTTGATGCTGAAAAATATACCTACGGCGATAATATCGAAAATCCCGATGCGATAATGGTTCGCTCCGCTTCAATGCACGATATGGATATGCCTGAATCTCTCCTTGCCATCGCGAGGGCCGGCGCCGGCGTAAACAATATCCCCGTTGATGCTTGCACCGATAAGGGTATAGTGGTTTTCAATACCCCCGGCGCAAACGCCAACGCCGTTAAAGAGCTGGTTATTTGCGGACTTCTTCTTTCAAGCCGCAAGATCACCAAGGCGATCGAATGGTGCAAAACCTTGAAGAACGATGAAAACGTGGGCAAGAGCGTTGAAAAGGGTAAGTCTGCCTTTGCGGGTCCTGAAATCAAGGGCAAGACGCTTGCTGTTATCGGTCTCGGTGCGATCGGCAGGCTCGTTGCAAACGCCGCCGTTGATCTTGGTATGGAGGTTATCGGCTATGATCCGTTCCTCTCCGAGGAAGCGGAGCAGACGCTGAAAAAAGAGGTTACCGTCAACAACGAGCTTGATGAGATATTCCCCCTTGCGGATTATATTACTGTGCACGTTCCGCTCACGGCCGAAACGAAGGAGCTCATTTGTGCCGCAAACATAGATAAAATGAAGCAAACCGTTAGAATTCTCAACTTTGCCCGCGGCGATCTTGCCAACAGCGCGGATGTCGTTTCAGCTCTTGACGAGGGCAGAATGGCGGCGTACGTTACAGACTTCCCGTCTGCTGAGCTCATAGGTGTAGACGGCGTTATCGCGCTTCCGCATTTAGGCGCTTCCACCCCTGAGAGCGAGGAAAACTGCGCTTCAATGGGCGCTCTGGAGCTTGTTGATTTTCTTGAAAACGGAAACATCAAAAATTCCGTTAATCTTCCCGCCGTATCCTCAAAAAGAGTGGGCGTTGCGAGAGTTACCGTTATCCACAAGAATCAGCCGAATATGATCGCTACGATCACCGACACCTTCGGCAGAGACGGCATAAACATCGCCAATTTCGAGGACAAAAACCGCGGTTCTATTGCCTACAGTATTATCGATACCGATTCCGAGGTTTCCGAACAGGCGATAGAGGATATCAAAAATATAGACGGCGTTATCAGAGTTAGAGTTATAAAATAATCTGAATTAGCTAAGAGGGGCGAAAATGCCCCTCTTTTTTATTTATATTGCTTGACAAACGAAATTTACTTTGCTATAATACACGCTAAACCGCTTTAAAGTGGTGGGACTTTAAAGCGCTAAATCGCAAGCTGAAAGAGAGATGTATGAAAATGGCGCCCAGAAAGGGTAATTTAATGTCTGTCCGCACAGACGTTAAGGTGGTTGACGCAACGATCAGAGACGGCGGACTTTGCAATAATTTTGAATTTACAGATGAATTCGTTACCGAGCTTTATAAGGCAAATATAAAGAGCGGCGTTGATTATATGGAATTCGGCTACCGCGCCTCAAAAAAGATGTTTGATCCGAAAAAATTCGGCAAATGGAAATTCTGCGATGAAGCGGATATCAGAAGCATCGTGGGCGATAATGTTTCCGATATGAAGATCGCCGTTATGGCGGACGTTGGCAGATGCGATTTCAAGGAAGACTTCATTCCCAAGAGTGAATCTGTCATAGATCTTGTGCGCGTGGCGTGCTATATCCATCAGATCCCTGCCGCGGTGGAAATGGTGGAGCATTTCCACAGGCTCGGCTACGAGACCAGCTGTAACATTATGGCGGCGAGCCAGGCAAACAGCGATCAGATCGAGGCGGCGCTTGAAATGCTCGGTCAAAGCAGCGTTGATGTTATCTATCTCGTTGATTCCTACGGCTCTTTTTATCCCGAAAATGCGGGTACGCTTGCAAAGAAATATCTTGAATACGGCGAAAAATACGGGAAGGCGATAGGCTTCCACGCGCACAATAACCAGAATCTGGCCTTTGCCAATACGATTGAAACAATGTCCTACGGCGTTTCGTATCTTGACGCCACGGCTTCCGCCATGGGCAGAGGAGCGGGCAACTGCGCTATGGAGCTGCTTCTCGGCTTCCTCAAAAATCCCAAATATAATTTATTCCCGCTGTTATCCTTCATCGAGAATTATATGCTTCCGCTGAAAGCGAGCGGCGTTGTTTGGGGCTATGATATCCAGTATATGCTTACAGGTCAGCTCAACCGACACCCGAAAGAGGCCATGGCATTTACAGCCGATAAACGCAGTGATTACAGTGAGTTTTACACTTCGCTTCTTGAAAATTTCTAAAACGTTTGCGGCTTTCGTTACGCGCGGAAGCCGTTTTTGTTTGACAATTAAAAAATAATTTATTACAATGTAACAAAAATATGGATTGTGGTGTATAGATATGGTGATCACGGAAGATAATTCAATGAAAAATATGCAATTCGTGCGCAAGCTGCCGATCCCCAAGGAGGTAAAAGAGCTTTTCCCCCTCAGTGATAACGCGAAAAAAGTTAAGGAACAGCGTGACGCGGAGATAGCCAAGGTTTTCAAGGGCGAGAGCGATAAGCTTTTGATGATAATCGGCCCTTGCTCGGCAGATAGGGAGGAGAGCGTGCTGGATTACGTGAATCGCCTTGCCGATGTGCAAAAGGAGGTTGCGGACAAGCTTATAATCATCCCGCGCATATACACAGGCAAGCCACGCACCACAGGCGCGGGCTACAAGGGTATGATGCATCAGCCGGATCCGGACGGCGTTCCCGATATGTACGACGGTATTATTGCCGTGCGCTCGCTTCATTCTAAGGCTATAGAGCAGACGGGACTTACCTGCGCCGATGAAATGCTCTATCCCTCAAATTATCGCTATCTGAGCGACTTGCTTTCCTACGTTGCGGTGGGCGCGAGAAGCGTTGAAAACCAGGATCACCGCCTCACAGCCAGCGGAATGGACGTGCCCTGCGGAATGAAAAACGGCACCAGCGGCGATTACGGCGTTATGCTCAATGCCATTATGGCGGCGCAGGGCGGGCATACCTTTATTTACCGCGGCTGGGAGGTTGAATCAAAGGGCAACGAGCTTGCCCACGCGATCCTGCGCGGCGGCGTTGACAAGCACGGCATCTGCCACCCGAACTACCATTACGAGGATCTTATTACCCTTTATAATATGTATGCCGCTGATGAAAAATATAAGAATCCCGCCGTTATTATTGATACCAACCACTCCAACAGCGGCAAGAAGTATTACGAGCAGACGAGGATCGCCAACGAGGTACTCCATTCCATGCGCCACAACGGAGATATCAAGCGCTTCGTGAAGGGCTTTATGATAGAATCCTATATCGAAGAGGGCTGCCAGAAGATCGAGGATGGTGTTTACGGCAAGTCCATTACCGATCCCTGCCTCGGCTGGGAGGATTCGAAGAAGCTGATATATACGGTTGCTTCTCAGTTGTAAAGCAGGAGCAAGCGATTGAGTCCGTTTTTTAGCTCAAATATGCCCAATATGCACAAATGAGTAATCATTCAATTAGTGAAAAATTACAAAAAGGCTGTCTTTCAAAGGATTTTGTTTGACAGCCCTTTTTATATGTGTTAATATATTTTTATCAAATCGCTTCAGCGCTTTAAAGCGGAAGTGAAATACATAATACAGAAGGGAAAAAACATGAAAAAATCATTAAAAGCAATTATTGCGATTTGTCTTGTAGTTGTTCTTGCAGGCACGATATTTGCCGCTTGCTCAACGCAGAAGCCGGAGACCGGCGAGAAGATTTATACGATCGGTATCTGCCAGTGGGTTGAGCATCCCGCGCTTGATGCGGCGCAGCAGGGCTTTGTTGCCGCTATCTATGACAAGATCGGTCAGGAAAACGTTAAGATCGATCCTCAGAACGCTCAGGAGGATTCAGGAAACTGCACAACGATCATCAACCAGTTCGTTTCAAAGGGTGTTGATCTCATGCTGGCTATCGCTACGCCCGCGCTTCAGACTGCTTCTTCAGCAACCGATCAGATCCCGATCGTTGCCACCGCTATCACTGAATACGGCGTTGCGCTTAACAGAACGCTTGATGAAGGCAAAACCGGCATCAACGTAACCGGTACGTCAGATCTTCCTCCGCTTGATCAGCAGGCGGCTATGATTCCGGAGGTTTTAGACGATATCAGAACGGTTGGTATCATTTATTGCTCAAGAGAGGACAACTCTCAGTATCAGGTAGATGAAGTCAGCAAATATCTTAAAGAGATGGGAATTGAGGTTAACGTATATTCATTTGCTGAGTCCACCGAGCTTCAGGCCATCACCCAGAAGGCTGTTGCCGAAAACGAGGCTCTTTACATTCCCACCGATAACGCTGCCGCAAAGGCCACCGATATTATCGATGCTGTTGCAAGACCCGCCAAGTGCCCTGTATTCGCAGGCGAAGAGGGTATCTGCAGAGGCTGCGGTATTGTAACCCTTTCAATTAACTATTATGATATCGGCTACAAGGCAGGTCAAATGGCGGCTGAGATCCTCTTAGAGGGGAAAGATCCCGCTGCAATGCCTATCGAATATGCTCCCAAATTCACCAAGGAATATAATCCCGAGATCTGTGCTGAGCTTGGAATTGAGGTTTCTGAAGAATACGTAGCAATTCCCGCAGAATAATTAAGCAATAAAAATCATAAGGGCGATAAGTTACGCTTATCGCCTTTCTTTTTCAATGGAGGAGTAACTATGCTTGCGTTTTTTAACTCCCTTCCCGGCGCGGTAGCCTTGGGCATCGTATGGGGAATAATGGCGATAGGCGTTTACATAACTTACCGTATACTTGATTTTGCCGATCTTACGGTAGACGGCTCTATGGCGGCAGGCGGCGCGGTTTTCGTAACCTGCGCTTTGACCGGTATGAATATTTACGTATCGATGCTGATGGCTTTTATTTGCGGCTGTCTTTGCGGACTCGCCACCGGAATTTTTTACACACTGTTTGGAATACCGCCGATCCTTTCGGGAATTCTTACGCAGATCGGTCTGTATTCCGTATTCCTTGATATTGTCGGCAAATCAAATCAGGGAATAAGCGTTGACAGTTATAATCTGATAATGAGTATGAGAAACGTTAAACCGTCTATCATTGCCGGTTTAATAATTACCGCCGTTATTATCGCTGCTCTTTATTGGTTCTTCGGCACGGAAATGGGACACTCGATCCGCGCCACGGGAAACAATAAGAATATGGCTAAAGCAAACGGTATAAACACAAACGTTAACGCGATCATCGCGCTGGTGCTTTCAAACGGAATAGTTGCCCTTTCAGGCGCGCTTTTGGCTCAGTATCAGGGCTATGCGGACGTAAGTATGAGCAGAGGCGCTATAGTTACGGGACTTGCGGCTGTAATTATCGGCGAGGTCATTTTCGGCAAGATCTTTAAGAATTTTGCGCTCAGGCTCACTTCTGTGGTCATCGGCGGAATAATCTATTATATTGCGGTTACATTCGTTGTTTCTCTCGGTTTGCCGTCAAATGATTTGAAGCTTTTCACCGCGTTAGTCGTTGCGCTTTTCCTCGGTGTTCCGTTCTGGAAAAATAAAATAGCGGCCAAAAGAGTAAAGAGAGTTGAGGGAGGTGCTGAGAATGCTTGAGATAAAGGGAGTTTACAAAACCTTTAACCCCGGAACCGTAAACGAAAAGAAAGCCCTCAACGGCATTGATCTCACCCTCAACGAGGGCGATTTCGTAACCGTTATCGGCGGCAACGGCGCGGGTAAATCAACGATGCTCAATATGATCGCGGGCGTTTATCCCGTGGATTGCGGCACGATCACCATAGACGGTGAGGATGTTACCAAGCTTCCCGAATACAAAAGAGCAAAATTTCTCGGCAGAGTTTTCCAGGATCCTATGACGGGTACTGCCGCGGATATGCAGATACTTGAAAACCTTGCCCTTGCTTCCCGCAGAGGAAAGGCAAGAACACTCCGCCCCGGCGTAAGGAAAAAAGAAAAGGCGGAGTATGTTGAGCTTCTCAGATCCCTTGATTTGGGGCTTGAAACGAGAATCACCTCAAAGGTAGGGCTGCTCTCGGGCGGTCAGCGTCAGGCGATAACGCTGCTGATGGCAACGCTGAAAAAGCCGAAGCTGCTTTTGCTTGACGAACACACTGCCGCGCTTGATCCCAAGACTGCGGCGAAGGTGTTGGAGCTCACACAGGAGATCGTTGCGAAAGATAATCTTACAACCATTATGATCACGCATAATATGAAGGACGCTATCGCAATCGGCAACAGGCTCATTATGATGAACGACGGCAAGATCATCTACGACGTCAGCGGTGAGGAAAAGAAAAAGCTCACCACTAAGGATCTGCTGGAGAAATTCAAGATCACCAGCGGCAGCGAGCTTGATAACGACCGAATGATACTTTCATCTGAGGAATAAGAAATAAATGTAAAGACCGAGAGGCAGTTCACAGTTGCCTTTCGGTCTTTTTTATAGGTTCTATTAACTCGCTTTTTTGATTTCAAGATTACCGCTTACGGATTCAAAATCTATCCGCGCACTACCGTCACCGTAAACGATCATTCGTTTTTCAGGTATTTTTACTTCAAAATCCCTTACTGACGCGTTGCCGGAAACTGTGTCATAAGTAACTGTAAAGCCGCTGATATCCTCAGGAACGGTTACTTTGAAAAATCCGCTCACAGTTTCAAGCTCCATTTTATTTGGTTTATTGCGGGCAGTTATATCCCCATGGCCGCTTACCGCGTCAGCAGATATGCTGGCGAACGATCCGTCAGCGATGATATTCCCGCTTACCGTATCCGCGTCGATCTCCGCAAATTCTCCGCGAACATTGATATTTCCGCTCACGGTATCTATATCAATTCCACTAGCCTTTATACCATTTATATCAATATTTGCCGAAACCGTATCAATACCTATTTCATTGGGGTTGAATCCGTTTGGCAGATAGATCGTTAGATCCTTATTGTAAAAATGGTTATTATTTTGCCATTTGAGCCCCGATTTGCAGAATTTGATTTTCAGCTCGTTGCCAACCACAAGCCAGCGGAGCTGATGATCGGAGTTCTCCTGCTCCGGTTCGGAAAAGGCGATCGTATCACCGTCATAATACTGGGCGGTAACGTTGCCGTTTATCCAGTCAACGGAGAGCTGCGTTATGCCCTGAGGAATTACCTCTCCGTTTCCAACGGTGTACGCTTCCCAGTTATCGTAGCTCCAGTTTGAATTGCCCACGGCGCTGTCTACGATATCAACGATTCCGGAAATAAAGCCGTTGCCTGATACGCCGCCAAGCCAGCTGAATGTGCAGATGATCGCCACTACTGCAATTATAGTTATCGCGCATACGACGATGATTATAACTCTTGCAACATTGTTTCCGTAGCCGCGGGTCGGCTCGGAATAGCTTGTTCCGTCAGGCTGAAAATACGTTCCGTTTGAGTTTTGCGGGTTCCGGGAATAATCGTCCTCTTTAAGCTGCTTGGTTTTCCTGTACGCGTCACACACCAGATAGTAGAGGGGGATCGTTAAGAAAATGATCCATGTTGGGTGCCAAACGTGGAAAACCATTCCGCTCGTAAGGAATAGCCCGGCGGCAAGCACGGGGTACGCGAAATAGGCGGGGTTCTTATATTTGAAAGCCGCTATTCCCGTTTCAATAATGGGAATGAGCAGGAATACTATCCAGCCCACAGCCCAGCCGCGGGAAAACGTAAAGCCAAGAATCAGATAAACGATAATTAATACTATCGGAAGCGCTGCGTGAAGCACCGGATCTCTCGGCGGTCTTTTCGGGTGGATCTTGCGTTTGTCATCGGCGTAATAGCTTTTCCAGCTTTCGTCACCGGTTTCAACGTGAACTCCGTGGCCGCCGCCGATATGGACTTTATCGCCGTTTTTAGATTCAACGTGGATACCGTCCCAGCCGATATGAATATTATCGGTTTTCGGGGCTTCGGCGGAGGGGTCGGCATTCTCAACGCTTTCATCAGATACGTTTTCGTTATTCATTACTTTTTTAGGCTTTTCATTTCCGTTTAAAAGTTCGTCAATAGTAACGCCGTAAAGCTTTGATAAAGCGATCAGGTTATCCGTATCAGGGCTACTCTCGGAGCGCTCCCATTTAGAGATCGCCTGCCGTGATACGCCTATCTTTTCGGCAAGCTCCTCCTGTGAATACCCGTATGCTTTTCGGTATTCAAAAAGTCTGTTTGCTGTTGATATATCCATCTTATCACCTCATCTAAATTTTATCAGTTGCGAGAAAAAATTGCTACAAACTTTGATTTCCAATTGATGATTTTTCATTTTTCAAAGCCGCAACTATTGGTTGCGACTTTGATTTGGCCCTTATTCAGCGGAAAATCTGAATTCCGTTACGGTTTTAAATTCCTCACCGGGCATTGCGTAGGAGAAGGGAAATTTATCAGGGAAATTGACGCTGTCCGGATAAAACTGAGTCTCAAGGGCAACGCCGCGTCTGAAGATGACCTTGCTGTCGCCCTTGCCGGGATTTCCCTCTTTGGCAAGCCAGCCGCCGCAATAGAGCTGAACACCGGGAAGATCGGTGTAAACCTCCATTTTTCTGCCGCTTTCCTCATCGTAAAGCACCGCCGCCTGAGTGAAATCGCGGGGAGCTTTGTTGAGGCAGTAGTTGTTGTCGTAGCCTATGCCGTCTATGATCGCGCGGAAGGGCTCGTCTATCTTATCACCTATCTTATGGAGATCGTTGAAATCCATCATCGTACCCTTAACTTCGCCAAGCTCTCCCGTGGGAAGCTGATCGGAATCGGTCTCTGTGAAATGATCGGCGTTGATCTTGAGGTAATGGTTTTCAATAGTGCCTTCGCTCTTTCCGGACAGATTGAAATAAGCGTGATTCGTGGGATTGGCGGCAGTCTTTTTGTCGCTCAAAACAGTGTATTCAAGACGAAGCACGTCCTCATCTGTGAATATATATTTCACAGTGAGGGTGAAATTGCCGGGAAAGCCGTCCTCCATATCCGGGGAGAACTTTTTGAAGGTTACGGAATTATCGGTGGCTTCCTCAACCTCCCAATTTGTGAAGCTGAAGCGTCCGCCGCCGTGTAGCGTCCAAGTGCCTTGATTTGCAGGCAGGTGGTATTCAACGCCGTCAATGGAAAATTTAGCGTCTCTGATTCTGTTGGCGACTCTGCCCACGAGTAGCCCCTGATAGCCGAGATCGGTGTTGAGATAATGAACGGGATCGTCAAAGCCGAGAACAACGTCCGCAAGCTCGCCGTTTCTGTCCGGTACTTTTAATGCCTGGATTCCGCCGCCGAGGGTCATCAGCGAAACGCTTGATCCGTTTTTATTCGTGATAGTGTAGAGATCAACTCCGTCACCGTTCGGCAAATTTCCGAAAAAGGTTTTTGCTATACTCATAATAAATACTTACCTTTCATAAATATATTGTTAATTTGAGTATAAACCGAATTATTAACAAATTCAATAGAATCTTGACATTTGCATTTTGAAAATATATTCTAAGTAATATATTAAGCATTTAATTTTAAAATGGAAAGGAGTGTCCGTTTTGGAAAATATAATGACGGTGATCACATCTCTTATGAGATACGTTTTTCCCATCGTGGCATTAATAGTAGCCTCCACCTGCGCGATCTCGCTTATCAGAAACAGGCCGAGAATACACAAAATGGCGCAGCTTACCGATAAAAACAGCGGCTCCGTGATCGATATAAATCACTGGGAGACGTCTATAGGAAAATCAAAAGCAAACGATGTAGTTTTACCCATGCCCACCGTTTCGCGTTTTCACGCTGTTATAGCGAAAAAGAGAAACGAGTGGATAATCACGGATACGTTTTCAAAAAACGGCATTTTGATAAACGGCAATAAGATAGAGGGAAGAGCGGCGCTGAACGACGGCGACGTTATTGAAATCGGCGAAATCCCCCTCGTTTTCCAGTGCGCCGAGGCGCTTTCGGGCGAAATGAAGCGCCAGATCAGAACCCAAACCCAGAGCAACAACAGAATCGTTGCCTATGCGGTTTTGGTGGACGTTAAGAGCCACCGACCCGTATATCTCAAGAAAAAGGACGTGCTTATCGGCAGAGAGGACGGCTGTGATATCCAGATACTTTCAAACACCGTTTCCGGAAGGCACGCAAGGATACATCAAACCACGAGGGGCTGGGCGCTTTCTGATCTTGACAGCCATAACGGCACGAAGCTAAACGGCAGATATATCACTCAGCCGCAGCTGATTTTTGACGAGGATATGATCACCTTTGGAGACAAGGTGTTCGTATTCTACGAAAAGTGAGGTGTAAAAAATGGATAGGGAAAGCGTGAAAAAGCTTCCGAAAATAAGGCCGATAAATAACTTTGCGATGCTGGCGCTTATGACGGTTTTTCAGGTTGTAACTGCGTTTTGCTCCGCGGCTTCCGGTGAGACCTTTGAGATGAAGGTTATCACCGCCATGGCACTTTTTATCGCTACGGAGTGGGTTTATCTCTTTACGTTTTATACTTTGCTCCACAGAAGAAATTTTGAGCTGGAGCTTATTGCCTTTTTCCTGTGCTCAACGGGAATTTCCGTTATCGGCTCCGTCTCGGCAAACGCGGCTTTCAAGCAGTATTTTATGATACTTGCGGGAATCCTTATCTACGTTTTTATGGTGTTTCTACTGGGGAATGTTGATCTTTGCATGAAGCTGAGGCTACCCGTTGCGGCAGGCGCGATACTGCTTCTTATAATAAACCTTGCTATTGCGAGAACCACCAACGGAGCGAGAAACTGGATAACCATAGGCGGCGAAAACGGAATAACCTTCCAGCCCTCGGAATTCGTTAAGATAGCGTTTATTTTCGTTGGGGCGGCCACGCTGGAAAAAATACAGACCAGCAAAAATATTTTTGCCTATATAGGCTTTTCCGTTGCCTGCGTGGGAACGCTTATACTTATAAAGGACTTCGGAACGGCGCTTATCTTTTTCGTTACGTTCCTCATAATCGCCTTTATGACCTCGGGAGACATTAAAACGATAATCCTTGCTATTGCCTCCGCCGTGCTTGGCGCGGGAATCGTGCTGAAATACCGTTCCTACGTTATGGCGCGATTTTCCGTTTACCGGCATATCTGGGAAAAGGATTTTTACAACGCCAGCGGCTATCAGCAAACGAGAACGCTGATAGGTCTTGCTTCCGGCGGCTTGCTTGGGCTCGGTATCGGAAACGGAAACACAAGAAGGGTTTTTGCCTCCACCACCGATCTTATTTTCGGTGTGATCTGCGAGGAGTGGGGCTTTATTTTCGGCGTTATCATCGTGCTGATGTTCGTGGCGATCGCTATCTCGGCGCTTATAAATTCCATAGCTGCGCGTTCCACCTTTTACTCCATCGTGGCCGTTGCGGGCGCGGGAATGCTGCTTTTCCAGACGGCGCTGAATATCTTCGGAATAACCGACGTGCTGCCGCTTACAGGCGTAACGCTCCCCTTCGTCAGCCAGGGCGGCTCCTCAATGATGTGCTGCTGGGCGGTGCTGGCGTATATAAAGGCGTCAGATGTGCGCACCTATAACTACCTTGGAGGTGCGAAGAAGAAATGAAAATGATAACGAGAAGAGGGATTTTCCTCTGGATACTTTGCGTTCTTTTTATAGGCGGGCTTGTCTTTATGACCGCAAGCCTTATCACAGACGGCGACGTGTGGGTAATGAAATCCTATAACGCCCACGTTTTCAGAGACGGAAAGCTCATCGCGGCGGGCAAAATAACCGACCGCGACGGAGTGGTGCTGGTTGAAACGGTGGACGGAGAACGCGTCTATAACTCAAACAGACAAACGCGAATGGCAAATCTTCACGTTGTGGGAGATATGCGAAGCTTTATCGCCACAGGTGTGCAATCCGCCTTTGAATCCGAGCTGGTGGGCTATAATCTGCTGACGGGTGTTTATGATATTGAGCGCTACGGCCAGGGAAATGACGTTAAGCTGACTATAGATTCGGGAATAAACGAGATCGCCTATGACGCTCTCGGAAATCATAAGGGCACTATAGCCGTGGTGAACTACAAAACGGGGGATATCATCTGCATGGTGTCCACCCCCACGTATGACGTTAATAACGTTCCGAGCGATATCCTGACCTCGGACAAATACGAGGGTGTTTATATAAACCGCTTCCTTTCGGGGCTTTACACTCCCGGTTCAACCTTTAAGCTTGTCACCTCCATTTGCGCCATTGAAAAGCTCGGCACGGAGGTTTTGGACAGAAGCTGGCGCTGCAACAGGATACTTGACGTTGACGGAATAAAAGAGGATAACATCATCTGTAATTCCCGCCACGGAAAAGTGACCTTTAAGCAGGCGCTGGCGAAAAGCTGCAACTCCGCCTTTGCTGAGCTTGCCATTGAATTGGGCGCTGATGAGCTGAAATCCACCGCTGAGAGGCTGGGGCTTACATCCTCCGTTTCCGTCAGCGGAAAGATCTCTTCAACGAAGGGCAGATTTTATCTTGAAAACGGCGATGCCGATACCTTAGTCGGCTGGACGGGAGTAGGTCAGGGGCAGACCCTTGTAAATCCCGCTTCAATGCTCAGGCTGATGTGCGCCATTGCCAATGACGGCAAGGCGATATCCTTCAATCTCGTAGACGATTTTTCAAATCAGGTGGGCCAGAAGCTTGGTATCACCTTTGCTTCCGATGAAACTCAGCTTCTGAGCGCGGATACGGCGGCGGTAATGAAGGAGCTTATGAGAAATAACGTTAAGCAGCAGTATGGAGATTCAAAATATAAAGGTCTCAACCTCTGCGCAAAGTCAGGCACAGCGCAGATAGATAAGATAGAAACCCATAACACCGCATGGTTTGTTGGTTTTATGGACGATGAGGAGCATCCTTACGCCTTCGTAGTAGTTGCCGAGCACGGCAATTCAGGCTCGGGAACAGCTGGCCCTATGGCAAACAAGGTGCTTCAGGCGATAGTTAAACAGGACAGTAATTCATGAACGAAAATAATTATAAAGAAATAAAAGAAAAAGCGCTTCTCATCTCCGTTGACACCGGCGAGTTTGACGCGGAGGCTTCCGTTTCGGAGCTGGCGGAGCTTGCGGACACGGCGGGGGCGGAGGTGCTTGGAATAATGCTCCAGAAAAGGGATACACCGTCCGTTTCCTCATTCGTTGGGCTGGGCAGGCTTGCGGAGATAGCCGCGTTCTGCCAATCGAACGAGATTGATATAATCATCGCCGATTCGGAGCTTTCGCCTGTTCAGGTAAAGAATATTGAGGATGCGGCAGGCGTTAAGGTGGTTGACAGAACTACCCTAATCCTCGATATATTCGCCAAACGGGCGCGTTCGTCAGAGGGAAAGATCCAGGTTGAGCTTGCTCAGCTCAAATACTCTCTTCCGCGGCTTACCGGTCAGGGAAAAAGCCTTTCAAGGCTCGGCGGCGGAATCGGAACGAGGGGTCCCGGCGAAACGAAGCTTGAATCGGACAGGCGGCATATCCGCAGAAGAATAGAGTATCTCAACGAAAGCCTTGAAAAGATAGAAAAGCGCAGGCAGGCTATGCACAAGCGCCGGCAGAAAAACGGCGTGGAGGCGATCGCCATCGTCGGCTATACCAACGTGGGCAAATCAACCCTTATGAACAGGCTCACCGCCGCGGGCGTTTTGGAGGAAAACAAGCTTTTTGCCACCCTTGATCCAACCGCAAGGCGCTTGACCTTGCCTGACGGACGGCAGGTTATGCTGGTGGACACGGTCGGTCTTGTTCGTAGGCTTCCGCATCAGCTTGTTGAGGCGTTTAAATCCACCCTTGAGGAGGCGCTGTGGGCGGATGTTATACTGAACGTTTGCGATGCGTCAAGCGAGGAATGCGCCGAGCATATCAAGGTGACGAACGATCTGCTCTCATCTCTTGGCTGTGACGGTAAGCCCGTGATCAACGTGCTGAATAAATGTGATCTCGTGCCCGATATGCTGGATTTTCCGCTTTTGGGAAGAAGCGTTCGCATAAGCGCGGCAACGGGCTACGGCATTGGAGAGCTTCTTGAGGAAATATCAAAGGCTCTGCCGATAACGAGAAAAAGGGTAACTCTGCTTCTCCCGTTTTCTCATTTCAAAATCGTTAACGAGCTGAGAAATCACGGCATCGTTGAGAGCGAGGAATATACGGACGACGGAATAAAAGTTACCGCCGTTGCCGAGATATCGTATCTTGACGGGATAAGAGAATTCATAGTTGAAAACAAGAAATAGAAAGCCCTTTCATAATTAGTTATATTTTATATAAGCGCTTCATAAATATCACTATGAGGTGGTTTTATGAAAATGCTGACTTTAAGATTAAAGCCGAAAACGATTTTCGGGCTTATTCTTGTTTTGACGGGGGTGCTCGTAATCGTCATAACCTTTGCCGCCAACCATATCAAAAGCAGCGAAAAGGTTATGAGTACCGTAACGCTTGAAACGAATTCACAAAGAGAGGAATATTTGACCTCCATGGGTTGGGAGTTTAATACCGACTGCACCGAAAAGCAGGTCAAGATCCCCGCTGAATTCAACGACGTTTACACACGCTACAACGAAATTCAAAAGGCGCAGGGCTTTGATTTGGAGCCGTATAAGGGGCAGGAGGTCACCGTATATACCTACAACATAACGAATTTCAGCGGATACGAAAACAGAGATTGTATTTTCGCGAATCTTCTCGTTTGTGAAAACGTGCTTATCGGCGGTGACATTTGCTCCACCTCCGCGTCGGACGGCTTTATGCAGGGGCTTCAAAAACGTTAGAATGGATAAACGGCAAGTTTGAGCCATATGCGTGTATAGGCTTGCGTGGATCAAAAAATGGAAAGAATAGACAAAGTTATTTCAAGAGAACTGAATATCGGCAGAAGCGAAGCGAAAACGCTTATAAAACAGGGCAGAGTCGTTTTAAACGGTCTGCCCGTTAAGTCGTTCAACGATAAGCTGGATGAGGAAAAAGATATACTCAGCGTTGACGGCAGAGAAATTAAGCTCCGCAAGCTCGTCTATATAATGATGAACAAGCCGAAGGGCGTTATCTCCTCAACGGACGGGCGAAAAACCGCTGAGAAAACCGTTATAGATATCCTGCCGGAGGAAATGAAAAGAAAAAATCTGTTCCCCGCCGGAAGACTCGATAAAAACACAACGGGCTTCGTGCTTATAACGGATGACGGAGAATTTGCCCACAGGATACTCAGCCCCAAAAATCACGTTGAAAAAGAGTATATCGCAAACCTTGATAAGCCCTTTGATGATGAACTGATCGGCGCTTTCGCTCAGGGTGTAACAATAGGAGAAGATGAGTGTCTGCCCGCGGGGCTGGAGGCGGTGAACGGCGATCACAAAACCGCGAGAGTCACCATACGCCAGGGGATGTATCACCAGATAAAGAGAATGTTCAAAAAGTTTTCGATCGAGGTTCTTGAACTCAAAAGAATACGAATGGGCGGGCTTTATCTTGACGAGGCTCTTGCCCCCGGAGAATGCAGATATCTTGACGAAAGCGAAGTGGATTCGATAAATCAAAACAATTTACGATAATTTCCTCCAAAGAAATGTAGTGTTTTATAAAATGCGACAACACTATATATTGTAGTTTTTACTCACAAAAAACACACTTTATGCAAGATAGACAAAAAAATAATATTTTTCTTGTCAAAATGGTTGCAAATTGTTTATTTGTCTTGTATAATATGAACAAGAGAATAACAAACGCTTTGTGCAGTTTTAGGGTTCTCCAACCCTATCGTTCAGTTTATTCTAAGGAGGAATTCTCTTGCCAAACAGATTATTTCAAGGCATTGTCAATCAAATGAGGGATTCGATGGACCGCAATATCGGAGTAGTTGATGAAAGCGGTTCCGTTATAGCCTGCTCTGAGCTCGGGCAGATCGGGGAGATCAGAAAGGGCGTAGTTTCCGCCGGGGTTTTCTCGGGCATCCAGACCTGTGTGGACGGTTGCACCTATAAGGCCTTCGGCAATTCCGTTCATCCGGAGTATGCGGTATTTTTAGAGGGAACGGATGATCTCAGCAAGCGCTACGCGGATATTATCGCCGTAGCGATGGATCAGATCAAGCAGAATAATGATGAGAAGTTTGACCGCTCGAATTTCGTTAAAAACGTTATTCTTGACAATATCCTTCCCGGTGATATTTACATAAAGGGCAGAGAGCTTCATTTTAATAACGACGCCACGAGAGTGGTTTTCATAATCCGCGTAGTAAAGCAAAACGATGTTTCCGTTTACGATGTTATTCAGAATTTCTTCCCCGATAAGGCGAAGGATTTCGTTATCAACGTAAACGAAACCGATATCGCTCTTATCAAAGAGGTTCGCCAGAACGTTGATATGAAGGATCTTGAAAAGCTTGCCCGCTCTATATGTGACACGCTGTCTACCGAATTCTACTGTATGGCGGTGATCGGAATCGGCACTTGTGTTACGGGCATCAAGAATCTTGCCCATTCCTTTAAGGAGGCGCAGGTTGCCCTTGAGGTGGGCAAGGTATTTGATACGGAGCAGCCGATAGTAAGCTATGAAAATCTCGGCATTGCCCGCCTTATCTATCAGCTTCCCACCACTCTTTGCGATATGTTCCTGAGAGAGGTGTTCAAGTCAGGCTCCATAGAGTCTCTCGATCAGGAAACGCTGTTTACGATCCAGAAGTTTTTTGAGAATAACCTCAACGTTTCGGAAACGAGCCGAAAGCTTTTCGTTCACAGAAACACCCTTGTTTACAGACTTGAAAAAATCAAAAAGATCACCGGTCTTGATTTGAGGGAATTTGATGACGCCATCGTGTTCAAAGTAGCCCTTATGGTAAATAAATATCTGAATTCAAGCCCTGTTAAATACTAAGCTTCAAAAACACTGCCTGAGATATCAGCGCAGTGTTTTGTGCTTTATGTAATATTCGGTCATCCTGAATATTTTTGGCTTAAATAGTAAAAACTGGAAATAAACGGTAAATGGTTTTGGAAAGTTTACAATTCTGTAACATTATTTACAGAAAAATTATACCAACCACTTGATTTATGCCGCCGTTTGCTTTATTATATATTAGTAAAAATGTGCGTTCGCCTGCTACGGGAGAGCAAATAAGCACAAAAGCTTCGTGCTTCTCCGCGGCATATGGCGAGAATTTTAAATTGATTCGAGGTAAAAGCAGTGATTGAATTCCGTGACGTATCAAAGGTGTACGACAGTAACGGCACTAAAGCGCTGAACAACGTGAATATCAAGATCGAGGATGGAGAGTTTGTTTTCATCGTCGGCTCTTCGGGCGCGGGAAAAAGCACCTTCCTGAAGCTTATAATGCAGGAGGAAAAGCCAACGAGCGGTGCCGTTATTGTTGGAGATTATTCCTCTGAAACGATTAAGAAAAGACAGATACCGTATTATAGAAGAACGATGGGAATCGTATTCCAGGATTTCCGTCTTATTCCCAAGATGAGCGTTTACAACAACGTTGCGTTCGCCATGCGCGTTATCGGCGCGAAGGAAAAGGAGATCAGAAAGAGGGTTCCCTATATCCTTCAGCTTGTGGGCCTTTCCCATAAGGCTCGTTCCATGCCGAACGAGCTTTCGGGCGGTGAGCAGCAGAGAGTTTCCCTTGCGAGAGCGCTTGTCAACAACCCTAAGCTCATAGTGGCGGACGAGCCTACCGGAAACGTAGACCCTGAAATGAGCCACGAAATAGTTGATATGCTCACCAAGATAAACAACAACGGAACTACGGTCATAATGGTTACCCACGAACACGAGCTGGTTCGCGCGTTTCCGCGCCGCGTTATCGTTATTAAAAACGGAGAGGTAGTTTCCGATACTCCCGATCCCACCCACGCTCAGTTTGATTTTGAGGAAACAGAAAAGTCATCTGATTTCTACTTCTACAATGAGGATATCAAGCTCGGAAAAGAAGTTGAAGATATTTTCGATTCTCTGGAGGATGCGGTATCAGGCTTTGACGTTCACCGCAGTACCCCTGCTTCAGACGAAAACGGAGGTGAGGAATAATGACCGCTTCAAGCTTCAGATATCTCTTTAAAGAGGGCTTCAGAAATATTTGGACAAACAGAATGATGAGTACCGCCTCCATATGCGTGCTTATGAGCTGCCTTATTCTTATCGGCGGCGCTTCAATGATATTCCTCAACATTGATTCGCTTCTCGGAAGAATTGAAGAGGAAAACGTTATCATGATCTACGTTGAGGATGAAACAACGAGCAGCGAGCTCAGAGATATGGAAAGAGCTCTCTATAAAATCAGCAATATTAAAGAGCTCGATTTTATCGCTAAGGAGGATGCTTGGCAGGAGCAGCTTGAAACGATGGAACCGGCCCAGCGTGCGTTTTTCTTAGAGATAAGCTCCGATATTCCTTTGCCGGATGCGTATAAGGTCACCGTTAGTGATCTCTCTCAGTTTGACGATACGGTTTCTCAAATCAAGAAGCTTGACCATATTGATACGGTGAGGGAAAACAAAGATCTGGCGAAAAGGCTCGTTTCGATCAGGCGCGGAGTGGAAATAATCGCAATCGTTATAGTTATAGTATTGCTTGCCATAAGCGTTTTCATTATTTCAAATACGATAAGGCTTACTGTATATTCAAGAAGACTTGAGATAAGCATTATGAAATCAGTAGGCGCAACCAACAGCTTCGTAAGGCTTCCCTTTATAGTTGAGGGTATGATACTCGGCTTTATTTCGGGTGTGATTTCTCTCGGACTTGTATGGGTATTCTACGATTTCGCGGTAAGCCAGTTCAGCGATATTTTAGGCTATCTCTCGCTTGACGCGCTGAATTTCACGGATTACGCGCTCATAATGCTGGGAGCGTTCATAACGATCGGCGTTTTGACCGGTGTGGGCGGCTCGGCGATAACTATGGGACGCTATCTTAACAGGGAAGGCAGTGAGATAAGCGGTGTCTAAAATAGTAAAGCTTTTATGTGTTTTACTGAGCGCGGCACTGATTTTCTCAACGGCTTTTGTTGCCAATGCGAAAACCGCATCACAGCTTAGAAACGAAAGAGAAAAGATACAGGCCGAAATAAATTCCGCTCAGCAAAAAATCAATAATTTAAAGGAAAAAAAGGATAAGCAGCAGGAATATATCAATGCCTTAAGGTCAAAAATAACCTTATTGGAGGATAAGCTGGATAATCTTGAAAGCCAGCGCAATGCGCTTCAAAAGGAGATAGACGAGGTATCCGCAAAGATCAAGAAGACCGAAGCGGAGATCCAAGAGACGCAAAGGCAGATCGAGGCAAAGCAGGAGGAGTTCAGGGAGATATACGAACTCTACTGCCAGCGTTTGAGAGCGATGTATATGTCCGGCAACGTTACAACTCTTGAAATAATTCTTGAAAGCGGCTGGGATATGGGCTCGCTTCTCACCCGCGCGCAGATGATAAAATCAGTTTCGGAAAAGGATAACGAAACACTCAGCGAGCTTAATGAAAGAATGCAGGAGATAACTCAGCAAAGGCAGCTTCTTGCCGACAAAAAAGCAGAGCTTGACGCTGATAAGGCAACGCTTGACGCGCAAAAAGCCGAGCTTCAAAGCTCAATTGACGAGATATCGTCCTCTAAAAAAGAGCTTGACGCGGAGGCGGCGGAATGCAATGCCGCTATCAGGAAGCTGAACAGCCAGACTGCTGAAATGCAGGAGCTTATTGAAACAGACCGCGACCGTTTGAAGCAGATAGAAAAGGAGATCCAGCAGGCGGCAACAAGGAAACCGCCCTCCAACTATACTCCCGGAACGGGATCTTTGGGATATCCCACCAGCTACAGAAATATTTCCGCGGGCTATCCCAACTATTCAAGCGGCGCTTACCACGGCGGAATCGATTTTCCGTGTCCCAAGGGCACTCCCGTCTACGCGGCAGATTCGGGCTACGTTTCGCTCGCTAAAGAGCTTACATACAGCTACGGCAAGTATATAATGATCAATCACGGAAACGGGATATCAACACTCTATGCCCACAACAGCCAGCTTTGTGTTAAGGAGGGTCAGGCTGTCAACAAGGGTGATCTTATTGCCTATTCAGGCAGCACGGGCAATTCCTCGGGTCCCCATTGCCATTTTGAAGTAAGAGTTAACGGAACCCGTGTAAATCCTAAGAGCTATCTTGGTTGATATATCGTTGCGTTCGGATAGTTTACAGACGGTTTAAGGAAGTGAAGCCAATGAAACAAATCAGCATGTTCAAAAAGCCGATTTCAGTTTTGTTGGCTTTTTGCTTTGTGTTAAGCTTTTCCTCGTTTTCCATAAAAGCTCAGGATGGCGGGCTTTCCCCGGAGGAGGAAAAGGCAGTGATCGAGCAACGGATAAAGGAAGCCAACAATAAGCTGGCGGAGCTGGAGGAGGAATCCGCCGGCACGATGGAGTATCTGGACGCTCTCAATGAGAAAATTAAGTATCTCGAGCAGGAAGCAGAGCTTGTTGTAAAAGAGGTTGCGGAATACCGTAAGCAAGTGGACGCGCTTCAGCTTGAATGCGAGGATAACGAAAAGGCGATAAGGGCTACTCAAGCGGAGATCGAAGCGCTTAACATAAAGCTTGAAGAGGCAAATATCGCCTTTGATGAGAATTATAACGCTTACTGTCAGCGACTTAGGGCCATATATATAAGCGGAGAATCCAACGTTTATACTTTTCTTTTGTCAAGCAGCAATTTATCACAGTTTTTAACGAGGTATGAGATGCTTCGCCGCGTGGCGAAAAGAGACAGCGAGCTGCTCGATTCCATAAAAGCAGAGCTTGAAGCTATCGGAAACACCGTGGACGAACTGGCTGTTAAGGATGAAGCGCTCACGGCTCAGCGTACTGAGCTGCTGATGGCAAAGGAAACCCTTGAAAATAACATTGCACAGCTTGCGGCAAAGCAGAGTGAGCTTGAAATGAAGAAAACGAATCTTTCCGCAGAAAGAGCAAGCGCGAATTTGCTTTTAAAGAAGCTTAGTGATGAGAAGGGTTACTATACGGAGTATCTTGAGGACAACCGCGAAATGCTCGATGAACTCGACAGACTTATTGAAGAAGCCGCGAGAAAATACGCGGAAAGTCTTACCACCACCACGAAGCCAACCACGGAGCCCACAACGGCACACAGTGAATCTCCTGACGATCCCTACGATGATCCGACTGAGGAGCATTCCGACGGGGCTTTTGACGAAACGTCCGGAAGTACCGAGGAGGCTGGCTCTTCCCGCTATATCCGGCTGACTTATCCTGTTCCGTCACAGACGAGGATCACCTGCGGTATCACCGGTTATTCCGGCCACAGCGGCGCGGATTTTGCCTGCCCCACCGGCTCAAGGGTTGTGGCGGCCGAATCGGGAACGGTGATCGTTTCCGCCGATTTAACTTATGCGGACGGCTCATACAGAAGCTACGGAAGATATATAGTTATTATGCATGATAAGACCACCTCATCGGGTGATCCGGTATTCACTCTATACGCCCATAATTCATCGCGGCTCGTTTCGGAAGGGCAGCACGTGGAGAAAGGTCAGCAGATCGCTTATTCCGGAAGCACCGGAAATTCAACAGGCCCTCATTGCCATTTTGAGGTCAGAACGCCGTCCGCAAAATACGCGGACTGCAAAGATCCGGCAGATTATTTGCCGTAGATTTGAGGGAATTGAAGCACAGTATTTACAGATCTAACAATTCGGAAGTGAAATGAATGAAGCAAAAAAATTTAATAAAGCTGATTGCGGTGTTGCTTTTTGTTTCGGTTGTTTTAGCGTCGCTTACTACCGGCGGAATGTATTCTTTTGCCGAAAACGATTCTGCCTCAAGCACACAAGCCTCTCTCGATAAAGCTCAGGAAACTGAAGCGCAAACGGAGAAAACCACCGCAACTACTAAGCCATTCTTCGAGGAGATCGAGAAAACTACTGAAAAAACAACTCGATGGGATCCGTCCCTGAGCAAGGAAGAGATACAAAACAAGCTTGAGCAACAGCGAAGGGAATTTGAAGCCGGCATAGCGGATCTTGAGAAGAAGCTGGCGGAGCTTTCAAAGGAATCAAAGGAAACGGAGGAGTACATAAACACGCTTGACGAGAAGATCGGCTATCTTAATGAGGAGCTGACGATTCTTGATGAGCAGATCAGCCGTTACGTGGATGATATTGACGCTATTGAGCAGGAGATCACGGAAAATCAAAACGATATAGATATTCTTCAGGCGGAAGTGGCCGCGATTGAAGCGAAGCTGGATGAGCTAAACGAGATGTTTCATGCAAATTATGAGGCGTATTGCGCCAGAATGAGGGCCGTGTACGTTTCGGGAAACTACGGTTTTTTTGAGGCGCTTCTCACCTGCGGGGATATTTCAAGCCTTTTCACGCGTTACGAAATGATAAGATCCGTTTCGAAGAGCGACGCGAAGCTTCTCTCCGATATTGAGGAGGAGATCGCGAGCATCACCGCCGAGGAAGCCGAACTGAATCAGAAAAGGATCGCTCTGGATGAAAAGAAGGAGGCTCTGTTCGCGCAGAAGGAATCATTGCAGGCAAAGAAAAACAGCCTCAGCTCAGCTCAGGAGCAATTGGCAAAAAGAAAGATAAGGCTTTCCGAGGACAGGGCTGAAAGTGATATGCTTTTTGCGGAGCTCACCGCCAAGAACGGTATGTATACCGAGTTCAGGAACGAGGACGCAAAGATCAAAGAGGCGGTTGAAAAGGAGATCGCAGATCTTATAGACGGACTGGTTAAGCCCGAGGACGTTACGATGGCTGTTACCGGAGACCGTGATGATACCGCGACAACCGCAGTTAATTATTCGGATATTTATAAGAATTCAGATGCCGTGCTGAATATGACGTATCCCGTTCCCGGTCATTATAAGCTTTCGGCGGGGTATCCCAATTACTCCAACGGAAGCTATCACGGAGGAATAGATTTCCCATGTCCTGAGGGAACGAAGGTAGTGGCGGCGCAGTCCGGTATCGTAATATCCGTTAAAGAGCTGAACACCAGCTACGGTCACTACATTATGATCTACCACGGAACGGATGCCAAGGGCAGAAAGATCGTTACGCTGTATGCCCATAATTCGGAGATTTTGGTTTCCCCGGGAGATACGGTAGCCAAGGGTCAGCAGATCGCGAAATCGGGATCAACCGGTAATTCAACAGGGCCCCACAGCCATTTTGAAATAAGGATAAATAACGCGAGAACCAACCCCTCAAATTATTTAAGCAAATGATATGAACAAGGTGAATTACAGCTTAAAAACCGAAGAGATCATCAAAAACAATAAGAGAGAGCAAATTATGCCCTCTCTTTTGCTTCATGCCTGCTGCGCTCCCTGCTCAAGCGCCTGCCTTGAATATTTGAATGAGAATTTTAATATAACGATATTTTATTATAACCCGAATATCTCTCCGAAAGAGGAGTTTGAAAAAAGGCTGAATGAAGAAAAAAGGCTCGTTGTCGAAATGCCCCTCAGCGGAGAGATCAAGGTAATAGACGGCGAGTATAATTACGATGAATTTTTGGAAACGGTAAAAGGGCTTGAAGGCGTGCCGGAGGGCGGCGAGAGGTGCTTTAGGTGCTACCGACTGCGCCTTGAAAAAACAGCGGCGCTTGCCAAGGAAAAGGGCTTTGATTATTTTTGCACCACTCTTTCCATCAGTCCCCTTAAAAATTCGCAGAAAATAAACGAGATCGGGGAAGCCGTGGCTAAAGATTACGGTGTGAAATGGCTTCCGTCGGATTTCAAGAAAAAGAACGGTTATAAGCGCTCTATCGAGCTATCAAAGCAGTATGATCTGTACAGACAGAATTTCTGTGGCTGCGTATTTTCCAAAAAGGAGGCAAACGCGAATGAATAACAATCCTCTTGCGGCGAGAATCAGACCTACGGAGCTTTCTGATATCGTTGGGCAAAAGCATTTGCTCGAAAAGGGCAAGCCCCTATATAATATGATAGAGAGCGGAAACATCCCGAATCTGATCTTTTACGGCCCGTCGGGCGTTGGGAAAACAACGGTTGCTTCCATAATCGCTCAAAAAACGCAACGGGCGCTGCGCAAATTAAACGGCACCAATGCTTCCACTCAGGATATAAAAGATATCGTTGCCCAGCTTGACACCTTCGTTGCGCCAAACGGAATACTGCTTTATCTTGACGAGATCCAGTATTTTAATAAAAGGCAGCAGCAAAGCCTGCTTGAATACATAGAAAACGGAAAAATAACGTTGATCGCTTCCACTACGGAAAATCCCTATTTTTATATTTATCCCGCTATTCTCTCCCGTTCAACGGTGTTTGAATTCAAATCTGTTGAATGGCAGGATATCGTGCCTGCCGTAAAGCGGGGCTTTGAGCATCTCGCCGAGGAAAATGCTGTTGAGATAACCGTTGAAGCGGGAGCGGCGGAGAAAATCGCCAGAGGCTGCGGCGGAGACGTGAGGAAGGCGCTCAACGGTGTTGAAAACTGCTATTTTGCAACGAATACCGTTGACGGAGTGAAGCATATTACCGCGGAAATCGCCGAGGAACTCACCCAGAAAAGCGCTGTCAGATACGATAAAGAGGGCGACGAGCATTACGATATCATTTCGGCTTATCAGAAAAGTATGCGCGGCTCCGATCCCAACGCGGCGATCCACTACCTTGCAAGATTGCTGGAGGCGGGCGATCTGCCCTCTGCCTGCAGGCGGCTTATGGTCTGCGCCTGCGAGGACGTGGGGCTTGCCTATCCCCAGATAATCCCAATCGTTAAGGCGGCAATAGACGCGGCGCTGATGGTGGGTCTGCCGGAAGCGAGAATACCCCTTGCGGATGCTGTTATTTTAGTGGCGACAAGCCCGAAAAGCAATTCCGCTTATAACGCCATAAACACCGCTATGCAGGACGTACAAAGCGGAAATTACGGCCCTATCCCACGCCGGCTTCAAAACAAGCATTATGACGGCGAGGACGCGGAGGTAAAGGGGCAGTTTTATCTTTATCCCCACGATTATGAGAATCATTGGACGTATCAGCAGTATCTGCCCGATATATTAAAGGATAAAAAATACTATGAGCCGCAGGACAATAAAAACGAGCAGTCTTTTAAGGCTTATTGGGATAAGATTAAGGGAGAAAACAAATGAAAAAAATTAAAATCGGCAATGATATCAACGCTTCAAGAATTTCCTACGGCTGTATGCGAATAGGAAATAAAACGCCGCAGCAGGCCGAGGCAGTGGTTAAAACGGCGCTGGAGTTGGGGATCAATTTTTTTGATAACGCCGATATCTACTGCGAGGGAAGATCTGAGGAGCTTTTTGGCAGGGCTGTTAAGGGCGTGGATAGGGATCGTCTTTATATTCAGTCAAAATGCGGAATAAGAAAGGGCTTTTACGATTTTTCGAAGGAGCATATCGTTTCCTCAGTCGAAAATTCCTTGAAAAGACTGGATTGCGGGTATCTTGACGTTTTATGTCTTCACCGCCCGGACGTTCTTTTTGAGGGCGAGGAGGTTGCCGAGGCGTTTGATAACCTCCATTCGAAAGGACTTGTTAAAAACTTCGGCGTTTCAAACTTCAACCCTATGCAGATCGAGCTGCTAAAAAAATACATAGATTATCCGCTCGTTGTTAATCAGCTCCAGCTTGGAATTTTCCACACGGGAATGATCGATTCCGGAATGTGTGCCAATATGAAAAACGATTTTGCGACCGATAAGGACGGCTCGGTTCTGCCCTACAGTCAGCTGAACGATATGGTAATTCAAGCGTGGGGACCAATGCGAAGCGCGGGCGGCTTCTTCCCGTCCGATGAATCCGTTGCGGACAAGGCAGAGATACTCAAGAACGAAGCAACGGAGTTCGGCATTTCTATGGAGGCGCTCGCGATCGCCTTTATTTCAAGGATAAGAGGCGTTCAGCCGATCATCGGAACCACGAATCCCGACAGGCTCAGGACGATGGTTGAAAGCGAAAGAATCGAGCTTTCAAGACAAAAATGGTATGAGATATATAAAGAAATGGGGAATATGATACCGTGACGAAAAAGGAAAAGGCCGCGAGAGCGGTGGAAATTTTAAAAGAGCTTTATCCCGAGGCAGTATGTTCACTTACGGCTTCAAATCCCTTTGAGCTTCTCGTTGCCGTAAGGCTTTCGGCTCAGTGTACAGACGCAAGAGTAAACCTCGTTACTCCCGCGCTTTTTGAGAGATATAAAACGCTGGAGGATTACGCTACTGCCGACGTTAAAGAGGTTGAAAATTACATACGTTCCTGCGGGTTTTACAAGAACAAGGCGGAGTCCATAATCGGAATGGCGCAGAAAATTCTCAGCGATTTCGGCGGAAAAGTGCCCGATAATATTGAAGACCTCATAACGCTTCCGGGTGTTGGCAGAAAAACCGCTAATCTTATAGTGGGCGACGTTTACGGCAAGGAAGCGATAGTGGTTGATACCCATTGCATAAGAATAACCAACCGCATAGGTCTTGTTGCGGAAAAAGATCCTGCCAAGATCGAATTCGCGCTGAAAAAGATAATTCCCGCAGAGGAAGGCTCCGATTTCTGCCACAGAATAGTTCTTTTCGGCAGAGACGTTTGCTCGGCAAGAAAGCCCCTTTGCGATGAATGCAAAATGGCGGAAATCTGCAAAAAGGTTGGAGTTAAATAAATGCGTTCTAATATTATTTTGATCGGTATGCCCGGAGCGGGGAAATCCACCTGCGGCGTGCTGGCGGCAAAGCTGCTGTTAAAAAATTTTTTTGATACGGATCTGCTTATACAGAATCTTGAGGGCAAAAGCCTTCAGGCGATCATAAACGAAAAGGGTACGGATTATTTTCAGTCCGCCGAGGAAAAGGCGATTTTATCCCTTGATATCAACGGCACGGTTATCGCCACGGGCGGAAGCGTTGTCTATAGCGAAAAGGCGATGGAGCATTTAAAATCGCTGGGAAAGATCATTTATCTCCATCTTGATTATGAAACGATGAAAAGGCGTATAAGAAATCTTTCTACTCGCGGACTTGTTTTGCGAAAGGGCAGTACGCTCAAGGATATGTATGACGAACGCCTGCCGCTTTACGAAAAATACGCCGAAAAAATCATAATTTGCGACGGCAACACCGTTGAGGAAACCGCTGAAAAAATCCTTGAAGCTTCAAGTGAAAATTAGGCTTGAATATGGCACGCCGTTGTGCTATCATATAGAATAATAATTTCTAAAGAAATCGGAGGAATAAAGATGAACGAATACGGAAGTAAATTTGTTAAAGAGGGTCTCACCTTTGATGACGTGCTCCTCATACCTGCGGAGAGCGACGTTTTACCCAACGAGGTAGACCTTTCCACCAATCTCACTAAGGACATTAAGCTCAACATTCCTCTGATGACGTCTGCCATGGATACCGTTACGGAATCAAATATGGCGATCGCCATTGCCAGAGAGGGAGGCATTGGCGTTATACATAAGAATATGACGATCGAGGATCAGGCAACAGAGGTAGACAAGGTTAAAAGATCCGAAAACGGCGTAATTACCAATCCCTTTTATCTCTCACCGCAGAACACTGCGCTTGATGCTGAGCTCTTAATGAGAAAATATAAAATCAGCGGTGTTCCGATCTGTGAGGAGGACGGCACGCTCGTCGGTATACTCACCAACCGCGATATGAGATTTATGACGGATTTCGATGTTAAGATCGCAACCGTTATGACACCGAAAGAAAAGCTCGTTACCGGAAAAGCGGGAACAACTCTTGAGGAAGCGAAGAAGGTGCTTATGGCATCAAAGGTTGAAAAGCTTCCCCTCGTTGATAATAACGGCAGGCTCACCGGTCTCGTAACGATCAAGGACATTGAAAAGAGCTATAAATATCCCAACACCGCCCGTGATAATAACGGCAGACTTCTCTGCGCCGCGGCGCTGGGTGTTACGAAAGATCTGCTTGACCGCGCGAAGGCGCTTGCCGACGCTCAGGTAGACGCGTTCATTCTCGATTCTGCTCACGGTCACTCCGCAAATATCATCAAAGCAGTCGGCAGAGTTAAGGAAGCGTTCCCCCATATTTCCCTTATCGCAGGTAACGTTGCCACCGCTGAAGGCACTGAAGCGCTCATTAAGGCCGGCGCGGACGCCGTTAAGGTTGGTATCGGCCCCGGTTCTATATGCACCACCCGTGTTGTTGCCGGTATAGGCGTTCCTCAGATCACGGCTATCTATGATTCTGCCGAGGTTGCTGATAAATACGGCATTCCGATCATCGCGGACGGCGGTATCAAGTACAGCGGCGAGATCGTTAAGGCTATCGCGGCAGGCGGCAGTGTTGTTATGGTCGGCTCGCTCGTTGCGGGTTGTGAGGAATCCCCCGGTGAGATCGAAATTTATCAGGGACGTCAGTTCAAGGTTTACCGCGGAATGGGCTCTCTCGGTGCTATGAACAAGGGCTCGGCAGACAGATATTTCCAGAACGGTACGAAGAAATTCGTTCCCGAAGGCGTTGAGGGTCGCGTTCCTTATAAGGGGCTTGTAAGCGATACCGTTTATCAGATGATGGGCGGTCTGCGCTCAGGTATGGGCTACGTTGGCTGCCATAATATCAGCGAGCTTCGCACAAAGGCCAAGTTCATAAAGATCACCGGCGCGGGTCTTGTTGAAAGCCATCCCCACGACGTTTATATCACCAAGGAAGCTCCGAACTATTCCGGCAGCAGACAGGACTAATTTAATATTAATAGTAAAAATAAAAGGCATTAAAAGGAAGTGTAAAAAAACACTACCATTTAATGCCTTTTTGTGTTACAATACAATCGTAGGGCTTTGCCCTATAAATTCACAGAGGTTGATTTTATGGCAGAAGAATTGACGCGATGGCAAAAGCTGAAGCGCTTTTTGAAGCGCAGCATAACGCCCACATGGTTATTGCAGACCGCATATCACGTGGTTTTTTTCATTGTATCGATCGCAATGCTCGTTGGGGTTGCCTCTTATGCCATAACGAAAAGCTATGAGGAAGGGGAGCTCAGCTTCGTGGAGGGCTTCACGATAACGGCGCATACAGGCGCGTTTGATACGGCGGAAAACAGCATAGAGTCGGTAAAAGCGGCGATCGCCAATGAGGTAGAAATCATAGAGCTTGATATCAGACAGAGGCCAAACGGTACGCTCGTAATGGATCACGAGCTCGTTATCACGAATAGCGACGGGGTGCCTCTTGCCGAAGCCTTTGAGCTTCTTCGCGATTCGAAGCTTCGCATAAATCTTGATATAAAGGAAACGAGAGTGCTGAACGCGCTTTATGATCTGCTTACGGAATACGGCCTTTATGACAGGGCATTCCTGACCGGTATAGAGATCAAGGACGTTGCGGCAGTTAAGGATTCAAGTTGTGCCGATATGGAGTATTATTTGAACTGTCAACCTTCGAGAATAGAGATATTTTCAGAGGAGTATCAGCAGAAGCTCATTGAACAGCTGAAAGAAACCGGGGCAGTGGGTATTAACTGTAATTACCGCTATGCGGGCGGTCAGCTCAGCGATTTGCTTCATGAAAACGGCTATAAGCTGTCGGTATGGACGGTGAATTCACAGAACGCCATGAAGCGAGTGCTTGTTTTCAAGCCTGATAATATAACCACAAAGCAGTATGAGCTGCTTAATTCAGTAATAGAGAATTGGGACAAATGATATGAATAATGAAGAATACATCAAAGCAATAGAAATGCGCGCCTCACGGAGATCGTATAAAAATATCGGTCTTGACAAGGACACTGTGGAAATCATAAAGGATATGGTGAATTACGTTAACGATAAAGCGAACCTGAATTTCGTGTTCGTTGAGGACGCCTCCTTTGCCTTTACCATTTTCACGGGCAAATTCTCCTGCGTAGCCGTTTGCGGACCGGATACTATTGAGGCAAGAGAGGATTGCGGCTACTACGGCGAAACGATTGTGCTTCAATGTGCCTATCACGGGCTTGGCACCTGTTGGGTAGGCGGCACCTATAATGAAAATAAAATGCTGGAGGCGCTTGATCTCCCTAAAAAAGTGCGTCTTTACGGCGTAATTACCATTGGCTACGTCAGCCCAAAGAAAAGCATACTTGAAAATGCGTTCTATAAGGCTACCCATAAAAACAACAAGCCGTATCAGAAAATGTTTGAGGTGTGCGATGAAAAGCTGCCCGAGGATTATGAATACGCTATGAAGCTTGTTGAGGCGGCTCCCAGCGCCGTAAATCGCCGACCGGTAAAGTTCAGATATGAAAAAGGCGTTATTTCGGCTTCCGTAGAAGAGCCGTATTCCGATAAAAGCATCGATTTCGGCATTGCTAAGCTGCATTTTCAGTTGGGAATGTCCGCAAAGGGTATAAAAGGAGAATGGAAAAACGGCGAGTTCGTTGTGGACGATCAGCGCGTTTTAAAATTCCCTGATATAAATATGAATAATGAAGGAGAATAGACAAATGGCTGAAAAAAAGAAATGGAGCAAGGGCCAAAAAATAGCCGTCATAGTTTCGGCGGTTATAGCGTTTTTGCTGGCGGTCGCGATCATAGGCGGAGTGGCTGTGCTTAACTGGTACTGCAAACCGAAAGAATTCAACGTTATAAGCGTGGCGGAGGTTACGAGCGCCGATGTTACGCTTATTGCCCACAGAGGCTTCAGCGCTGTTGCGCCTGAAAATACTGCTCCCGCCTTTGAAGAAGCGGGGCTTGCCGGCTTCGGCGCGGCGGAATGTGATATTTACCGCACGAAGGACGGCGTTTGGGTCATCTCCCACGATATAAATACTTACAGAATGATGGATAAGTCCGGTTTCGTTGAAAGCCTGACTTTAGAAAAATTAATGAGCTTCAATTATGATAACGGCTCCAATATCGAGAATTATCCGAATTTAAAGGTTTGCACCCTTGACGAGTATCTGGAGATATGCGCGAAATACGATATGGTTCCCGTTATCGAGCTTAAGGGCAAGAATAATACGGAGCATTACGACGAGGTAGTTGCCAGTGTTGAGAAATACGGACTTACCGATAAGGTCGTTTACATATCCTTCCATCTTGTAAATCTCCAGAAGCTCAGAGCCCTTTCGGACGCTACCCTCTACTATCTCGTTCATACGATTGACGAGCAGTCTATAGAGGACGCGCTTTCCCTCGGCGGCAGATGCGGCATAGATTTCAACGGCAACAAAGAGGCAAACACTAAGGAGATCATTCAGCAGTGCATAGATAAGGGACTTCTTATGGGCGCGTGGACTATCGATTCTCCCGAAGCCTGCAACCGTATGCTTGATTGCGGCGTCAGCCTCATCACCACCAATGCCATCAGACCGTAATTATGACCGTTTTTCTTGCAAGGCACGGTAATGAGCTTGGCGGCTTTCGCGGCGGCTGGAGTTCCCACGGCCTTGATGAGATCGGAATTCAGCAGGCGACTGCTTTAGCTGAATATTTGGTCGCCAATCAAAGCGTTTATAATATTCAAAAAATATATTCAAGCGATTTGACCCGTGCCACGCAAACCGCTAAAGCCGTAGCGGATAGGCTCGGTCTGCCCGTTATTGAAAAAAGCGGGTATCGCGAGGTGAACAACGGCGATTTAGCGGGAATGGCAAACGATGAGGCCGACAGACTTTATCCAAACCTTTATTGGAAAGGGCTCGGCTGGGAAGAAAAATATCCTAACGGCGAAAGCCCCAAGGATTTTTACGGCAGGATATCCGCTGAATGGAAAAGCTTTTTATCCGAGATAAGGAGCGAGGATAAAAATGTTCTGCTTATCACCCACGGCGGAGTGATCCAAGTTATACTTTCCATACTTAAGGGTGAAAGGTATTCAAACAGGAAGAGCTTCGGCTCGGTTTCCTGCTGTGATTTGATTAAAATAGAAATGTGATTTGGGTAAAAGAATAATCTTTCCGGTTATTCTTTTACTCATTTTAGGTGACGGATTATGAAAATGATTTCCTGGAACGTCAACGGGCTTCGCGCCTGTATGAACAAGGATTTTGAAAATTTTTTCAATGAGATAAACGCAGATATCTTCTGCCTTCAGGAGACGAAGTTGCAGGAGGGGCAGATAGATTTCGCCCCGGAGGGCTATAATTGCTATTGGAATTACGCCGAGAAAAAAGGCTATTCCGGTACGGCGATATTTACGAAACGGGAGCCCGTTTCAGTTAAATACGGAATGGGGATCGAGGAACACGATAAAGAGGGCAGGCTCATCACCCTTGAATTTGAGGATTTTTATTTTGCCACAGTCTACGTTCCCAATTCCCAGCGGGAGCTTGCAAGGCTTGATTACCGTATGAAATGGGAGGATGATTTCAGGACTTATGTGCTTGAGCTTGAAAAGACAAAGCCCGTTATATTCTGCGGCGATCTCAACGTTGCCCATAAGGAAATTGATTTAAAAAATCCGAAAACAAACCGCAACAACGCGGGCTTTACTGACGAAGAGAGAAGCAAGTTTTCCGCTTTGCTTGAAAGCGGCTTTACGGATACCTTCAGGTATTTTTATCCCGATCTTGAGGGAGCATACAGTTGGTGGTCGTATATGTTCAAGGCAAGAGAAAAGAACGCGGGTTGGAGAATAGACTATTTCGTAGCTTCAAAAGCGCTTGATAATAAGCTTAAGGGCGCCAAGATACACAGTGATATTTTTGGCTCGGATCACTGCCCTGTTGAGCTTACCATTGATTTATAATTGATTAAATATAATGAATATGTTATTATAAACATATCAGGACAATAGAAATCAAATATTTTTATGCAGAATGGAAAGAAGAGGATTCGGTGAAACGGAGATCTTTTAAAAGGGGAGTTCATCCCTACGAGGGCAAGGAGTTTTCAATGAACTCTGCCATAAGAACCGTGGAAGCGGGAGACATCGTAGTCTATCCGCTTATCCAGCATATCGGCGCGCCCGCAAAAGCGGTGGTCGCTGTGGGAGACAGGGTGCTTAAGGGGCAGATGATCGCGAAGGAATCAGCGTTTGTTTCCTCGCCGATTTTCAGCTCAGTTTCGGGGACTGTTAAGGCACTTGAAAAAAGGCCGTCCGCAAACGGGATCAAGATCGATTGCATAGTCATCAGCAACGATCATCTCGATGAAGCTGTGGAGGGCTTTGGAGTTGAGCGTTCTCTTGGCGAGCTTTCATACAGTGAAATAGCAAAAAGAGTGGCTAAATCCGGCTGCGTCGGTCTCGGCGGAGCGGGCTTCCCCACAAGTGTTAAGCTAACGCCTAAAAACATTCCCGAAATAGATACCCTTATAATCAACGGCGCTGAATGCGAGCCGTATCTGACCTCAGACTATCGCATTATGCTGGAAAGAGGCGATGAGATTGTTAAGGGCATCGAAGCGGGGCTTCGCCTTTTGCCCAACGCAAAGGCAGTTATAGGAATTGAGGATAACAAGCCTGAAGCAATAAAGATAATGAGCGAAAAAGTTGCGGGGAAGGATAGAATTTCCGTAGTTCCTCTTAAAACGAAATATCCCCAGGGCGGAGAAAGACAGCTGATCTACGCCGTAACAGGAAGAAAAATTAATTCAAAAATGCTCCCTGCCGATAAGGGCTGTATAGTCGTTAATATAGCCAGTTGCTTTGCCATATATGAGGCTATATATAAGGGCATGCCGCTTGTACATAGAGTTATGACAGTTACGGGCGAAGGAGTCAATTCCCCCTGCAATCTGGATGTTCCCATCGGAATAAGCCACGCCGAGGTGCTTGAAGCGGCGGGCGGAGCGAAGGACGGCGTTGTTAAATTCATATCGGGCGGTCCTATGATGGGAACCGCAATAAGTCACCTTGATACGCCTGTTGTTAAAACCTCTTCATCGATCCTTGCCTTTATTAAGGATGACGTTGCCGCCGTTCAGGAAACGGCATGTATTCGTTGCGGCAGATGTGCCGGCGTATGCCCTCAGCTTCTCGTTCCGCAAATGCTGGCAAGATCCGTAAAAAATTATGATTTCGAGCGGTTTGAAACGCTTGGCGGACCGGAATGTATGGAATGCGGAAGCTGTACTTACGTTTGCCCGGCGAAAATTCCGCTAACTCAGTATTTTAAATTCGGCAAGGCAAAGTTAAGAAAGATAGCCGCCGAGAAAAAGGCAAAGGAGGGCGCTTGATGTATAATGTATCCGTTTCTCCCCATATAAGGGAGCAGAGCACTACAAGATCCATTATGCGGGACGTTGCGATAGCGCTTATCCCGGCGCTTGCTTTCGGCGTTTACCGCTTCGGTATCGGAGCGCTCAGAACGATCGCCCTGAGTGTTGCGGTGTGTATCGCCTGTGAAGCGATTTTTGAGATCATCGTAAAAAAGCCTGTAACCGTTTTTGATAACAGCGCTTTGGTAACAGGGCTTATTCTCGCTGTAAATCTGCCGCCGAATGCCGTATGGTGGCTTCCGATCATAGGCGGTGCTTTCGCAATAATCGTTGTAAAAATGCTTTTCGGCGGTATCGGGCAAAACTTTATGAATCCCGCGCTTGCCGCCAGATGCTTTTTGCTTATATCCTTTACCCAGAGAATGACCGATTTCGCCGTTGACGGCGTTTCGGGAGCAACGCCCCTTGCCCTGCTGAAGGCAGGGGAAAAGACTGATTTGCTGACGCTTTTCCTCGGCTATCACGGGGGCTGTATAGGGGAGGTTTCCTCTCTTGCGATCCTGATCGGCGGTTTATATCTTATCGTTAAAAAGATCATTTCGATCAGGATCCCCGCCGTTTACATAGGGTCAACCGTTCTGTTTATTTTCATTATAAACTTGATCTCGGGCGGCGATATCTCCGCAACCTACCTGCTGAGCCACGTCCTTTCCGGCGGACTTCTTGTGGGCGCGTTCTTTATGGCAACGGATTACGTCACAAGCCCGATCACCGCAAAGGGTCAGATCGTTTACGGCTTGATTTTGGGATTGCTTACGGCGCTGTTCAGATGCATCGGCTCTTCTTCCGAGGGCGTATCTTACGCGATAATCATCAGCAATCTTCTCGTGCCGATCATCGAAAAATTCACGATTTCAAAGCCCTTTGGTTTTGAAAAAGCGAAGGGAGGCAGCAGGCAATGAGTGAAAAGAAATCAAGTATATTAACGAATACGATCGTTATGCTGGTCGTTACCTTTGTTGCCGTTGCGGGGCTTGCCGTTGTCTATCAGGTAACGAAAGAGCCCATCGCGCAGGCGGAGGCAAAGGCCAAAGCGGCTGTTTACGCGTCTGTATTTGCTGAGGCAGACAGCTTCACTGAGGTTGAAAATGCCGAAGCGCTGATAGAGAACTCGAAGGCGGCAATAGAAAATGCCGAGCTGGGCGACTGCTCAGTAAACGAGGTTCTTTTCGCTGAGGGCAAGAGTGGCGAAGCCCTGGGCTACGTCATCGCCGCAACCTCTCCAAACGGCTATGGCGGAGACATCCAAATCGCCGTTGGAATTTCAGACGAGGGAATTATCACAGGCTTTAACGTTATTTCAAACAACGAAACAGCGGGCCTTGGCTCAAAATGCACCAATGATGATTTTACCGCTCAGTTTGAGGGTAAGATCGCGGATACACTTAGATACACGAAAACGGGCGCAGTCGCGGACAACGAGATAGACGCTATCAGCGGCGCCACAAGAACAACGAACGCCGTAACTCAGGCGGTTAACACAGCGATAGTTTTCTATCAGGAATGCTTTTGTGAAGAAATCACTGTGATGATAGAATGCAACGCTGAAAATGTGGAAGGGGAGTGAGACGATGAAAGCAGTATTGGAAAGACTTTATAACGGAATCATAAAGGAAAATCCCACCTTCGTACTTATGCTTGGTATGTGTCCCACTCTCGCGGTAACAACAAGCGCAAAAAACGGCCTGGGCATGGGGCTTGCCACCATGGTGGTACTCGTTATGTCAAACCTGCTGATATCCCTTTTAAGAAAGGTGATACCGAACGGTGTCAGAGTTCCCGTTTACATAATCATAATCGCTTCATTTGTTACTATCGTTGAGCTGCTTATGCACGCTTACGTTACCTCGCTTTATGACAGCCTCGGGATCTACATTCCGCTCATCGTTGTAAACTGCATAATCTTCGGCAGAGCAGAGACCTACGCTTCAAAGAACAAGCCGCTGCTTTCGATATTTGACGGCATCGGGATCGGTCTCGGCTTCACCGTTGGACTTACTGTTATAGGTCTCGTGAGAGAGCTTATCGGCAACGGAACCGTATTTGACATTCAGGTTATGCCGAAATCCTACGAGCCGATCTCGATATTCATTCTTGCACCCGGCGCGTTTTTCGTGCTATCAATTCTCTGCGCTTTGCAGAATAAATTTAAGGCAAAGGGCGCTAACCGCCATATGAAGGAAAACGGCGGCTGCGGCGGAAATTGCTCCGAATGCCCCATGGCGGAAGAGGAGGGCAGGAACAATGGCTAAAACCTTATTTCTTGTTCTTATCACCACCGCCCTTATAAACAACGTTGTTTTAAGCCAGTTTTTGGGCATATGCCCCTTCCTCGGTGTTTCAAAGAATATGAAAACCGCGGCCGGTATGGGCGGAGCCGTAATATTCGTTATCACGCTTTCTTCGGCGGTAACAAACGTGCTCTATACACAGATTTTGGAAAGATTCGATCTTACCTACCTTAACACCATCACGTTTATTATGGTGATCGCGTTTCTTGTTCAGCTGGTGGAGCTGTTCCTCAAAAAGGCAGTGCCGTCACTCTACAAGAGCTTGGGCGTATATCTCCCGCTCATCACTACAAACTGCGCGGTGCTTGGCGCGGCGCTTACAAACGTTCAGCAGTCCAACGATTTTATCACGAGCGTTGTAACGGGCTTCGGAACGGCGCTGGGCTTCTGCATTGCCATAATCATTATGGCGGGCGTAAGAGAAAAGACCCAGTCAAACGATTTCCCGAAGGCCTTCAGCGGCACGCCCGCAGTGCTTATGACGGCGTGCCTTATGTCCATAGCCTTTTACGGCTTCAGCGCGTTTGCGTAAGTTTAAAGGAGGCTGAAGACTATGAGTTTTAATGAAGTTTTAATTGCCGTGGGAATCCTCTGCGGCATAAGTATAATAATCGGTGTTGCGCTGAGCATTGCTGAAAAGGTGTTCCACGTTGACGTTAACATTTTAAGCGCCAAAATATGCGAGGAGCTTCCCGGCATAAACTGCGGCGGTTGCGGCTTTGCGGGGTGTGATAGCTGCGCCGAAGCGATCTCTAAGGGAGAAGCGCCTGTTTCAGCTTGCCCTGTTGGCGGCGAAAGAGTTGCCAAGCGAATTGCCGATATTATGGGTCAAAAAGCGGAGCCTATGCAGCGCAAGGTTGCTTATGTTAAGTGTGACGGAAGCTGTGAAAAGCGCCAAACGGATTATAATTACTACGGTTTAAAGACCTGCACCTATGCTGCCACGATGCCGGATTCAAGCTATTACGCCTGCAAATTCGGTTGCCTTGGCTACGGCACCTGTGCCGAGGTCTGTGATCATCACGCGATCAAGGTTGAGGACGGCAAGGCGGTAGTTGATGAATCTCTCTGCGTTGCCTGCGGAAAATGCCTCAAGGTTTGCCCTCACGGGCTGATTGAGCTTATCCCGGCTAACGCCAGTGTGAGGGTTCAGTGTTCTTCGGCGGACAAGGGAAAAACCGTGCGAAACGCCTGTACGTCGGGCTGTCTCGGTTGCGGAATATGCGCAAGAAACTGCCCTAATGACGCTATAATCCTTGATAATAATCTTGCTAAGATAGATTATTTCAAGTGTTCAAAATGCGGTATTTGCGCCGAGAAATGTCCGAGACACATTATTAAACACTATTAAATGAAGAAGATATTATGCTGTCTGCTGTCTGCATTTTTGATGCTTGCCTGCTGTTCGTGCGCAGTTTCGAGTAAGCCTAAGCGCTTCTCCGCCACTTTTTTCGACTTTTTTGATACTGTCTCAACCGTTACGGCTTACGATGCAGATCAAAATGCTTTTGATAACCATTTAGCTCAGCTTTGCCAAAGGCTTGAGGAATACCATAAGTTGTATGATATTTACAATTCCTATGATGGCTTGGCAAATACCAACACCCTCAATAATGAGGCGGGGAAAGCTCCCGTTGCGGTGGATGGGCGGATAATCGATCTGCTGGAATACGGCAAAGAGGTTTATGAGCTCAGTGAAGGGAAAACGAATATCTGCTTCGGCGCGGTGTTATCCATATGGCATGAGTACCGCCGGCAGGGAACGAGCGATCCCGAAGCCGCAAAGCTTCCCGATATGGATGCTTTAAAAGCGGCGGCAGAGCACACGGATATAAACGACCTTATTATAGACAAGGGAAACTCCACGGTGTATTTCGCCGATCCTCAGCTTAAGCTTGATGTGGGGGCTATTGCCAAGGGCTACGCGGTAAAAGAGATAAGCGAATGGGCTAAGGAAAATCTCTGGAGCTCCGCCATTATCAATGTTGGCGGAAACGTGTGTGTGTTCGGCTATAAGAATGACGACGGAGCAACTCCGTGGAATATCGGAATAGAAAATCCCAATCAGAACGGCAACAGCTATCTTGAAACGGTGAAGCTCACCGATATGTCGGTAGTCACAAGCGGTGATTATCAGCGCTATTACACGGTGAACGGGAAACGCTATTGCCATATAATCGATCCCGGCACCCTTATGCCCGCGGAATATATTTCGGCGGTAACGGTGATCTGCGATGACAGCGCCCTTGGCGACGCGCTTTCAACAACGCTTTTCAATATGCCGATCGAGCAGGGAATGAAGCTCGTTGAGGATACGCAGGGTGTTGAAGCCGTCTGGACGAATAAGGATTATAAAGAATTTTACAGCTCCGGCTTTGATAATTTTATAAATGAAGGATAGTTGCTATGAAAAAACAACCGCATTTTGACGCGAATTCTAAAGCTTGGATCATTTCGCTGATCGTTATGATAATCGTAACTCTTGCCGTAATTTTCGGCTCGAACGCGATCTATAATCAGGTAAACGGCAACTCTACGGAAGTTGAGCCTGCCGCTTTATCTGTAATTGCCGCGAATGTCAACTGATGAAAAAGGCGGATTTTATTCTTATCGCCGTTACCGCGGCGGTGGTATGCTGTTTGCTTTTTTTACTTTACGGTGTTAACGGAGCCTCCGGTGCATTCGTTCAGATAGAAATCAACGGCATGGTGACGGAAACGCTTCCTCTTGATACGGATACGGTTTACGAGATAATCACCGATGGCGAAGGGGAAAACCTCTTGGTTATAGAGGGCGGAACAGCCAAGGTTACGCAGGCAAATTGCCCGGACGGCATCTGCAAAAACCATTCGAAAATTCACAGAAACGGTGAATCGATCATCTGCCTGCCCCACAGGGTAGTTATTACGATAGTGAATGAAGCCGACGATAACGGCATTGACGCGGCGGCGTAGGAGCGGTGACTTATGAAAAACACGAAAGCAAAAAACGCCGCGTTGTTCGGCGTGATGACTGCTCTTGCCTTTACCTTCAGCTATTTCGAAAGCCTCATTCCTTTTAATTTCGGGATTCCCGGGGTAAAACTGGGGCTTGCCAATCTGGTGGTAGTTGTTGCCCTGTATATAATGAAGCCAAGTCAGGCATTCGCGATTTCAATCATACGAATACTTTTGGCCTCGCTCACCTTTGGAAACGTTTACAGCCTTGCCTACAGCCTATGCGGAGGTCTTCTCAGCTTCATCGTTATGCTGGCATTTAAGAAATCAAAGCTTTCAATAATCGGCGTAAGTATGCTTGGCGGGATCTGCCATAATATCGGGCAGATAATTATGGCGGCGATCGTTATGCAAACTGCGCGGATCGTGTATTACCTGCCTGTTTTACTTGTCGCCGGGCTTATTACAGGGTTACTGCTTGGTATAGTTTCAAAAACAGTTGTAAACAGATTTGAGAAAGTTAAAGACACGAAAATCTCATAAAGGCATAAAAAAAGAACCTCTACGGAAATGACCGTAGAGGCTTTTTGTTGTTTGATTAAAGCGGCAAAATTATGCCTTGTTGAGCTTGGAAGCAAAGGCGCTCTTCTTTCTTGCAGCGGTGTTCTTGTGAAGAAGATTCTTGGCAACAGCCTGATCGATCTTCTTAACTGCGGCCTTAACGGTTTCCTCTTTGTCCGCGGCATTGGTCTCGATAGCTACGTTTGCCTTTTTGATAGCAGTCTTAAGGGCAGAGTTTGCAGCCTTATTGTTAGCGGCCTTCTTAGCCTGAACCTTAACTCTCTTCTTGGCAGATTTAATATTTGGCATGGTTTTCAACTCCTTTAGCGGAAATAGTCTTTAAGGGCATTACACCCAATATCTTTTAAATGCTTAAACATACTATCATATCTTCGAAAAAAAAGCAAGTATTTTTTTATTTTTGGGCATACTTTTATTGAAAATGTTGAAAAAAACGGGTGATTGTTTTGGAAAAGCGTACAGATTTAGCGGTTGAATGCTATGAAGACGAAAATAAAACAGAGCTAAAGGGCGTTAAAGTAACGGAAAAAGACGGCATCACCACCGTCAGCGTGCTTAACGAAGAGGGCGAAAGCAAGATCGGAAAGCCTATCGGAAATTATATAACCGTTGAGGTTCCTTCGTTTGTAAACGACACTGATATTTTCGATGGACGGCTTAAAAAAATATCCAATATTTTAAAAGATCTTCTTCCCGCGCAGTGTGACAATATTCTCGTTGCCGGTCTTGGTAATATGGATATTACGGCAGACGCGTTAGGTCCTAAGACAAGCTCCTATATTCTTGCCACGCGCCATATTTCGGACGATCTGAAAAAGGCAATGGGGTTTGAAAATTTAAAAAAAGTTTCAACGATGCGTATCGGGGTGCTCGGCGAAACGGGAATAGAAAGCGCTGAGATCATCAAGGGCGTAGTTGACGTGGTCAAGCCCTCCTGCGTTATTGCGGTGGACGCCCTTGCTTCCTCCTCTGCCGAAAGGCTCGGTACTACGGTTCAGTTGTCCGACGCAGGCATTTCACCGGGCTCGGGTGTTGGTAATCATCGCCACGAAATATCAGAAAAAACCCTCGGCGTTCCCGTTGTTTCCATAGGAATACCCACAGTAGTGTCAACCGGCGTTATCAAGGGCGCTGATGACAATTCGATGTTCGTTACTCCAAGGGAAATAGACCGCGTGACCGAGCAGGGCGCAAAGCTTATCGGAATGAGCATAAACGTTTGCCTCCAGCCGAATATTTCGGAGCAGGATCTTTATATGCTGGTGGGATAATTACAAACTTCTTTTCATATATATAATATAAATACTTATATTATATAGGTGGATTATGAAAAAGGATATCGCATTTTTTGTTTCAAATGTTGTTGCTTTGTTTGTTGCAGTAGCCATATTTATAAATATTTCGCCGAATATCGCAAGCGGGATCACGGCCTTTGAGCAAGGGGTCGGTAAAGTAATGAGCCCGTATTCTGAGCTAAAAGAAAAGTCTCAGGAAATTTCATTGATAATTTCGGGAGTAGAGGCAAATACTAATAACACCACGCCGGAGGAGCCTCAGGACGTTATGCATAATATCACTGTTGAGGACGGCTCAGGTGATATTGATTTAACTGCTGTTCCTGCTGACATTCAGGCGTTGATGACTGAAGCAGAGAAAACGATATCAACAGAAAAGGTAAAAGGAAAAACGAGCGAAGATAATTACACGGGTGGCGGAACAATTGTAACCTTCGAAAATGTGCAGGTACAAAAAAAGATCCCTGATTCCTTTTACAAGCTTGACATTGAAGCCCTTTTAAAGAAAAAGGCAAGTCTTAAAATAACAGACATGTCAAAGCCCACCATTCTGGTTTATCACAGCCATACTACTGAATGTTTCACTCTTCTTGACGTGGGTTATTATACAGAGTCCACCGACCTGAAAACGAAAGATTCTAAAAAGAATATGATTCGGGTCGGGGACGAAATTTGCAAGGTGCTTGAAAGCAAGGGCTTCATCGTTATTCACGATACGGAGATACACGACCTGTCCTATAATGATGCTTACAACTCCTCAAGAAAATCTGTAAATGAATATCTTGAAAAGTATCCTTCAATTGAGATCACGATAGACGTTCACCGTGACAGCATTACATATAGCAATAAAACGAAGGTAAAACCCACCGCTGTGGTAAACGGAAAAAAAGCAGCAAAAATGATGATAATCTCCGGCTGTGAATACGGAAAAATTTCGAATTTTCCCAATTGGGAATGTAATCTCAGATTTTCAAGTGCAGTAACCGGCAAAATCAACGAAATGTATCCCGATCTTATGAGGCCGATCCTGTTTTCTGAGCGCAAATACAATATGGATCTCACGAAGAATTCGTTTCTGCTTGAAATAGGAACGGAGGCGAACACCCTTGATGAGGCGTGTTATTCAGGTCGACTGTTCGCAAACGCGCTGGCGGAATTGCTTTTGGATGAATATGTAAAGGAATGATAAAATGAAAAAACTTTCTGCGGTTTCAATTGTGTTAGCAGCAGTTTTAATAGTTGTGATCGGAGCGTCCATTGCTTACTATAATACGAAGAGCTTCGGCTTCGATGAAGACACGGTGTTGTTTCTGCAGGAGGATGACGGGTTTACCTTTTTTGATTATAAAGTATATTATAAAGATGTAGAAGAATTATATGAAAGCACCAAGGAGTATATGCCCGAAACGGCGTATTCCACCGATCCCCGGCCGGTAAGCTTTTATAATGATTTCACAAGTTACTTACCGATCAGCGGAAGCTAAGCTTCCGCTTTGAACACAAGAAAAAAGAAACGCCCGGAGAAGCATTAAGACTAATGAAAAAACTTTAAAAAAAGTGTTGACATTCCGTTTGGGATTTGATATTATTATCGAGCACCGTTGAGAGGGCGAAGGCAAAATTGCCCGGAACAGTGCAAAAAAGGACCTTGAAAATTAAACAACGACGAAAGTAAGGAACCCGATAA
>JAFLRY010000010.1:19360-55475 GCA_022511205.1 Eubacterium sp. | reverse complement strand
GAATTGCTTTCTCTGGTTACTCTCTTGCGCAACACGAAAGAGAGTAACGCCCCGCGCCGGCAGGCGCAAATATAAAAAAATAAATTGATCTGCGCCGTCAGGCGCAAAATGTTCCCCCGCCGCGGCAGCGGCAAATCTTATTAATAAAATAATTTCACCTTCCGCGTTAGCGGAAAAAGCTATTTAAAAAGTATTCCACGATGCTTTCTTAAATAATATAAATAAAAATTTCAGAAAAAAGGTAAAATCTTCTTGATTTATCGCTTGCATTATGCTAAAATGAATCGCATTCGCAAGAATACGCACGTTCCGTTTACAGTTCCAAGGTGAATTTTTCAAGGGACTATGCCATGAAACGGGGCGGAGGAAAAACCTAAAGGAGGAAAAAATAATGGCAAACGTAGTTTCAATGAAACAGCTCTTAGAAGCAGGTGTTCATTTCGGACACCAGACCAGAAGATGGAACCCCAAAATGGCGGATTACATTTTCACAGAACGTAACGGCATCTACATCATCGACCTTCAGAAAACGGTTAAGAAGCTTGACGAGGCTTATATGTTCGTTCGCGACCTCGCTGCAGAGGGCGGCTCGATCATCTTCGTAGGCACCAAGAAGCAGGCTCAGGATTCCGTTAAGGAAGAGGCAGAGCGTTGCGCAATGCCTTACGTAAACGCTCGTTGGCTCGGCGGTATGCTCACCAACTTCAAGACCATCCGCGGCAGAGTAGCCCGTCTTGCTCAGCTCAAGAAAATGAGAGAGGACGGCACCTTTGATCTTCTTCCCAAGAAGGAAGTTGCAGGCCTTGAGCTTGAAATCGAAAAGCTTGAGAAATACCTTGGCGGTATCACCGAGATGAAGAAAGTTCCCGAGGCTATGTTCATCGTAGACCCCCGCAAGGAGAGAATCGCAGTATCAGAGGCTATCAAGCTCGGTCTTCCGATCGTTGCTATCGTTGATACCAACTGCGATCCCGATGAGATCGATTACGTTATCCCCGGAAACGACGACGCTATCCGTGCAGTTAAGCTCATCGCAGGCGCTATCGCAAACGCCGTAATCGAGGGCAGAGACGGTGACGACACCGCTGCAGAAGCTCCCGCTGAAGAGGCTGAGGAAGCAGAAACCGTTGAAGTAGCGGCTGAATAATTTGAATTTGATTTAATTAATATATACAGGAGGAATTAAAATGGCATTTACGGCTCAGGACGTTAAGGCTCTTCGTGAGAAGACCGGCGTTGGAATGATGGAATGTAAAAAGGCTCTTACTGAAGCAGACGGCGATATGGAAAAGGCAATAGACTTCCTTCGTGAAAGAGGTCTTGCCGCAGCTCAGAAGAAGGCTGCAAGAATTGCCGCAGAGGGTGTTGTTCTCTCTTATGCGGACGCTGACGCTAAGAAGGGCGTTGTAATCGAGGTTAACTCCGAGACTGACTTCGTTGCGAAGAACGAGAAGTTCGTAAACTTCGTAACCGATTGCGCGAAAACTGTTATCGCAACCGGCGCGGCTACTGTTGAGGAGCTTACCGCTGCAGAATATATGGGCACGGGCAGAACCGTAACCGAAACTCTTAACGATCTTATTCTTGCTATCGGCGAGAATATGAAGATCCGTCGTTTCGAGACCATGGACGGCGTTGTTGCTACCTACGTACACGGTGGCGGCTCAGTAGGCGTTATGGTTGGTTTCGACGTTGCGGACGAGGCAAAGGCTGCTGATCCCGCGTTTGACGAGATGGGCAAGAACGTTGCGATGCAGATCGCCGCTATGAACCCCGCTTATCTTGATCCCGCTTCTGTTCCCGCAGAGGTTATCGAGCACGAGAAAGGCATTCTTGCCGCTCAGATGAAGGAAGACCCGAAGATGGCTTCCAAGCCCGAAGCAGTTCTTATCAAGATCGCAGAAGGCAAGATGGGCAAGTACTACAAGGAAAGCTGTCTTGTAGAGCAGGAATTCGTTCGTTCCGATCTTTTCCAGGGCTCCGTTAAGGGCTACATCGATTCAGTAGCTAAGGCGCTCGGCACTGAGATCAAGGCAAACGGCTTCATCAGAATGACCAGAGGCGAAGGTATTGAAAAGCGCCAGGAAAACTTTGCAGAGGAAATCGCAAAGCAGATCAACGGCTAATGATCAACGGCTGTCGAAAGACAGCCGTTTTTTTGCGCATATTTTTAAGGAGAGATTATATGAAACAGGATAAATACTGGGATTCTGTTGCGGACAAAAAGAATTTCACCACCACGTTTGATGAAAATGAGTTTGGTAAATACGTGGATAAAGGCGCGCGTTTACTTGATGTCGGCTGCGGCTACGGAAGAACGCTGAATGAATTATATATGGCGGGATACGAAAATCTTGTGGGCGTTGATTCCTCCGAAAAAATGCTTGAACGAGGAATGAGGGAGTTTCCGTATCTTGATTTTGTAAAGAACGATACCGATTTGCCCTTTGAAGATAACAGCTTTGACGCGGTGATTCTTTTTGGAGTTCTTACGGCGATAGTTGATAACGATGCTCAAGCCGCAATAATTAAAGAAATTTTCAGAGTATTAAAACCGAACGGCATAATCTACGTCAACGATTTTCTTGTTAACGGCGATATTTCGCGTGTGTTGAAATATTTAAAGTGCAAAAAAGCGTTTGGAGTTTACGGTGTTTATAGGCTCAGCGACGGAGTTGTGCTTCGCCACCATACGGAAAAATATATTGCTAAACTGCTTTCCCGCTTCCAAAAGCTCGAATACGTTAAGCTGAAATTCAAAACTATGAACGGCGGGCGCTCCAACGGATTTTACTACATTGGCAGGAACAAAAAATAAATATTCATTTTCTGTAGATTTTTGGCTGTCAATATGTTAAAATTTATTTAAAATATACCGAAAAGGGGTCATTATTTATGAGCAAAATCAAAAATGAGCCGAAAATCACTTTTTCGCTTATTCAGGCGGTAAGAGGTCAGATGGAACAGCGCGCCCAGTGGCTTTATCTGCTTTGCGATGAAGCCGGCAAAAGAGGTCTTGATTGGTGGGACGTCGGCAGTCACGCTATCAAGCGTTGCGGACTGAATCAAGGCGCTGATCTTGTTAAAAAGGGCGGCACGAAAAGCTTAAAGGGTCTTAGAAAAACGCTGTTCACTCTGCCGGGGCAGTGGATGTTTGAAATGGACGTTAAGCGTTGCGATGACGATCATCTTGATATCGATTTCCATTACTGTCCGCTGGTTAAGGGCTGGCAGAAAATGGGCTGTACCGATGAGGAGATCGCGCTTCTTTGTGATATCGCAATGTGCGGCGATCAGGGCATCGGCGAGGCCTACGGCTGCGTTCTCGATCTTCCCAAGGCTATCGCTAAGGGCGACGACGTTTGTCAGCTCAGATACCACAGATAATACATAATTAAATGCAAAAGCCCTTACCAAGGGCTTTTTGCGCTTGTTTAAAGGGAGAAATTTATGATTTTTTTATACATTGTTTTAGCGCTTATCGCGCTTTTGCTTGCGGTGCTCGTTATAAGGGCAATTTTGTGTAAAGCAAATGCCCGTCAGCTTCGTCCCGAAAAGGAAAACGTAAGCCCCGAAAAGTGCGAGGAATACGCAAATCGCCTTGCGGAAATGATCCGTTGCAAGACGGTTTCCGACGGAGAAACCCGCGATGATGCGGAGTTCGCCAAACTCAGAGAAACGATGAAAACGCTTTTCCCGCTTGTTCACGAAAGGCTTGAAAAGCTCACCTTCGGCGACGATTGCTGGATGTACCGCCTTGAAGGCAGGGATACCACGCGCAATATTATGGTTATGTCCCATCACGATGTTGTTGCGGCAACGGGCGAATGGGAGCATGAGCCATTCGGCGGTGAGATCATTGACGGCAAGATATGGGGCAGGGGAACTGTAGATACGAAAACGCCCCTGTTTGCTGAGTTTTCAGCCCTTGAGGAGCTTCTTGTGGAGGGATACGTTCCGCCCTGCAATCTCTGGATAGGCTCATCTCACAACGAGGAGATCGCGGGTGACGGCGTGCCGAAAGCCCTTGAATATTTTGAGCAGAACGGAATCACCTTTGAGCTTATTCTTGACGAGGGCGGCGCCGTTATCGACGCGCCCATGGGCGGCATAGCGTGCAAATGCGCGATGATGGCGATTCACGAAAAGGGACGTTTTTCCGTGGAATGTACGGCAAGCGACGGCGACGCCCATCAGGGTCTTGCCGCCAATCCCGAAACGCCTGTTGTCAGAATGTCCCGCTTTATAACGGATATCAACTCCAAAAACCGTTTCATCAGAAGAATGTACCCTGAGGTCAGAGCGATGTTTGAGGGACTTGCGCCTTACAGCGTTTTTCCAATGAGACTGATTTTTGCAAATCTCTGGTTCTTTGCGCCGCTTCTTAAAGTTCTCATTCCAAAAATCAATGCGCAGGCGGCTTCAATGATCGGAACGATGTGTTCATTCACGGCGATCAACGGCAGTTCTCAGTCTAAGAAATGCGCCGCCACCGCTTCACTTCGTTGCGTGAACGATGATGATTTTAAGCAGGATCTGGAAGCCTTTAAGCAGGTTGCCGAAAAATACGGCGTAACCGTTAAAGAGGCGGAGAGCGGTAATGAATATCACCGCCCCGCTGATTTCAGGCTTCCCCAGTTTGCCTACGTCAAAAACTGTATCGGCGAGATTTTTCCCCACGTGGGAGCCGCGCCGTTCATTTTGCCCGCCGGCACGGACGCGCGCCATTTCAGCGATATCTGCCGTTGCGTAGTCCGCTTTGCGCCTATTGAAATCGATGCTCAGCAGTACGCTTCCGTACACAGTCCAAACGAAAATATCAGCCTTAAAGCCGTGGGCAACGCCGTTGCGTTCTATAAATATTTCCTTAGAAATCTTAACGTTGATTGAGCTTATCCCAACGAACGGTTGAGTTGAAAACAACCAATGGTTGCGAGCTGAAAATTCAACCGTAAGTTGCTTTTCTCAACCGGTTTTGTGTGATAGATTGAAGTTGAAATCGGCGCTTGATTATCTCAATCTATCGATGAAAGGAAAATGAATTATGACCTTTGGACAAAAACTGAATTACTTAAGAAAAAACGCGGGGCTAACGCAGGAGGACGTGGCGCAGCACCTCGGCATTTCACCCCAGGCTGTATCTAAATGGGAGAACGATCTCTCCTGCCCCGATATAATGCTTCTGCCCGAAATTGCGAAGCTTTACGGTATTACCGTTGACGAGCTTTTGAATTCCGATAGCTTTGAAGCGGAAGAAAGAATAGAACCTCTTGTTGCGGAAAAAGAGACGGAGAAAAAAGCCGATGATAAAGGAGACCTGTTTTTAAAGGTCAGGGTTTTATCTCAGCAGGGGGACAAAGTAAATGTGAAGCTTCCCGTTTCTCTGCTGAAATCCCTTAAGGGCATCCTCGGAAGCGCTATGCTCAATGCCTCTTTAACAGGCGGTATCGACTTGAGCTCAATAGATCTTGATGAAATTTTCGCGCTTGTTGAACGCGGAGTGATCGGAGATATCGTAGACGTTACCTCCCAAAACGGCGATATCGTAAAGGTCTGTGTTGAGCGGGATAGCATATGAAGGTTCGCTTTTCGATAGGCAGGCACAGATTTTTTCTTTGGCTTCCGTACTGCCTGCTTCTTAACCGATTTGCCGCACTCATCATATCTGCTGTTTTAGAGCAAAAAGGAGTATCAATTCGCACGAAAAGCATTTACGCTTTTATTAAAGCTTTCAAAAAAGGACTGAAAAGTTATAAAAAGCTGACGCTTTTGGAAATCGATACTGTTTCGGGATTTCGTATGCGCGTAAAGCTCTGAGTGCTTAATTTGAATGAAATGTAAAATAATTATTAAAAGGCGGGAATTTTCCGCCTTTTTTCTTTATAACTATTTACTTTAATTTTAAAATATATTAATATATGAATGATATAATATTTTCTGGAAAAAATCGGTTTGGAACAATTCCGATTTTCCGCGGAGGTTTAAAATGGGAATAGCATATAAAAGAATTCTCCTCAAGCTCTCCGGCGAGGTGCTTGCGGGGCCAAAAACAACGGGAATTGACAACGATACCGTTATTACAATTTGCAAATCAGTTAAAAAGATTGCCGATATGGGCGTTGAGGTCGGCATCGTAGTAGGCGGCGGAAACTTCTGGAGAGGCAGAACCAGCGAGGGTATGGATAGGACGAGAGCCGACCATATCGGAATGCTGGCTACGGCTATGAACTCCCTTGCGCTTTGCGACGCTCTTGAGCAACTTGGCGCTGACGTAAGAGTGCAGACGGCCATCGAAATGCGCCAGATCGCCGAGCCGTACATCAGAAACAAGGCCATCCGCCATTTCGAAAAGGGCAGAATCGTTATCTTCGGCTGCGGAACGGGCTCGCCCTTCTTCTCAACGGATACTGCCGCGGCGCTCAGAAGCGTTGAGATAAACGCGGACGTTCTGTTTAAGGCAACCAACGTTGAGGGCGTTTACGATAAAGACCCGAATAAGTTTGACGATGCCGTTAAGTACGATACGGTCACGTTTAAAGAAGTTATCAACCGCGATTTAAAGGTTATGGATTCAACCGCGTTTTCGCTTTGCAAAGACAATGATATGTCTATTCTCGTATTCAATCTTTCCGATCCCGAGAATATTTGCAGAGCGGTAAGCGGGGAAGCAATAGGCACTTTAGTAAAGAATTAATTATTTAGAGAGGTAAATATTTATGGAAAAAGTATTAGCAGCAACAAAAGAGAGAATGGAAAAATGCCTTGACTCTCTTGAGAGAGATTACAAAACGATCCGCGCGGGCCGAGCCAATCCCTCAGTGCTTGATAGGATCACCGTTGATTACTACGGATGCCCCACTCCGCTGAACCAAATGGCGGCTATCAGCGTTCCCGAGCCGAAGATGATCATGATCCAGCCTTGGGACGCAAGCACTTTAAGAAGCATTGAAAAGGCGATAAACGCTTCCGATATCGGAATCAACCCCAGCAATGACGGCAAGGTTATCCGCCTTATATTCCCTCCGCTTACAGAAGAGCGCCGTAAAGAGCTTGTTAAGGAAGTTTCAAAGCGCGCTGAGGACGCGAAGGTTGCCATCAGAAACGTTCGCCGTGATTCGATGGACGATCTTAAGAAGCTTAAGAAGGACAATGAGATCACTGAGGACGATCAGAAAACGGGCGAAAAGAAGCTTCAGGATATTACCGACAGCTACGTTAAGCAGACTGATGAGATGGAAAAGAAAAAGGAGCAGGAAATTCTCTCCATCTAAAGAATAACTACTAAAGGCGGATGGTTTGGCACGATTCGAACCTCCGCCGTTCGCTTTAACTAAGGGAGCAGAAATATGGCTTTATTCAAAACAGAAAATCGCCGCAGCAATAAGACCTTTTCGGTTTTGCCCAGGCATCTCGGCATTATAATGGACGGCAACGGCAGATGGGCAAAACGGCGCGGACTTCCCCGCACGGCAGGTCACAGAGCCGGTGCGGACGTTTTCAAGGCGATCTCAAAGGAATGCGGCAGGCTCGGGATCGAGCAGGTCACGTTTTACGCTTTTTCAACTGAAAACTGGAAGCGTCCCAAGGAGGAAGTGGATACGCTGATGAAGCTGTTCCACGATTTCCTTTTGACCGCCAAAAAGAACATAGAGGAAAGCGACGATATGCGAATTCGCTTCATCGGCGAAAGAGAGGGGCTTGATCCGGAGCTTCTCAGGCTGATGGATGAGGCTGAGATAGAAACCGCCGATAAGCCCGGTACAGTGATAAATCTTGCCATTAACTACGGCGGCAGGCAGGAGATCGTATCCGCCGTCAACCGCCTTATAGCAGAGGGCAAAACGCAGATAACGGAGCAGGATATCTCTGATAAGGTCTACACGCTTCCCGATTGCGATTTGATCATCAGACCAAGCGGAGAACAGAGACTTTCAAATTTCCTTTTATGGCAGGCGGCGTACGGCGAGTTTTGGTATAGCGATGTTTTATGGCCAAGCTTTAAGGTGCGTGATCTGCACAAGGCGCTTCGTGATTTTGAAAACAGAAACCGCCGCTTCGGCGGATAGCCGTTTGCTTTTGTTAAACGGATAAGATAAACAGGAGGATATATTTATGAAACAAAGAGTTATTACTGCAATGATTTTGCTTTGCGTGCTGGCAATTGTCGTGTGGCAGATCAACACGCCCATATTTGTGGCGGTGATCGCGTTTTTATCGGCAGTCGCTTCAAATGAAATAATGAAATGCGCAAAGGTCAGCAATAAATTTATACTGATCGTAGGCACGGCGTTTTCAGCTTGCGTTCCTTTCTTCGCAAGCGAAAAGGTGCTTCTGCCTGTTATTGACACACCCTATTGGGGCGCCGTTATAAATGCAGTTCCGAATATAGCGTACGTTATCGCGCTGGTGCTTGTTATGCTTCTGGCGATGCTCAAGGGCTATTCCCATACGAAGTTTGAGGACGTTGCTATCTCAGTTTTCGCAAGTGTTATCGTACCCTACGGCTTTTCGATTTTCGTAAGGCTTCGCGATATGTTTGATAACGAACAGCTCGGAATCTACCTTATTTTCTTTGCGCTTATCTGCGCCCTTGGAACGGATTCGGGCGCTCAGCTTGGCGGGATCGCCTTCGGAAAGCATAAGATGAGCCCCAATATCAGCCCGAAAAAGACTGTTGAGGGTTCTATCTGCGGAGTTATATTCTCAGTGGCGCTGAATGCCATCGCCATAGTGCTTTACAACTGCTTTGCGGACGTTAAGCTTGAAACGGCGAAAATAATCATTCTTCTCGTTTGCGCGGTTCCCATTTCTGTTATGGGTATGATGGGCGACCTCAGCGCTTCCGTATTAAAGAGAAATTTTGGAATCAAGGATTTCGGCAAGATCTTCCCCGGTCACGGCGGAGTTATGGACAGATTTGATTCATCACTTTTCACGCTTCCGCTTGTTTATGTATTAGCGCTCATCGCGTTTTAATGAGGTAACGGCTTAATGGAAAAAAATATTTCAATTTTGGGCTCTACGGGTTCTATAGGCACTCAGTCGCTGGACGTTTGCCGTATGCACGGCTACAACGTGAAATGCCTCACCGCCAATTCCAACGTTGATTTAATGGAAGCGCAGGTTAGGGAATTCAAGCCCGATATCGTCTGTATGATGAATGAGGACAGCGCCAAAGCCCTGAAAACGAAAATTGCCGATACGGGTACAAAAGTAGTTTTTGGAATGGACGGGCTTATCGAGTGCGCCGTTTACGACAGGGCAGACACGGTGCTGAATTCCGTTGTTGGAATGATAGGGCTTCAGCCAACGCTGGAGGCTATCAAAGCGCGCAAAACGATCGCCCTTGCCAACAAGGAAACGCTTGTTGCGGGCGGTCATCTCGTTACGAATCTTGCCAAGGAATACGGCGTATCTATCCTGCCTGTGGACAGCGAGCATTCCGCTATTTTTCAGGCAATGCAGGGAAGTCCCTCAAAATCGGCAATAAAGAAAATTATCCTCACCGCATCGGGCGGGCCGTTTTTCGGGAAAACGCTTGATGAACTTGAAAACGTTACCGCGGCGGACGCGCTGAAGCACCCCAACTGGGATATGGGCGCAAAAATAACCATCGATTCCGCTACGATGATGAATAAGGGCCTTGAATTTATAGAGGCCAAATGGCTTTTTGATATGGCGAATGAGGATATAGAAATTGTCGTTCACCGTGAATCTATCGTTCATTCGGCGATCGTTTATCAGGATAATTCAATGATCGCTCAGCTTGGCGTTCCCGATATGAGGATACCAATTCAGTACGCGCTGACCTATCCCGATCGTGAGCCGAGCCCCGTTGCTCCGCTATCCCTTGCGGATTACGGAAAGCTCACTTTCTTTGAGCCTGATTATGAAACCTTTAAATGTATAAACGTTTGCAAAAAAGCCATAGAAATGGGCGGGCTTCACCCCGCGGCGGCAAACGGCGCGAACGAAGAAAGTGTAAAACTTTTCCTAAACGGAAAAATTAAATTCACAGATATTGCATATCTTAATGAGGAGGCTATGTTAAAAGCCCCCGAAAAGAAAGATTTTACCCTTGCGGACGTGCTTGAAACAGACAAAGCCGCAAGAGAATACGTTAGACAAAGCAATTTAAATTAGAAATGCCTTGGAGGCGGTCAAGTGAGCATATCAACGATATGGAACAGCGTATATCCCATATTAATCGCAATACTTTTTTTTGAGCTTATCATAGTTCTTCACGAGGGCGGACATTTCATTGCCGCCAGACTGATGAAAATAAAAGTAAACGAATTTGCGATAGGAATGGGGCCAAAGATATTCTCCTTTAAAAAGGGAGACACCACCTATTCACTTAGGTGGATTCCCATCGGCGGCTACTGCGCCATGGAGGGCGAGGACGAGGAGTCGGATAGCGAGGGCTCTTTTTCCTCTAAAAAGGTTGGCGCGAGAATATTCGTTGTTGTAGCCGGCGCGATCATGAATTTGATTTTAGGTCTTGTTATTATGTTTTGCATAATATGCTCACAGAACCTCGTTGGCACCACCACTGTTGCAAGGTTTGACGATAACGCCGTCAGCCCCGCTTACGGGCTTCAGGAGGGAGACGAGATCAAAAGCATTGACGGTATGAGGATATTCACCTCAACTGACGTGCAGACAGGGCTTTCCCGCTCCGCGGACGGAAACGTTGAAATGATCGTGAACAGAGACGGCGAAACGCTTACCCTCAACATTCAGTTTGATATGGAGGATTACGAGGGGCATCAGTTTATCAATATGGATTTCTGGCTATACGGCAAGGAAAAGACCGTTGGCAGCGTTATCGCCGGAACCTTCAACAATTTCATTTCCTATGCCAGAATGGTGTTCCTTTCCGTTCACGATATACTGATCGGCAGATACGGGCTTTCGGATCTCAGCGGTCCTGTAGGCGCGGTCACGGTAGTTTCCGACGCTGTTAAAACAAGCATACCCTCTATGCTTCGCATCATGGCGCTTCTAACGATCAACGTGGGACTTTTCAATCTTTTCCCGATCCCTGCGCTGGATGGCTGGCGTTTCTTCCTGCTGATGGCAGAGGGGATCACGAAAAAGAAGCTGCCGGCCAAATGGGAATACGTTATAAACGCCGTTGGTCTTGTGCTTTTGCTTGGCCTTATGTTCGTTGTAACGTTTTCGGATATAACGAAGCTGTTTAAATGATTTTAACGTTCAATTTCAATTGAGGATTTAACTATGATAAACAGAAGAAAAACGAAGAAAATAAAACTCGGTAATTCCTTTATCGGCGGAGATTCTCCGATTCTCGTTCAGTCTATGCTGAATATCCCTGCCGAGGATATAGAGCGCTCCGTGGAGCAGGCAAAGGAGCTGGCGGCGGCAGGCTGCCAGGTTATCCGCTTTGCCATTCCAAACGAGCAGGCGCTTGATTTGATAGAGCCTATCAAAAACGCGGTTGACGTTCCGCTTGTTGCGGATATCCATTTTGATTACAGACTTGCCCTCGGCGCCGCCGAAAGAGGCATAGATAAGATCAGAATAAACCCCGGCAATATCGGCGATGAATCGAGAGTTAAGGCGGTCGCCGATATATGCAAGCAAAAGGGAATACCGATCAGAATCGGCGTAAACAGCGGAAGCCTCGAAAAAGAGATACTCGCGAAATACGGTTCGCCCACTCCCGAAGCAATGGTGGAATCCGCGCTCTATCATGCGTCTCTTTTGGAAAAATTCGATTTTAATGATATCGTTATCTCTATAAAATCTTCAAATGTAAACACGATGATAAGCGCTTATGAGTTTGCTTCTGAGAGATGCGATTATCCGCTTCATCTCGGTGTTACGGAAGCAGGCACGGAGCGCATGGGTATTATAAAATCCGCAGTGGGTATCGGTTCTCTTTTAACGAGGGGAATAGGTGATACGATCCGCGTTAGCCTTTCGGACGAGCCTGTTAAAGAGGTGTTCGCCGCCTTTGATATACTCAAAGCGATCGGGCTTAAAAACGATTGCCCTTACTTAATTTCCTGCCCCACCTGCGGCAGAACGAAGATAGATCTTATCGGTCTTGCTAAGCAGGTTGAAGAGAAACTGAAGGATTGCAAAAAGCCGATCAAGGTTGCCGTTATGGGCTGTGTTGTAAACGGTCCGGGCGAAGCGAGAGAGGCGGATATCGGCATTGCGGGGGGAGACGGAAACGGCCTTATTTTCAAAAAGGGCGAGATACTCCGCAAGGTGCCTGAAGATAGATTACTTGATGAACTGATGAAGGAAATTGAAAAACTGTAATGAATTTGTTTAAAGATTATTTCGGAGCTTTTGTTGAAAATTATCAGCTTTCCTGCCTTGGTGACGGTGAGATAATTCGCCTTGCCGTTAAGAAGGAGGAAAGGGAGCTTTTGGTGGTGCTCAGCCTTTCCGAGCTGGTGCCATACAGTGAATTTATCAGCGCTGAAAACAGCATTAAGGATAAAATGGGGCTTAAAAAAATCACAATTAAGCCCAGATACATAAGCGATATTTTTGAAACAGCGTATTTCAGCTCGATAATAGAATGCGTTCGCAAAAAGAATTCCGCGGCGAACGGCTTTTTTGATAATGCAGACGTGGAGCTTAACGGCAATATTTTAAATGTCTACCTGAAAAAAGGCGGGCTGGACGTTCTCGAAAACCTTAAGATAAACGAGGAGATCGAGGCGGTCATTCTCGATATGTTCGGATTGTCCTTCAAGGTCAATATGATCGAGGCGGAGAAATTCGATATTGAAAAGGCAGTTAAGGAGGCGGTTGCCGAAAAGGTTGCCGCACAGGAGGCTGAGCAAAAGGAGCTTGCTCAGAATATCAAGCACGAGCTTCTCGGCGATCTGCCGATATACATAGACACGGCGAAGTCGATTTACGGAAACCCCATTCGCCAAAAGCCTGTTCCCATCTCAAGCCTTGCTATGGATTCGGGCAACGTTACCGTCTGGGGCGATATTCTCAAATACGAGGTCAAGGAAACGAGAAACGGCATTAATAAAATACTTACCTTTGATATTACCGACTACACATCCTCCGTTTCCGTTAAGATATTCGACAGAAAGGATATCGTAGACCGTGTTGCTGAAAAGATTGGCAGCGCGCAGACCCTTATTGTTAAAGGAAATTACAAGGACGATAAATTTACAAGCGAATATATGATCACGCCGGACGGCGTACAGACCGTTTTGAAAGCGGAAAAAGAGGATAACGCCCCTGAAAAGAGAGTTGAGCTTCATCTGCATACCGCTTATTCGGAAATGGACGGAATCACCTCACCGAAAGCCCTTATCAACAGGGCGATCAAGTGGGGCCATAAAGCGATCGCCGTTACGGATCACGGTGTAGTTCAGGCGCTTCCCGAGGCTTATAACACCGCAAAAGGCAAGATAAAGCTGATCCTCGGTATGGAGGGCTATCTCGTTGACGATGAGAAGTATCCCAATTTTATGGAGCTTAAGCAGAATCAGTATAAGCGTCACCACATTATTCTGCTTGTTAAGGAGGACACCTCCTTTGACGAATCCATTCCAAAGGAAGAGCGCAAATACGGCAGAAAGAATCTGTATGAGCTTATCTCTTATTCCTGCACGGAAACCTTTAAAAACCGCCCGCTGATCCCAAAGAGCCTACTTGCTCAAAAGCGAGACGGGCTCATCATAGGCTCAGCCTGTGAGCAGGGCGAGCTTTATCAGGCGATACTTGAGGAAAAAAGCGATGAAGAGCTTGAAGAGATCGCTTCTTTTTACGATTACCTTGAAATTCAGCCCAACGGCAACAACGCCTTTATGCTTCGCACAAGCAACGCGGAATACATAACCAACAAAAAGGGCGAGGAAAAAAAGAATCTTCACTGGAAGGTCAATACAGAGGAAGATTTGATCAATATAAACAAGAAAATAATCGCGCTTGGAGACAAGCTTGGAAAGCTTACCGTTGCCACGGGAGACGTTCATTTCCTTGATGAAAAGGACGCGAAATTCCGCGCCATAATAATGGCTTCCAAGAAATTTGACGATGCGGACCAGCAGGCGCCCCTTTATTTTAAAACCACCGATGAAATGCTCTCTGATTTTGCGTGGGCAGGGGATAGAGCAAGGGAATTCGTTATTGATAATCCCAATAAAATCGCCGATATGGTTATGGACAATATCCCGCCGATCCCGCCGGGAACGTTCCAGCCCCATATTGACGGCGCGAATGAGGAACTCACTGAAAAATGCTGGGCAAGCGCAAAGGCGCTTTACGGCGATCCCGTTCCCGAACTGGTTGCCGCAAGACTTCAGCGTGAGCTTGATTCAATAATCGGTCACGGCTTCGGCGTACTCTATGTTATAGCAAAACGTCTTGTTGAGGAGAGCGAGAGAAACGGCTATCTCGTAGGCTCAAGAGGTTCGGTAGGCTCATCGCTCGTTGCACATCTCGGCGGCATTTCGGAGGTCAATCCGCTTCCGCCCCACTATTACTGCAAGGAGTGCAAGTACAGCGAGTTCTTCACCCACGGCGAGGTTGGCTCAGGCTTTGATCTGCCGCCGAAAAACTGCCCTGTCTGCGGCAATCCTATGAAGCGAGACGGTCACGAAATCCCCTTTGAAACCTTCTTAGGCTTTGACGGCGATAAAGAGCCGGATATCGACCTGAATTTCTCAGGCGAATATCAGTCCCGCTCCCACAGATTCACGGAGGAGCTTTTCGGTAAGGATCACGTTTTCAAGGCGGGAACGATGGCGACTGTTGCTGATAAAACCGCCTATGGCTACGTTATGAAATATCTTGACGAGCGCAATATTGCGGGTATGCCGAGAGCGGAGATAGACAGACTTACGGTGGGCTGCACCGGTATTAAGCGCACCACCGGCCAGCATCCCGGCGGGATGGTAGTAGTTCCCGATCAATACACGGTTGAGGATTTCACGCCGATTCAGTATCCCTCAAACGATAAGACCAAGGGAACCTATACCACCCATTTTGATTTCAAAAATTCACTTCACGATACGCTCCTGAAGCTGGACGAGCTTGGCCACGATAATCCAACCATTTATAAATATCTCGAGGATTCAACGGGCATTCCCGTAATGGACGTTGACCTTTCCGATCCGAAGCTCTATCAGCTTATTACTTCAACTGAGCCGATAGGCGTTTCGCCGGAGGATATAGGCTGTAATACGGGTACGCTCGCCATTCCCGAAATGGGTACGCCCTTCGTTATCGGAATGCTTGAGGAGGCAAAGCCCAAGACCTTCGCCGATCTGCTTCAGATATCGGGGCTTTCCCACGGAACGGACGTTTGGCTGGGCAACGCGCAGGAGCTTATTCACGACGGAACTTGTACCATTTCGGACGTTATCGGCTGCCGTGACGATATTATGACCCACCTCATCCATATCACTGAGGATTACGAGAGCAGAACCGGTAAACAATCTCCGCTTTCCAAAAAGGATTGCTTTAAAATTATGGAGTTCACCCGAAAGGGCAAGGCCTCTAAGGAGCTTCCGCCCTTTGAGGATAAAATGAAAGAGATCGGCGTTGAGCAGTGGTATATAGATTCCTGCTATAAGATCAAATACATGTTCCCCAAGGCTCACGCCGCGGCTTACGTTATCGCGGCGCTCCGCCTTGCGTGGTATAAGATATATCACCCGATCCATTTCTATTCCGCTTTCTTCACCGTTCGCGGCGGCGATATAGACGCCGTTTCCGCCATTAAGGGCAAGGCGGCAGTCAAGCAGCAGATGGATGAATTCAACAACAAGAAAAAGAACAACCAGCCTGTTACGGCAAAAGAGGAAAACACCTACGTCGTAAACCAGATCGTTATAGAAATGCTTGCGAGGGGAATAGAATTCCTGCCTGTTGATCTTTATAAATCAGACTGGCGCATTTATAAGATAGAGGACGGCAGGATCAGACTTCCGTTCCTTGCCATATCCGGTATCGGAGAAAACGCTGCCCAGTCGCTTTACGAAGCGGTCAATGACGGCAGCGGTGAATTCCTTTCCTGCGACGATCTTATGGCGCGCGCCCACGTTGGCTCTGCCGTTGTGGATTCGCTGAGAGAATGCGGCGCGTTGGGCGATATGCCTGAAAGCAACCAGATCTCTTTGTTCGGCTTTTAACGCAAGAGCTTTTCCTGTGCAAAAGCCGCATAAACATCAATCATTGACAAAATCATTTCGATGTGTTAGCATATTACCACATTAGCGCATTAAAGTGATTTTCGGAGAAAATTTATGAAAAGATATTCCAATATAACGCCTGAGGGCAGCAGAGATTTCCTCTTTGAGGAGTCGGATGACAGAAAGAACGTTGAAGCCACTCTTTCAGCGCTGTATAAAGAGAATTCCTACCGCAAGGTAATAACCCCTGCCATCGAGTTTTTTGACGTTTTCAATAACGGCAACACGGGTATTGAAGCGGACGATATGTATAAGCTTACGGATAATTACGGAAGAACCACGGTGCTTCGCCCTGATAATACGATGCCCATCGCAAGGCTCGTTGCCACAAGATTGAGGGACGCCGATTTTCCCGTAAGGCTCTATTACAATCAAAACGTTTTCGTTAAAAACAAGGTGCTTGCGGGGAGAACTGACGAGATCCCCCAAAGCGGAATAGAGCTTATCGGCGATGGTTCGGTTGAAGCTGATATCGAGGTAATCTCAATGGCGGTGGAGGCGCTCAGGCGCTCCAATCTCAATTCCTTTAAGCTGGAGATCGGTCACGCAGGCTTTTTCAATGCCGTGCTGAGCAAAATGAATATCACTGCCACCCAGAAGGCGGATATCTGCAATTATATCGAAAGCAAGAATTATGCCGCTCTTGGCGACATTCTTGATAAAATGCCCGCAAGTGACGAGACTGCGGTGCTTCGCCGCCTGCCGCGGCTTTTCGGCGGTATAGACGTGCTTGATAAGGCGAAAAAGCTTTACAGAAGCAAGGATTCAAACAAGGCTCTTGATTATCTTAAAACGCTCTTTGAAAAGCTGGAGGCTATGGGGCTTTCGGACAGCGTGATGATCGACTTAGGTCTCGTAAATCGCTCCAATTATTACACGGGTGTGATCTTCAGGGGCTACGCCGAGGGCTCGGGTGTTACGATCCTTTCAGGCGGACGTTATGATAATCTTATCTCAGAGTTTGGAATGGACTGCCCCGCCATCGGCTTCGCCGTTGACGTAAACGCGCTTTGCGAGGTCAAAAACGAGGTCATAAACGTTGAAAGACCTATCAGGATCGCCCTCACAAAGGGCAGGCTCGAAAAGGCTTCCCTTAAGCTGTTTCAGAAAATGGGGCTTGATACAAGCGAGCTTGAAAACAAAGGTAGGCGGCTCATAATTCCTGTGGATCAATACGAAGCTGTGCTTTCAAAAGCGCCGGACGTTATCACCTACGTTGAGCACGGAGTGTGCGATATCGGCGTTGTGGGCAAGGATACGATCGTTGAGCACAGCAGCGCCTTTTACGAGGTTATGGATCTCAATCTGGGCAAATGCCGCTTCGTGCTTGCCTGTCCAAAGGGAACGGACTTTTTCAGCGGCTATAAAAGAAAAACCGTTGCGTCCAAATACCCGAAGGTTGCGAGCGAATTCTTCAAATCCAAGGGTATGGACGTTGACATAATCAAAATTGAGGGAAGCGTGGAGCTTGCTCCGCTTCTCGGGCTTGCGGACGGTATCGTTGATATCGTTGAAACGGGCTCAACCCTAAAGGAAAACGGGCTTGAGGCGGTTGAGGAAATTATGCCGATCTCCGCAAGAGTAATCGTAAATATGGCTTCAATGAAGCTCCGCAAAGAGGAGATCGAGGATTTTCTCAGCGATATGGAGCTGGCAAGCCAGGTGTGAGGTAAAAGTATGAAAATAACGAAGGCAAACGGGAAAAGCGAATACGAGCTTATTGAAACGCTGAAAAAGAGAAACGTTGAAACGGACGCGAAGATACTCGAGGCAGTTTCCGCCATAATTCAGGGCGTTAAAGAGGGCGGCGATGAAGCAGTGCGCGAATATACCGCGCGCTTTGACGGCGTTACTCCGAAAAAGACCGTTATTGAAAAGGAGGAGCTTAACTCCTATCTTGAGCTCGTTGACGAAGCTTTTAAGCAAGCAATAATAAACGCAAAAAATAATATTTACGATTTCCATATGCGCCAGCGCCAGCAGAGCTGGATGACGACGAATGAAAACGGCGTTATAATGGGTCAGCGTGTGCGCGGACTCCACCGTGTCGGTATTTATGTTCCCGGCGGCACCGCGGCGTATCCCAGCTCCGTTTTGATGAACGCTATCCCCGCAAAAATCGCGGGAGTTAAAGAGATAGTTATGGTAACGCCCCCAAGCAAGGAGGGCGAACCCGATCCCAATATCATGGCTACTGCCGCCATCGCCGGAGTTGATAAGGTATTCCTCTGCGGCGGCGCGCAGGCTGTTGCCGCCCTTGCCTACGGAACGGAAAGAATTCCAAAGGTGGATAAGATAGTGGGTCCGGGCAATATCTTCGTTGCCACCGCTAAAAAGCTGCTTTACGGCGTTGTTGATATCGATATGGTGGCAGGTCCATCGGAGATCCTCGTTATTGCCGATAAGAGCGCGAAGCCCGCGTTTCTTGCCGCTGATCTTATGAGCCAGGCGGAGCATGACAAAATGGCTTCTTCCATCCTGCTTACCACCTCCGAAAGCCTTGCGAAGGCAACCGCCAAGGAGATCGAAAAGCAGATAATGCATCTTGAAAGATGGGATATTATTGAGAAATCCCTTGAGGATTACGGCGAGATCATCGTTTGCGAGGATCTGCAGCAGGCGATCGAATTTGCCAACGAGCTTGCTCCGGAGCATCTGGAACTCTGTGTTGAAGAACCGCTGAAATACATCGGTATGATAGACAATGCCGGCTCGGTATTTCTCGGGAACTGGTCTCCCGAACCCCTCGGCGATTACTACGCTGGACCGAACCATGTGCTTCCAACAAGCGGAACGGCAAGGTTTTTCAGCCCGCTTTCCGTGGATAGCTTCGTGAAGAAATCCTCGTTTATTTACTATACTCAGGAGGAACTTGAAAAAGCCAAGGACGATATTATCACCCTCGCGCAGACTGAGGGGCTGACCGCCCACGCAAACTCAATTAAAGTGAGATTTGAAAAATGAGAAGCTCAAGAAAAAACGATAATCTGACGAAGGCAGTTATATCCTTCTTAATATTGGCAATAACGGCAGTAGGCGCATACTTTTATTCAGAGGCTGAGCAAAGCGAAAACGTTAATTCAAATATTCAGCCGGGAGATATTCTTGCGGTGAATTTTCTTGACGTTGGTCAGGGTGACTGCGAGTTTATTCAGCTTCCGGACGGCAAATGTATGCTGATCGATGCGGGCGTTTCAGACAGCGCAAGCAAAATCGCTTCAAAGATTTCCGAACTTGGCTATGAAAAGATCGATTATCTCATCGCCACCCATCCCCACGCCGATCATATCGGCGGTATGAAGAGGATCATTGAGAATTTTGAAATCGGCGATATTTATATGCCAAAGGCTTCAACGAATACGAAAACCTTTGAAAATTTGCTTCAGGCGATCGCCGATAAGGGGCTGAGTATCAATACCGCGAAGGCGGGCAAGGTCATATGTGAAAGTGATGATCTGAAAATCGAATTTCTTGCGCCCGTAAGCGATAGCTACAAGGATTTAAACAATTACTCAGCCGTAATAAGATTGCAGTACGGCAACAACGTTTTTCTGTTTACGGGAGACGCTGAGGCGCTCGCCGAGGGCGAGATGCTGAGCGCCTATTCAAAAAGCGCCCTGAAGGCGGACGTTTTAAAGGTGGGTCACCACGGAAGCAACACGGCTTCTTCAGTGGCATTTATCAACACAGTATCACCGAAATATGCCGTTATAGAGGTTGGAAATGATAATTCCTATAATCATCCTCATACGGAGGCGATCAATCATCTGAATTCTGTGGGCGCTGAAATTCTGAGAACAGATCTAAACGGAAATATAATTATAATTTCAGATAAAACGAGCCTGACGGTTCAACGCGAAAAGGACTGATCACATATGAGAAAGCTGATCATAGACAGATTTGAGGGAGACTTCGCCGTTTGTGAAACGGAAAATCTTGAATTCATAAACCTCCCTAAAGCGGCGCTTCCAAGCGAAGCGAAAGAGGGAGACGGTATTTCCATATCGATCGATAATTCGGAAACGGATAAAAGAAAAGAGAAAATCGAAGGGCTTATGAACAGCCTGTTTAAAGACTGAAACAAGAGCGGAGAAAAATATGAGAACTGCTGAAATTGAAAGAAATACAAAGGAAACGCAAATAAAAATCAGCCTTGATCTGGACGGCGGCGAGGTAAAAGTATCCACGGGTATAGGCTTCTTTGACCATATGCTCACCGCCTTCGGCGTTCACGGCGGCTTCGGGCTAAACGTTCAGGTCACGGGAGATTTAGAGGTGGACACTCACCACACCGTTGAGGATACGGGCATAGCCCTCGGCATGGCATTTAAGCAGGCGCTGGGGGATATGGGCGGCATCAACCGCTACGGCTCGTTTTATATTCCTATGGACGAGAGCCTTGCCCTTTGCGCCCTTGATATTTCCAACAGACCGTTTCTCGTGTTCAAGGCGAATTTCAATGAGGAGCGCTGCGGAGATTATGAAACCTGCTGCACTGAAGAATTCTTCCGCGCCTTTGCGGTGAATTCGGGAATCACGCTTCACATAAATGTGCTTTACGGCTCGAATTCACATCATGAGATAGAAGCGATATTTAAGGCATTCGCCCATGCGATGAAGATCGCCGTTGCGAAAAACAACGGCGGAATCCTCTCAACGAAAGGCGTATTATAAAGAGGTATTATTATGATCATTTTTCCCGCGATAGATATAATGGGCGGCAAGCCCGTGCGCTTATATAAGGGCGATTTTTCAACGGCTCATCAGGTGGCGGACAACGCGCTTGAAACGGCGCATAGCTTCGTTAGATCGGGCGCTGAATGGATACATATGGTGGATCTTGACGGCTCGCTGAAAAAAGAGCGTGTAAACAGCGACGTATTTATCACCGTTGCCAAGGAAACGCCCCTCAAGGTTGAGGTGGGCGGCGGTATCCGCACTATGGCTGATATTGATTTTTATGTGAATAACGGCATTTCGAGGATAATTCTCGGCTCGGTCGCGCTGAAAAATCCTGCCCTCGTTAAGGAAGCCGTTAAGGAATTCGGCGATATGATCGTAGTCGGCATAGACGCTAAGCACGGCTACGTTGCCACAGAGGGCTGGACAGAGGGCTCGGACGTTTATTTCACCGATCTCGCGAAGCGTATGGAGGATATCGGAGTAAAAACGATCATATTCACCGATATTTCAAAGGACGGCACCCTCAGCGGGCCGAATATAAAGCAGCTCGTGGAGATCAACAACGCCGTCTCCTGCGATATCACCGCCTCCGGCGGAGTGACCGACCTTAACGATATCATTGCCCTGCGAAACGAGGGGCTTTACGGCGCGATTTGCGGCAAAAGCCTTTATGACGGAACGCTGGCGCTGATGGACGCGATAGGAGTTTGCAGATGATCGATATAGAAAAATATTTCAAAAAAGCGGATTTGATCCCCGCCGTGATTCAGGAGGAGAGTACGAACGAGGTGCTTATGCTCGCGTATATGAACAGGGAATCGCTGAGAAAAACCCTTGAAACGGGCTACACTTGGTTTTGGTCACGCAGCAGGCAGGAACTCTGGAACAAGGGCGCAACCAGCGGTCATCTTCAAAAGATCGTTTCAATTCACGGAGACTGTGATGACGATACCCTGCTTATTAAGGTGATACAGACGGGCGCCGCCTGCCACACGGGCAATCACAGTTGCTTTTTCAACGAGATAAAAGGAGAATTCTGATGGACTTAATCAAGGAAGAATATCAGGTCATAATAGACAGAAAAAACGAAAAAGCCCAAGGTTCATACACTGCCTATCTTTTTGAGCAGGGCTTAGACAAAATTCTCAAAAAAATCGGCGAGGAATGCACCGAAACGGTGATCGCCGCAAAAAATAACGATAAAAACGAGACAGTTTATGAGATCACCGATCTTATTTATCATACCCTTGTAATGATGGCGTATCAGGGTATAACGCCGGAGGATATCGAGGAAGAGCTGAAAAAAAGAGCCGCAAAGCGCGGCAATCTCAAAGAATTTCATCAGGTGGATAAAAATTCATAATGGCTTATAAAAAATGGATAATTGCAGATGCTGATAAGGAAAGAGCCTCTGAGCTGAGCGAAAAATTTAATATTGATCCCTTCGTTGCGTTTTTGCTTGTGGCAAGGGGAATAAAAAGCGATCTCGAGGTTTCGGGTTTTCTTTCCTCTTCCTATGAATTTGCCGATCCGTTTTTGCTTAAGGATATGGATAAGGCGGTAGAGAGAATAGAGCAGGCGATAGATTACGGTGAGAAAATCACCGTTTACGGCGATTACGATTGCGACGGCGTAACTTCCACCGCTCTCCTTTACACGCTTTTAAGAGATATGGGAGCGGACGTTGATTATTACATTCCCCTGCGCCTTGAAGAGGGCTACGGAATGAATATGTCCGCCATAGATAAGATCAAAGAGCGCGGTACGAAGCTGATAATCACCGTTGATAACGGCATTTCCGCCATTGAGGAAGCCGATTATATTTACTCGCTGGGTATGGAGTTGGTGGTTACGGATCACCACCGAATCGGTGATTCGCTTCCAAGGGCGGAGGCGGTCATCGATCCTCACAGAGAGGATAACGATATTCCGTTTCGTGATTTCGCGGGAGTGGGCGTTGCCTTCAAGCTTGCTTGCGCCCTTTACGGAGATACAGAGGATATGCTCTATCGCTTCTCCGAGCTGGTAGCTATTGGAACTGTGGCGGACGTTGTACCGCTGAAAGGCGAAAACAGAGCCCTGGTGCGAATGGGGCTTAGTATTATCAATTCCGATCCCTGCTATGCCGTTCAGGCGCTGAAAAAGGCGGCGGGACTCGGCGATAAACGAATTACCGCTTCGGATATAGCCTTTATTATTTCTCCAAGAATAAACGCGGCGGGCAGAGTAGATACCGCCACCCGCGCGCTGGAGCTTTTTATTGCGGACGATCTTGATACTGCCGTTTTTAAAGCGGAGCAGTTGAACGTTGATAACACGCACCGTCAAGAATTGGAACAAAGCGTTTTTGACGACGTGAAGCTGAAGATCGCGGAAAATCCCGCCCTTGCAGAGGAAAGAGTTATCGTTATCAGCGGAGATAATTACGATCACGGTGTAGTCGGTCTTGCCGCCTCGCGCATACTTGAGGAATACGGAAAGCCCACCATAATCATTGGAATAGATGAAAACGGCGTCGCAAGGGGTTCTGCGAGAAGCGTTGACGGCTTCAATATTTTTGAGGCGATATCTTATTGTTTCGAGCTTCTCTCGCAGTTCGGCGGTCACCCAAAGGCGGCAGGACTCAGCATTGATCCCGATAAAATAGATGATTTCAGAGCGCGTATAAATGAATACGCCAAGGAAAATTTCATTGCTCCGCCCGTGCAGACGCTGAATATAGACTGCAAGCTGTCCCCGTTTTATCTCACTCTTGAGCTTGCCAAGAGCCTTAAAGCTCTCGAGCCGTTTGGAGAGGGAAATTCCGAGGCGCTGTTTGCCCTTATGGGGCTGACCGTTGTTTCGGTAACTCCCATAGGAAACGGAAAGCATATCAGGCTGGAATGTGAGAAAAAGGGTAAGAAATTAAGAATAGTAAAATTCGGCTGCCCGCAGGAGAATTTCCCCTTTACGGCAGGCGATAAAATAGACGCGGCGGTAAAAATCTCCGTCAATCCCTATAACGGCAAGGAATATCTCTCCGTTCAGGCGGTTGATATAAGAAAAAGCAAAGCGGACGGCGAAAAATATTTCAGGGAAAAGGAAATTTTCGAGCTTTTTGAAGCTGAAAAAAGCAATGACGCTTCCGTTTTCCCAAGCAGGGAAATATGCTCCGCTGTTTATAGATTTTTAAAATCAAAGGGCGGCTGGCGCTGCGGTATTGACGAGCTTTATTTTGCTTTAGAAGGTGTTACCTACGGTCAGCTTCGCTTCGCTTTAAAGGCTTTTGAGGAGAGCGGGCTGATAAACGTCAGCGGCGGCGTAATAGAAATATGCGCCGTAGGATCAAAGGTTGATCTGATGAATACACCCGTTATGAAAGCGTTGAAAGGAAGAATCGGTCTTGTGTGAATATGATGACGGCTTCGGTGCTTTTTTAGAAAAAATAAAAAAGTATCCGCAGTACGATATTGAAAAAATTGAATTGGCATACAACATTGCGAAAGAGGCGCACGGCGGGCAGAAAAGGCGCTCCGGTGAGCCATATATCATGCACCCTGTTGCCGTTGCGCGCATACTTCTGAAGCTTGGTATGGATAACGAATGTATCATCAGCGCCTTGCTTCACGACGTGGTGGAGGATACGGACTATACGCTTTCCTTTATCCGTGAGAATTTCGGAGCGGACGTTGAGCTTCTTGTGGACGGCGTTACAAAGCTTGGCCAGATACCGCTTTCCACAAGGGAAGAGGTTGAGGCAGAGAATATCCGCAAAATGTTTATGGCGATGAATAAGGACGTCAGGGTAATTATCATCAAGCTTGCGGATAGGCTTCATAATATGCGCACTGCCCGGTATTGGCCCCCCTATAAGCAAAGGGAAAAAAGCCTTGAAACGCTCGAGATTTACGCCCCCATCGCGCACCGTCTCGGTATCCGCGCCATAAAGGAAGAACTTGAAAATATAGCCGTCTATTATCTTGACCCCATTGCCTATAAGGAAATTGAGAATTCTCTTTCAATGAAGCGGCAGGAGGGCGAAACCTTCCTCAGCGAGATAAAGGGCGCTATCAGCGAGAGGATAAACGCCGCTATGGATAACGTAAATATCACCACGCGCGTGAAATCCGTTCACGGTATATTCAGAAAGGTTTACGTTAAAGGCAAGTCCTTCGAGGAAATTTACGATATCTATGCCGTCAGGATCATTGTTAATTCAATGATAGACTGCTATAACGCTCTCGGTATAGTTCACGATATGTATAAGCCGCTGCCCGGGCGTTTTAAGGATTATATCTCCACCCCCAAGCCCAACGGCTACCAATCGCTTCATACCACTGTGCTTTCCAACACGGGTGTTCCCTTTGAAATTCAGATAAGAACGTGGGATATGCATAAGACCGCGGAATACGGTATCGCCGCCCACTGGAAATACAAGATCGGCAAGGGTGGCAAGGACAGCCTTGACGCGGGACTTGAATGGATACACCGAATGGTGGAAACGGGCGAGGAATCCGATACCGCCGAAGACCTTGTTGCCAACATCAAGGGCGATCTTTCGATCGACGAGGTTTACGTATTCACACCCAAGGGGGATATAAGAAGCCTGCCCATCGGCTCAACTGTTATCGATTTTGCATATGCTATCCATTCCGCGGTCGGCAACAGAATGGTGGGCGCGAAAGTTGACGGCAGGATAGTTCCTATTGATTATGAGATCAACACGGGCGAAAGAATAGAAATTCTAACGTCTAATCAGCAGAATAAAGGCCCAAGCAAGGATTGGCTTTCCATAGTTAAAACCGGCGAGGCGCGCAATAAAATACGCACTTGGTTTAAGCGCGAGCGCCGCGAGGAGAATATCGTTGAGGGCAGAGATATAGTTGACAGGGAATTCCGCAGGAACTTTATCCGCTTAACAGGCGACAGATACAATGAATTTGTTGAAAAAATCTCCCGGCGCCAGCATTTTGCGGATACTGACGAGTTCTACGCTGCGGTGGGCTACGGCGGAATCCAGATCAGCCGCCTGATGCCCGGAATCAAGGACGAATACAACCGCAACTGGAAAGAGGATAAGGACGTTGAAAAGCTGACGACCTCAAATACGTTAGACAGACCGAGAAAAACCTCCTCATCGTCAAACGGAATTATCGTTGAGGGGATTGACAACTGCCTTATCAAAAGCGCAAGGTGCTGTTCACCGCTCCCCGGCGAGGATATCGTGGGCTTCATTACGAGGGGTCACGGCCTTACCGTTCACAGAAGAAGCTGCATCAACGTTCCGCAGGATCTTGAAAACTGCGCCGAGCCTGAACGTTGGATCAAGGCGTACTGGGACGAAACCGTTAAGGTTGAGTTGAAGTCCACCATTGACGTTTATGCCATAGACAGGGACGGCGTTGTGCTTGATATCACCAGCAGATTGATGAATATTCACGTTAAGATACATTCGATCAATGCCCGCCCGATCAATGACGGAAACTGCCGTACCACGCTTACGGTTACGGTGAACAGTAAGGAACACCTTGATAATATCGTTAAGAACATCAGGAAAATTCAGGGCGTATATCATATAGAAAGAAGCGGTGTTTAAATGAAGGCTGTTGTTCAGCGTGTGTTACATTCAAGCGTTAAGATAGAGGGAGAAACCGTCGGCGAGATCGGCAAGGGCTTTATGATCCTGCTGGGCGTGGTATCGGGCGATACTAAGGCTGAAGCGGATAAGCTTATCAAAAAAATCCCCGTTTTGCGCATTTTTGAGGATGAAAACGGAAAAATGAATCGCTCCTGCCTTGACGTGGGCGGGGAGATATTGGTAGTATCTCAGTTCACCCTTTGCGCCGACTGCTCCCACGGCAGACGCCCAAGCTTTATCAATTCCGCTCCGCCCGAAGAGGCGAACGCTCTTTACGAATATTTCGTTGCGGAGCTTAAAAACGCGGGCATATCAAAGATACAGACGGGGCGCTTCGGCGCGGATATGAAGGTCAGCCTTATTAATGACGGCCCTGTTACCATAATTCTTGATACCGATAGCTTATAATTTGCTATTCAAAGGAGAAGCGAAATGATAAAGGTTAAACATATCGTGCTGGGCGCGCTTGCCAATAACTGCTATCTTTTAACGGATGAAAAAAGCGGAAAATCGGCGCTTGTGGACTGCACCGAGGCAAGCGAAAAAATGCTTGATTTTTTAGGCGATGCTCAGCTTGAGTACATTCTCCTGACCCACGGGCATTTCGACCATATCGGCGGAGTGTGTGAGATAAAGGAAAGATTCGGCGCTGAAATCATTATCGGCAAGCCTGACGAGGGTATGCTTTCCTCAGGCAGGCTGAGTCTTGCAAGCTTCGCCTTTGCCCCCCAGAATAACGTGAGCGCTGATATCACGGTTGAAGATGGGGATACTATCACGCTCGGCGAAACCGTTATAACCGTAATGGCTACTCCCGGGCACACGAAGGGCGGAGTTTGCTATATCGCCGATGACGTTATCTTCACAGGAGACACGCTGTTTTGCTGTGATTGCGGCAGAACTGATTTCCCCGGCGGCTCTATGACAGAAATGAAGCAAAGCCTGAAACGCCTTGCCTCCCTTGAAAAGAATTACACGGTCTATCCCGGGCACGAAGAGTTTTCCACCCTTGATTTCGAAAAGAAAAACAATCCTTATATGAAATAAGCCATGATAATTATTATAAAAAATCATCCGTATGAGTATGACGTGGAGAATATCAGCGAGATATTTTTTCCTTATGAAAAAATAAAAGTTGTGGAAGGCGATTGTGACGATACCGATCCCGTTACCGTTATAACAGAGATAGACGGCAACGAGCTGATTATTGAAGCTTCTGTTTATGACAGGCATAAGCGGCTGACCCAAACTGCAGATGAAAAGACAGACAGGCAAAACGCGCTCTCCGTTCTTTTATATAACACATTATCGGAAATTCTCGATATCAAGTATCCGTGGGGACTGCTCTACGGAGTGCGCCCCGCAAGGCGTATGCACGCCCTCACCGATAATTTTTCCGAGAATGAAGCAAAACGCATATTTAAAGAAAAATATCTTGTTAACGATGCGAAAACGAACCTCACCGCTTCGGTTATGCACAGTGAGAATAAAATCATTTCGCTTTCAAAAGACAATAGCTTTTCTCTTTACGTTTCGATACCCTTTTGCCCCAGCAGGTGCTCCTATTGCTCCTTCGTATCCCACAGTATTGAAAACACGAAAAAGCTGGTTGAACCCTACGTTGAGCTTCTTATAAAGGAAATTGAGGACACGGGCAGATACGCGAAAGAGCTGGGCTTGCGCCTTGAAAGCGTTTATTTCGGCGGCGGCACGCCAACCACGCTTTCAGCAAACCACCTTGAAGCTATTTTCCAAGCGATCGAGCGCACTTTTGATCTCAGCACCAACAGGGAATACACTGTTGAAGCAGGAAGACCCGATACTGTAACCGAAGAAAAATTGCTTGCCTTAAAAGCCGCGGGCGTTTCAAGGATCAGCATTAATCCGCAGACCTTTAACGATGAGGTGCTGAAACTGATCGGCAGACGGCACAGTGCGGAGGAGACTTTAAAGGCATATGATCTTGCGGTGAAATGCGGCTTTGATAATATCAATATGGACTTTATCACGGGGCTTCCCGGCGATAGTTTGGAGTCCTTCAAAAGCAGTATAAGTAAGGGAATAGCGCTCGGCGCAAAGTCCATAACCGTTCACACGCTATCGCTGAAAAGCGGCGCCTATATGGCAACCCGCGAGAACGCCTTCGATTCATCACCAAAGCATCTCGTTGCCGATATGGTGGATTTCAGCAATAAAGCGCTCAGCGAAAGCGGTTATCATCCCTACTATATGTATCGCCAGGGCAAGTCCCTTGGAAATCTTGAAAACGTCGGCTGGTGCAAGGAAGGATACGATTGCCTTTACAACGTTTTTATGATGGATGAGACGCATACTGTTTTAGCAGTCGGCGCAGGCGCGGTAATTAAGCTGAAAGATCCGAAAAGCGGAAAAATACAGCGCATTTACAATTATAAATACCCCTATGAATACATAGACAGGTTTGATGAAATTCTGCGCAGAAAGCACAGTATAAAAGCTTTTTACGATGAATATAATTTATAGCGGTTAAATATTTATAAACAAAATACTAAAAGTATTGAAACGATATTCACTTTGTAATATAATTAAAAAAACGAATCATTCGAGAGGGTGTTAAAATATGGGGAATTTTGATGAACTGTTCAATAAAACGAGGGTGGTTGCCGAAAGCATCAACAAAAGAGGTGCGAAGGCAATAGATCTGTCCCGCAAAAGAATAGAGTTTATTGACTTGAAAACGAAGCTTTCCAAGCTTTATGAAAAATATGGCAGGCTTCAGTTTGAGCTTTTTGACGGTAAGGAGATCGACGAGGCGGAGCTTGAAATGCTCACCGCTCAGATCATCGCCCACCGTGAAAAGTATGACGCGCTTAAGGCTGAGCTTGACGAGGGAAGCTACGTTAACACGGATGATCTCAAGCGTGAGGCCGAAGAGTTGAAAAAAGAGGTCATCAGCGCTTCTCAGGAAGCCGGCAGAGTTATAAGAAAGCAGATGGATGAGGTAAAGCGCAAGGCGGAGATCGCATTTAAATCGGCGCAGGCGCCCAAGGCGGAGGAGATCATCGTTGACGAAGCCCCTGTTGAGGAAAACGAGTCTCAGAACGAGGAGTAAAAGGATTTTTAAAGTAAATAAAAATACTAAGGCAGTGCAAATTTTTTTTGCACTGCCTTTTTTTGCGGTGATTTATTTTGAACAACACAAAACAAAAATATATCAGCTCGGCGGTTTTACTGCTTCTTTCGTCAATTCTCGTTAAGGCGATCAGCGCCGTATATAAAATTCCGCTTACGGCATATATCGGCGCAACAGGCAGGGGATATTTTAATATCGCCTATAATTATTATATGCCCGTTCACGCCCTTATCATGGGGGCTTTTCCCATCGCGCTTTCCCATCTGGTGAGCAAATACAACGAAAAGGGCGATAACGCAAAGATTTATTCGCTGAAAAAAGCTTCGGGCAGTCTTTTTTTCATCATCGGTGTTTTGGGGCTTGGGCTTATGTTCGTTTTCGCTAAGCCCTATGCAGAAATGATCTCCTCATCACCAAAGAGTATTTATACGATTTATGTTTTGCTTCCAAGCGTGCTTTTTTCATCAATGGCGGCGTGCCGAAGATCCCTTGCTGAAGGCTATATGAATATGGTGCCCACTTCCGTCAGCCAAATCATTGAGGCGGCATTCAAGCTTGTGTTCGGGTTGCTTTTCGCAAAGCTCTCCATGGGTTATCTTTTTGAAACGTATCTTGAAAGCGGCATGGTAATGGGCGTTGTTTGCGCCGGCGAGGAAACGGCGCTCTCGATGATCTATCCGCTTACCTCCGCGGCGGCGATGGGCGGAGTGACGGCGGGCTCGTTTTTCAGCCTTGTTTACGTATCCGTTTATACCTCAGTTAAGTATAATTCTACGATTCCTAACAGAAAATACAGGACGGGGGAGAGCCTTAAGGAGATATTATCCTTTTCCGCACCAATAATCGTTTCAACGGTTATCCAGAGCGCTTCAACATTTCTTGATAACGCCTCAGTTCAGTATTTTCTCTCCCTTTGCAGTAGGGAGGGGCTGAGAGAGGCATACGCGGCGTGCCTTCAAATGAGCGGTACTCCCGAGGAGGATACGATAACCTATATCTACGGTCTCTTTTCATCGGCTCAGGATTTCAGGATGCTTTTGCCGGGTTTTACTATGGCGCTGGGTGTAGCGGCAGTTCCCGCCATTTCCGCCGCCTTTGAGGCGCACAGCAGAGAAAGGCTCTCGTCGCTTTCAAACAGTATCTTCAAATACACGTCCATAATCGCTTTCGGCGGCGGCTTTTATCTTTCGCTCATATCGCCCTATATGCTGAATATTCTGTATAATTCCTCGAATTACGATATCGTTATCGGCTGCTCCGATCTCGTTTATTTCTACGGCTTTACGATGATATTCTACTGCCTTGCCGGCGTTGCCGTCTTTTCCGTTCAGGCGATAGGCTGCGCCAAAAAGAGCATACCCTCGTTCATTCTTTCCGCGGCGGTCAGGGTTGGTATAAACTATCTGCTTGTGGCGGATTACAGATATAATATATACGGTGCGATCGTCTCCGGCGCGGCGGGATATTTCGTTATTTTGGTTTCAAATCTCTATATTTTCAAGAAATATTCCGATATAAAATATAAGCTTTCCGATCTGTTTTTTAAGCCGATTTTATGCTCTATACTGTCCTTTTTCGTGTCCCGTCTGATGATGGAAAGCATTTTCGGAGATAACGGCTACGTGTTGAATTTTGTCGTATTAAGCGGTATTTATATAACGTTTTTCTCAATAGCCTGTATCTTGACGAATCTTATTACCTTTTCAGAGATCAAATTTTTGCATATCGGCAAAAAATCGGCTTAAATACTTGAAATTTTAACCGCTTTGTAGTATTATAATAATAACAAGTTAATCGGAAAGGGTGTTTGTGTGTCGGTTGATTTTGAATTTAAAGATACGTATGATATCAACGATTTGATCAATTTGGTAACGGTACTCAGAGCACCCGGCGGCTGCCCCTGGGATAGGGAACAGACCCACGAATCCATAAAGAAAAATTTTATTGAGGAAACCTACGAGGTGATCGAGGCGATCAATAAAAAAGACAGCGCTTCTCTTAGAGAGGAGCTTGGCGATATCCTGCTTCAGGTGGCGCTTCATTGCGAAATGGAGCGTGAAAAGGGAAGCTTTGATTTCAATGCCGTTGCGGATGAGATCTGCAAAAAGCTGATCGTCCGCCATCCCCACGTGTTTGGCGATGTTCAAGCAGAAAACGGCAAGGAAGCGCTCGATAGCTGGGACGCGGTCAAGCTGAAAACAAAGGGAATGAAAAAGCAGAGCGAGTCTATGCTGAAAGTTCCCCGCGAGCTGCCCGCTCTTATGCGAGCGCAGAAGATCCAGCAAAAGGCCGCCAAAGCGGGCTTTGATTGGGACGAGCTTTCAGGCGCTGTTGATAAGCTTTATGAGGAGATTAACGAGTTAAAAGGTGCTTTATCGGGAGAAAAGCAAGAGGATATTGAAGACGAATTCGGAGACGTTCTCTTTTCCTGTGTAAATATTTCAAGATTTATAGACGTTGATTCTGAAGAGGCGCTCACCGCCGCTACGGATAAATTTCTCAGCCGATATTTGATCGTTGAAAAGCTTGCGCAGGAGGAAAATATCGATATGAAATCGGCCTCTATTGATACTCTTGATATTCTTTGGGAAAAAGCAAAAAAATTAATTGCCGAAAAGGCTTAAAACGGAGGAATTTCAAATGAATAAAACTGATCTTGTAGCAGCAGTTGCCGCTAAGGCAGAAGTTTCAAAGAAGGACGCGGATGCAGCAGTTAAGGCTGTTTTCGATGCTATCACTGAGGCTCTCGCAGAGGGCGAGAAGGTTTCACTCGTAGGCTTTGGTACTTTCGAGGTTAAGACTCGCGCAGCACGCAGCGGTAAGAATCCCCGCACCGGCGAGGTTATCGAGATTGCGGAAACGAAGATCCCTTCATTCAAGGCAGGCTCTGCTCTTAAGGGCGCTGTAAAATAATTTGAAATTTTGCCGTTGCCACAGGGCAACGGCTGAATTTTTTGTTCAGTAAGTTTTAGGTGAAAATATGCGACTTGATAAATATTTAAAGGTATCACGAATCATAAAGCGCCGCACAGTGGCGAACGAGGCGTGCGACGCGGGCAAAATTGAAGTAAACGGCAGAGTTCAGCGCGCTTCCTACGACGTTAAAATCGGCGATAAGATCACGATAAATATGGGCGCCACCTCCCACTCCTATGAGGTGCTGGAGGTCAGCGAGCACGCACTTAAAGAGGACGCGGCGAAAATGTATAAGGCGCTTGATAAATAATATCGATTGTTTTAAGCGCGATTTTGCGGTAGTCACTTGTGAAAAGTAAATCATTAAATCATCATCCGTTTCATATATATAACTAAACGAAAGATGTCCCACGCCTCTATAGGCGGCGGGTTTCGCTTTCGTTTTTCGGTGGGAGTACAATATCCCACCGAAACGTTGAATGCGGCACTATGTGCCTTATTGAAAAGAGTTTATATATGCGAACGGGTGATTTTTTTATGGAAACGAAAATGAAAAAGAATCACAACCTTTTTCTTGAAAACAGAAGCGGCTTGAAATTAACCGGAGTGACGGACGTTGATTCCTTTGACGAGGAAACTGTTACCGCCTACACCGATTACGGTTGCCTTACCGTGAACGGCTCAAAGCTTCACGTTGAGGAGCTGAATCTTGATTCGGGCGTGCTTGAAATAACCGGCGAGGTGGTGGCTCTCGTTTACAGCAGCAGAACAGAAAAAGGCTCAGGATTTTTCAAAAGGATATTTCAGTGACAGATAACCTTGGTGCATTTTTCATTTCGGGAATTTTATTCGGGGTTGTCTATGATATTCTGCGCTTTTTTCGCTTGATTTTCCCCGGGAAGCGAGCGGTTTTCGTTTTAGATCTTCTTTTTTTCTTTATAATTTCACCGGTTATGTTTTTGCTTCTTTTAAGCTATAATAATGGGCAGGTAAGGGCGTTTTACTTTACAGTTGCCTTTTTCGGCTTTATTATCTACATATTGACAATTTACCGCTTAACAGGCGTATTCGAGAGGGGAATAGCCGCTTTCATCCGTAAAATAATTAAAAAGTGTTTAAAAAGTTTTAAAAAAGTATTGCAAAAGATTAAAAAAGTGTATTATAATATGCTTGCGTTAAGCAGAAGTGCTTTACATTTGAAAAAGAAGTCGAAAAATAAGAAGTCAAAGAAAAAGGAAGCCGTAAACGATGGGGAAGATTTTTCTGAATTTAAAACAGAATAAAAAATTTAGGGCTTCCCTTATAGTCGGAGTCCTGCTCTTGATTTTCTTTTATTGCGGCGGTGTTATCGTTGCCCAGAGCGCGGATCTCAGCCATCTGAAGAAGCAAAAGGATGCTATCGAGCAGCAGCTTGAGGAGCAGAAAAAAGAAAATGAGGAGTTAGACGCTATCCTTCAGTCCGAGGATAAGGACGATTATATGGAGCAAAAGGCTCGTGAAAACGGTTACGTAAAATCAAACGAGATAGTGTTTTACGATATTTCAGGCAGTAACTAAATTTCAGCCGAGAGGAATTCTCGGCTTTTGTTTTTATATAGGAGAATTAAAATGAGAGAAATCAACGTTTCACTTATAACTCAAACGGTAAAAGAGCTGGTTATCAAGGCGAATAAAATTTTGCCTGATGATCTGGTGAGCTGTATATCCTGCTCAAAGGAGAGTGAGAACAACGACACCGCAAGGTCTATCCTCGGCGATTTGGAGGCTAATATTGACGCCGCAAAGGAGCTTGATATCCCCGTTTGCCAGGATACGGGCATGGCAGTGATTTTTGCCGAGATAGGGCAGGACGTTCATATCGTGGGCGGCAGCTTTGAGGAAGCCGTGAATAAGGGAGTAAGCCTTGGATACGTAGACGGTCTGCTTCGCAAATCCGTAGTGCGTGATCCTTTTTACGATAGGGTGAATACGGAGGATAACACCCCCGCTATCATACATACTAAAATAGTAGACGGCGATAAGATCAAGATCACCGCCGCGCCAAAGGGCTTCGGAAGTGAGAATATGAGCGCCCTTCGTATGTTCACGCCCAGCGCGAAGCGGGAGGATATCATCGGCTTTATCGTTGATGCCGTTAAGAAAGCAGGCTCAAATCCCTGCCCGCCCGTGGTTATCGGCGTTGGCATCGGCGGCGATTTTGAATACAGCGCTATACTCGCTAAAAAAGCGCTTTGCCGCTCCGTTTCAAAGCGAAACGATATAGATTTTTACAGAGAAATGGAAGCTGAGCTTCTTGAAAGAATAAACGCCCTTGATATCGGCCCCCAGGGCTTCGGCGGAAAGACCACCGCCCTTGCGGTGAATATCGAAACGTATCCCACCCATATCGCGGGGCTTCCCGTTGCGGTGAACGTGGGCTGTCACGTAACGCGCCACGCACAAAGGGAGATATAGCTATGTATCTTTATATGGTTGCGCCCTGCCTTTTCGGCTTGGAGGGTCCCGTTGCGGACGAGCTGAGGTTTATGGGCGCTGAAAACGTAGCCGCCGAAAACGGCAGAGTATTTTTTGAGGGTGACGAGAGCATACTCGTTCGCGCCAATCTGAACAGCCGCTTTTCAGAACGTATTTTAATAGTGCTTGATAGATTCAAGGCGGTCACATTCACCGAGCTTTTTGAAGCGGTAAAGGCGATAAATTGGAGCGATTTTATCGGCTCTGCCGATACCTTTCCCGTTAAGGGCTACTGCCTGAATTCGGAGCTTCATTCCGTGCCCGATTGCCAGAAAATAATCAAAAAGGCAGTTGTTGAAAGCCTTAAAGAGGATTACAACGTTTCATGGTTTGAGGAGACCGGACCGATCCACCGCATACAGTTTTCCATTATTAAGGACGACGTTACGGTTATGCTGGACACCTCGGGCGTCGGGCTTCACAAAAGGGGATACCGCCCCGAAGCAAACGACGCGCCGATACGCGAGACTCTCGCCGCCGCCATGTGTTCATTTTCAAAGCTTCGCCATTATCACACTATGTATGATCCCTTCTGCGGCAGCGGTACGATCCTTATAGAGGGCGCGCTTCTCGCCCACAATATAGCGCCGGGCTTGCACCGCAATTTTGACGCGGACAGATGGGGGCTTATCCCCGCGGAAATTTGGAAGCGTGAGCGAGAGCGTTGCAAAGAGCTAGTGAAAACCGATACCGATTTTGTAGCTTTCGGCTCGGATATAGACCGCCGCGCGGTAAAGCTTACCATTGAAAACGCTCAGCGTGCCGGGGTTGATAAGTTTTTAAGGCTTGAAGCCGCCGATATAAAAGCTTTCAATCCAACCAGCGAAAGGGGAACGCTTGTAACCAATCCGCCCTACGGCGAGCGTATGCTTGACATTAAAGAAGCGGAAAGGCTTTATCACATAATGGGCGATAAGTTCGCCGCAAAGCACGGCTGGAGCTACGGCATTATCTCACCTGATGAGGAATTTGAAAAATGCTTCGGCAGAAAGGCGGACAAGCGCCGCAAGCTCTATAACGGCATGATAAAATGCCAGTATTATATGTATTTCAAATAAGAACCTGCCTTGC
>JAFLRY010000010.1:0-19260 GCA_022511205.1 Eubacterium sp. | reverse complement strand
AACGGCATGATAAAATGCCAGTATTATATGTATTTCAAATAAGAACCTGCCTTGCACCTGCAAGGCAGATCCTTGTTTCATAAAGAACCTGCCTTGCTTGGTGCAAGGCAGAACCTTGTTGCTAATGCAATAAAACAAAACAGCAGGCTATTCAGCCTGCTGTAATTATTTCTTGCTTTTTAATTTGATCGTTGTTATTATATTTGTAGAGCATTGCTCTCCTGGAGTTGTCATTGATAACGGTAGGCGGTTAGCCCTCTTTTCCAAGAGGGTACGCCCTCTTGAGATTTTGAGGGGGTATGTATTATGGAATATGCTACAATAATTACACTCGTACTTATTATCGTATTAATTATCATAATAAAAAAGTAACCGCCCAAAGCTTCCAAACATAGGGCGATTACTTTAATCAAACTATACAGGGGTTAGCCGTCTATTGGATAACTCCTTGTATTTTTATTATAATCATTTCACACCTAATTGTCAACATTTATTATATTTTCACTCGCGGCAGGCAATCAGCCTGCTGCTTTTTACTTTATTGTTCTTGCAATGGATAATTACGAAAGAGTTTTTGGGAGAGATATATTAAAGCATCACTTTCTGTAGGAAAGCCCATACATTCAAATTCATGACCTCTTTCTCTGAAGACAACTTCCCACCTAAAGTAAATCTTTCGAACGCAATAACCGTCCTTAGTATTATCATCAAAAGATACTTTGTCAGTGTCAATATTTCTTGCTTTTAATTCAGATAGAAATTCATCTCTGTTCATTTTCTTATCCTCAAGCATTAGATTTTTTCACTTTCAATAAAAGTATAAATTATTCCCATTGTGTAGTCAAGTCAAAAGAGGGTATTGACAAAAATGAGGTTATGCTATATAATGAAACAAATGTTCGAAAGAGTGAAAAAACAATGGAAAAGACCATTTTGCATATAGATTGCAACAAATTTTACGCTTCGGTTGAGTGCCTGCACAATCCCAAAATAAGGAATAAGCCAGTGGTGGTGGGAGGAAGCGAGGAATCTCGCCACGGAATCGTTTTAACGAAAAACGAGATCGCCTCGCGCTACGGAATCAAAACCGCCGAGCCCCTGTGGCAGGCGAGGCAGAAATGCCCCGATCTTGTAGTAGTGCCGCCGAATTTTCCGCTTTACGTCCGCTTTTCCAATATGGCGAAAAATATATATAAAGACTATTCCGACTACATCGAGCCCTTCGGTCTTGACGAAAACTGGGTGGATGTTACGGGTTGCGAATCGGGATACGCCGTTGCCGAGGAGATAAGAAAACGCGTTAAATATGAGCTTGGGATCACGGTCAGCATTGGCGTTTCATGGAATAAAATATTCGCCAAATTCGGCTCAGATTATAAAAAGCCTGACGCGGTGACTGTTATAAACAGGGAGAATTACAAGGATATCGTTTGGAAAAGCCCCTGCAGTGATCTGCTTTTCGTAGGTCCTGCCACAACGAAAAAGCTCGCCGCCTACGGCATATATACCATAGGCGATCTTGCCCAAGCTGATAGGAATTTTCTGAACTCAGTTTTTGGAAAAAACGGAGAGGTGCTTTACAATTTTTCCAATGGACTTGATACCACCCCTGTGCGCCATAAGGACGATGAGCAGGCGGTGAAAAGCGTCGGCAACTCCACCACCACGCCCCGCGATATGGTGAATAACGCGGACGTGAAAACTGTTTTCACCGTGCTGGGCGAGAGCGTTGCCCGCCGAATGAGGGAGCAGGGCTTAAAGGGAAAGACCGTCACCATAACCCTGCGCGACAAGAACCTTTACCATTTCACGCGGCAGGGGCAGCTCAAAGCGCATACGGACGTTTCCCGCGAGATAATCGATATGGCTATGAAAATTTTTCTTGAGAATTACAAGTGGGAAAATCCCCTAAGAAGCATAGGCGTTGCCGTTTCCGATTTCGATATAGACGAGGCGGTGCAGTTCGATTTTTCGGGTACTGTTGAAAAGCGCGAGAAGCTTCAAAAAATCGAAAAGGCGGTGGATGGTATAAGACAGCGCTTCGGCAATTATTCCGTTCAGCGCGCCTCAATGCTGGCGGACGAGGGCTTGAGCCGCTTTAACCCCCACGATGACCACAATATACACCCTGTAGGGTACTTTAAAGAATATAAAAAGGAGAGTAAAGCAATATGAAAAACTACGTTGAGGTAACCGCAACCTTTGACACGGAGGGCAAAATAATGCCCAAGGAAATCAGAATAGACGATGAGCGCTACGAGGTGGACAGGGTGCTGGATATCCGTCCCGCGGCTTCGCTGAAATCGGGCGGAGCGGGAATACGCTATAAATGCAGTATCGAGGGCAGGGCAACCTATCTGTTTTTAGAGGAAACCCGCTGGTTTATCGAGCTTGTCGCGTAGGATCAAATTCATTACTTTGTTTAGAATTTTCTTGCAATGTACTGCTAAAAATGGTAAAATATTTGCATTAAATTCAACGGAGGACGAAATATGTCTGCACTCTATTCAAAAATGACGGCGCAGGAATTAATTGCGGAAAAAGAAATTCTTGAAAAGCGCTACAATAATTTTAAGGCGAAGGGCTTAAAGCTTGATATGAGCAGGGGGAAGCCCGGCGCGGATCAGCTTGATCTTTCAATGGGTATGAATAACGTTGAGGGTTATATTGCGGACGGCATCGACGTTAGAAACTACGGCATACTTGACGGTATCCCAAGCTGTAAAAAGCTGTTTGCCGATTTAATGGGCGTTGAGCCGAAGAACGTTATCATTGGCCCCAATGCAAGTCTCACCCTTATGTTTGATTATATTTCCCAGTGCTATACCCACGGCGCGGGCGATACCCCTTGGTGCAAGCTTCCCGAGGTAAAATTCCTTTGCCCCGTTCCCGGCTATGACCGCCATTTCACGATCCTCGATCATTTCGGGATCAAGATGATAAATATTGATATGAAGGCGGACGGCCCCGATATGGATGCCATTGAGGAGTACATAAAGGACGAAGCCGTTAAGGGAATGATCTGCGTTCCGAAATATTCGAATCCGCAGGGCATCACCTTCAGCAACGAAGTGGTAAAGCGTATTGCCGCCATGAAGCCCGCCGCGAAGGATTTCAGGATCATCTGGGATAACGCCTATTGTATCCACGATCTTGACGATAACGGCGATGAGCTTCTCAATATCTTTGACGTTCTGCCCGAATACGGCAACGAGGATATGGTTATCGAGGTTTGCTCAACCTCTAAGATCACATTCCCCGGCGCCGGCGTTTCCGCTTTGATAGCAAGTGATAACAATATCGCCGCAATCAAAAAGCGCCTGAACGCGCAGACCATCAGCTACGATAAAATGAATCAGCACCGCCACGTTCAGTTCTTCGGTGATGCTGACGGTGTGCGCGAGCATATGAAAAAGCACGCCGCAATACTCAAACCCAAATTTGATATGGTTTTAAGGCACCTTGATAAGGAGCTTTCAGGCAAGGGCATTGCCTCTTGGTTTGATCCCAAGGGCGGCTACTTCATCAGCCTCGACGTTATGGAGGGCTGCGCCAAGAGAGTGGGCGAGCTCTGCAAGGAAGCGGGCGTTGTTCTCACTTCCGTCGGCGCTACATACCCCTACGGCATTGACGCTAAGGACAGCAACATCCGCATCGCTCCAAGCTTCCCGCCCGTTGAGGAGCTTGATCTTGCGGCGGAGCTGCTTTGCATCTGCGTTCAGCTTGCCTGCATTGAAAAGCTTCTCGGATAATTATGTTTAAGAATATGAGCAATAAGACGAAGGGCGTAATTTACATTATCCTTTCGGCGGTCTGCTTTACCGGAATGAACACCTTCGTAAGGCTTTCGGGCGATGTTCCCACCTTTCAGAAGGTGTTTTTCAGGAATCTCGTAGCGATGTTTTTCGCGCTTTTCGCGCTGTTGAAAGCGGGTGAGAGCCTGAAGCCGAAGAAAGGCACGTTTAAATATCATTTTTTGCGCTCGGCAATCGGCTTGACGGGCGTTATCGGCAACTTCTATGCCCTTGATAAGATCGATCTTTCAGACGCATCAATGCTCAATAAAATGAGTCCGTTTTTCGCGTTGATCTTTTCGGCGATATTTATTAAAGAAAAGGTAAAGCCAAAGCAGGCGATAGCGATTTTCATCGCCTTTATCGGCGCGTTGTTCATAATAAAGCCCACCTTCGGCAACGAAAATCTCCTTGCCTCCACCGTTGGCTTTATGGGCGGAATGTGCGCGGGAGGAGCTTACACCTGCGTGCGCCAAATGGGAATAATGGGCGAAAGCGGCAAGCGCATCGTTTTCTTTTTCTCCGCATTTTCGGTTCTCGTCATCTCGCCGTATTTGATTTTCAATTATCATCATATGGAGCTTTGGCAGTGGGGAGCGCTTCTTATGGCGGGTCTGTGCGCCGCCGGAGGACAGTTTTCCATCACCGCCGCATACACCCATGCGCCCAGCAGAGAGATATCGGTTTATGATTATTCACAGGTGGTCTTTGCCGCTATAACCGGCTTCTTCGTATTCGGCGATATACCCGATCTGTGGTCGTTTGTGGGCTATTTTGTCATCTGTGCGATGGCGATTTGGATGTTCATATACAACAATAAGGGTGCCAATTTAAAAAGCGCCTGATAATTCAATATCTTGTGTAAAGTAAAAATACTTGCATTTCTCTACATATTGTGTTACAATAATGTCGATATAAAGTTTAAAAGTGTTTTTTGAACTGATTTTGAGGCGTGTAACACGGCTGTTTGGCAGCCGATAACACCCGGATGAAAACCTTGAAGGAGGGTTTTGTTATGAGATGTCCCTATTGCGGATACGAGGAAAGCAAGGTTATAGATTCCAGACCTACGGACGAGAATGAACGTATACGCCGCCGCAGAGAGTGTATTCAGTGCGGCAAGCGTTTTACAACTTATGAAACGATCGAAAACGTTCCGATCATCGTTGTAAAGAAGGACAAGAGCAGAGAGGTTTTCGACCGCAACAAGGTTATGGAAGGAATGCTTCGCGCCTGCAAAAAGAGGCCTGTTACCTCTCAGGTGCTTGACGATGCGATAATGGAGATCGAAACCACCCTCCAGAGCGCTACCGACAGAGAGGTAAGCAGTGTGCGCATAGGTGAGCTGATTATGGAAAAGCTCAAGGAGATAGACGAGGTTGCCTATGTTCGCTTCGCTTCCGTTTATAAAGCTTTTGACTCCGCCTCGGCATTTATCGAGGAAATTTCCAAGCTTCAATAAGTTAATATTATAAAGCAACGGCGCTGTGTGAATTCATCGTTCACACAGCGCCGTTTTTTATACCAACCACTATAAATTTTAATACTTATAATCCTCGCTGCTTTTGCCGACGGAATAGAAATCGTTGATGACCTTTTGATAGCGCTCAAAGGCTCTGCCTACGGCCTCCTCCCAGCTAATGTAGATATTTTCCTGAGCGCTTTTGCCAACTGATTTGAGCAGGGCTTTATCCTCCATTATTTCAGACAGCACGTTTGCAATGCTCTGGGAGCTTTCCTTGCAGAAAAAGCCTGTTTCGCGGTCTTGAATGCCCTCCGCGGCGCAGGAACCCTCAACCAAAAGCGTGGGAGTGGCGCAAGATGCCGCTTCTCTTACTACGAGTCCGTTCGTATCAAAAACCGATGGGAAAAGCAAAATATCCGATGCGGCGTAATACTTCTGGATAAGCTCACGGTCGAGTATCTTTCCAACCCACACGATTTTATCCGCAATGCCGAGGGAGCGGTAACGCCGCTTTATTTTATTTTCATCGGCGCCGAAGCCCAGCATAATAAGGCGGAAATCCTTTCCGCTTTTCTTCAATTCATTACAGGCTTCAAGAATCAGGCGGATGTTCTTATACCATATCATTCTGCCGGCGTAAATGAAAACGGGAATGTTTTTGGGAATACCGTGTTTATCCTTTATGGAGTCTGTGATCTCCTGCGGGATCTCCGTTTTCGGCATATCACAGCCGTTTGGCATAACGATTGCTTCGCCCTCGTAGCCGAGCTTTCGAAGGCTTTCAAGAGAGCCGTTGCTGGTCACCCAAACCTCGTTCGCCGAATTGATATTGTTCAGCAAAAACCTGCGGGCAAAGCGCTTTCCGCGCTCGGTGGGTACTCTCTTTTTGATATCGTACTCATATTTCGTGTGATAAGTCAAAACCGTGGGAATACGCTTTATCCTGTTAACGCGCCTGAAATAGTAGCTTGTTGCAAGGGGAGCGTGGCTGTGGAGCAGGTCAAATCCTTTGTCTATGATATCGTAGCTGAGGGATTCCTTGAAGGGCCAGCCAACGCTGTAGCCCTCCTTTGAGGGGATCCACCAGCTTTTATACCTGAATATCTCATAGGGATATTTATCATCCTGCTGATTCGGATTTTTCGGAGTGACCACCACCGCCTCACAGTGCTTAGCATTCAGTATTGCCGCGTAATTAACCGCAACGTTGCTGATTCCGTCCGTAGTGGGGGGGAACGCGTCTGTGCCTATCGCGATCTTCAACTTTCTTTCCATCATATTCTCCTGAAATATTATCGTATTTTTGTACAAAAAGCGTGTATTATTTCAATATAAATATATCACAAAAAAAATTAAAAGTAAATATGCAAAGAAAATGTTCACAATAAGTTAATAAAAAAGAGGGCGTTATAGGTTGCATTTTAATATTAAAATATTATATAATACTAAGCGTATGGTTAGGAGGTTTAAAGATGACCGAAAGCTATTCAGTTTCCCTTCAGAAGATAATTGATAATCATTCGCTTGAGATCGTTTATCTTCCGAAAAAGGCAGACGAAATTTTGATTACGACCAACGAGATCAACCGCCCCGGAATAGTTCTTGCGGGCTATGCCGATTACTTCGATCCGCTGAGGATACAGATACTCGGCTGGACTGAGCTTGGCTATTTGCGTACTATGAATGATGCGGATCGGGAAAAGGCACTGAGCTGCTGGCTTGGGCTTCACCCCGCGGCGGCGGTAATAACCCGCGGGCTTGAAATACCCGATTATTTCGTTGCCGCCTGCGAAAAATTCCAAGTTCCGCTTTTGCGCACGGCAGATGAAACTTCTCCGTTTCTCGCAAACCTTATTCAGTATCTTAATTCAAGCCTTGCTCCGCGCATCACCCGCCACGGCGTTTTGTGCGAGGTATACGGCGAGGGCGTGCTGATTTTGGGCGAAAGCGGCGCCGGTAAATCCGAAACGGCCGTTGAGCTGATAAAGAGAGGCCACCGCTTCATTGCGGACGATGCGGTGGAGATCAGAAGAACGGACGCGCATACGCTTGTGGGCGCCTCACCGAATAATATCCGCCACTTTATTGAGCTTCGCGGCATCGGCATAATCAACGCGCGGCGGCTTTTTGGTATGGGCTCGGTCAAGGATACGGAAAAGATCGATATGGTCATTCAGCTTGAGCCGTGGGATTCAACCAAAGCGTACGATCGTCTCGGAATAGATAGTGAATACGCGCGGATACTTGACGTTAAAGTACCCGTTATTACCGTTCCCGTAAACCCCGGGCGTAACCTTGCGGTTATTATTGAAACTGCGGCCATGAACAACCGCCATAAGAAAATGGGTTATAACGCGGCAAGAGAGCTTATGGCAGGTCTCGGAATGGAGGATTTCGAGGCGGAGGAAAAAGAGCTGGAGATTTGGAAAAATTCCTGATCAAAGCGAAACAAATCAGAATATACGAAAATTGAGGAGGATAAATTATGTACAGTATAGGAATAGATCTTGGCGGCACGAATATCGTTGCCGCCGTGGTTGATGATAAATACAATATCGTAGGCAAGTCAAAAACGCCTACGAACAGCCCGAGAAGCGCTGAGGAGATATTTGACGATATCGCAAAGGTTTGCCGCGAGGCAATGGAGGACGCGAAACTTACGATCGACGATATTTCTTCCATCGGAATGGGTACTCCGGGAACTGTAAACGGCGACGGCGTTATAGAATTCGCCAACAATCTTGGCTTCAACAACGTTCCCGCAAGCGATATGCTTAAAGAGCGCCTGGGTGATATTCCCGTGTTCGTTGATAACGACGCCAACTGCGCCGCCCTCGGCGAAGCTTACGCGGGCTGCGGCAACGGCTCAAATAACTTTGTTGCGGTAACTCTCGGTACCGGAGTCGGTTCGGGAATTATCGTAGACGGAAAGATCGTTAAAGGCGTTAACTTTGCCGGCGGCGAATGCGGACATATGGTAATAATGGTAGACGGCGAGCCCTGCACCTGCGGCAGAAAGGGTTGTTGGGAGGCTTACGCTTCGGCTACGGCGCTGATTCGTCAAACCAAGGCGGCCATGGAGAAACACCCGGATTCGGTTATGCATGAGCTGGCTGAAAAAGAGGGCAAGGTAAGCGGCAGAACTGCCTTTGACGCAATGCGCAAGGGCGACGTTGCGGGAATAAAGGTTGTAAACGATTACATAAAATACGTTGCCTGCGGTCTTATCAATATAGTAAACGCGCTCCAGCCGGAGATCGTTTGCGTAGGCGGCGGTATCTGCAACGAGGGTGATACGCTTCTCAAGCCGCTGAACAGATACGTTAACGCGGAGAGATATTCCATCCACAGTAAAATGCAGACGAAAATACTTAGAGCTCAGCTTGGAAACGATGCCGGAATCATCGGCGCGGCGCTTTTGGGCACGATAGCTGAGTAAGCGTAAAAACTGCTTAAAACGAAATATTAAACGAACGGTGATATTTTGACAGAACTTATCAAGCTTGCGGAAAAATTGAAAATCAAATATTCGGAAAACGAGCCGATGAAAAACCATACCACCTTTAAGGTGGGCGGAAACGCAAGGCTTATGGTATTCCCGAAAAGCGCTCAGGATGCGGCGGAAATAGTTCAGCTTTGCAAAAAGCAGGGAATAAGACTGCTCGCCATAGGCAACGGTTCAAATCTGCTGGTGTCCGATAACGGGATAAACGCCTGTGTGATGTGTTTCGGCAATGATTTTTCGGATGTAAAACTTATAGATGATGAAACGGTTTTCGCCGAAAGCGGAGCATCTCTTATGAAGCTCTGCCGCTTTGCCCTTGAAAACGGGCTTTCGGGCTTGGAGTTTGCCTACGGCATACCCGGCTCCTGCGGCGGCGCGGCTTTTATGAACGCAGGCGCATACGGCGGCGAGATGAAGGACGTGCTTTACAGGTGCGAGCATATTGATGAAAACGGCGATACGGGCTGTTTGGAAAATGACGATATGAAGCTATCCTACCGTCATTCGGCGTATTACGATAACGGTTGTATCATCACGGGGCTTTATCTTAAGCTGAAAAAAGCGGATAAGAACGACATCAAAGCAAAAATGGACGATCTGCTTCAGCGAAGAAAGGATAAGCAGCCCCTTGAATATCCCAGTGCGGGCTCAACCTTTAAGAGACCCGAGGGCTATTTCGCGGGTGCGCTTATCGAGGAGTGCGGGCTTAAGGGAAAAGCCGTCGGCGGAGCGCAGGTCAGCGAGAAGCACGCGGGCTTCGTCATCAACAAGGGCGGGGCAACCTGCAAGGATATATTGGCTCTGTGCAAAGAGTGCGCCGAAACAGTGATGAAGGAAAAGGGCGTTAAGCTCGAAATGGAGATAAGGGTAACGGAATAATGATAAAAGAGAAAAAGGAACTTGTTATAATTACGGGATTATCGGGAGCAGGTAAATCAACGGCAATAGGCTTTTTGGAGGACGTGGGCTATTATTGTATAGACAATATGCCGCCGCTTCTTCTCAATACCTTTCTCGATCTTATTGAAAGTAAAAATGAAAAAAGCAAGATCGCGGTGGTGATAGACGCTCGATCAACTGATAATTTTGACGACCTTATAGACTTGCTCAGCGCCCAAGAGGAAAACTACGATATAAGAGTTATCTATCTTGATATTAAAACCCATATCGTTTTGAAGCGTTATAAGCTCACAAGAAGAAAGCATCCGTATGCCGATCTTTTCAACGGCGATATTGAAAAGGCTATGGAGTTTGAAAAGAAAATACTGAGTTCCATTCGTTCAAGGGCGGATAACGTTATCGATACCTCGGATATCAAGGAAAGCGAGCTCAGAGACCGCCTGTCCCATATACTTTTCGGCGGAGACAGGGATATTATGAATATCCACGTTATGTCCTTCGGCTTCAAGCACGGAATGCCGACTGACGCTGACTTCGTTATAGATGTAAGATGTTTGCCGAATCCCTATTGGAACGAGAGCCTGCGCTCTAAAACAGGACTTGACGAAGAAGTAAAAAAATACGTTTTTTCCTTCGACGAATCCCTGAAACTTTTGGACAAGCTGATAGATATGCTTGATTTTTTAAATCCCTTATACATCAAAGAGGGAAAAAGCCAAATAGTGCTTGCCGTGGGCTGTACGGGCGGAAATCACCGCTCCGTTGCCATTGCCGAGGCGCTCGGAGAGCATTTCCGTAAAAGATGGGAAAACGTTTCGGTAAATCATAGGGATATTAACAGAAATTAGGTAGAACAATGTCGTTTTCATCACGGGTAAAGGACGAGCTGATAAAAACCGAATATCAGGAGGTCTGCTGTAAAAAATCACTGCTTTACGGAATGTGTATTTTCGGCAAAACCTTTTCGGCAGACAGCGTTTCCTTGCAAACCGAAAATAAGAATATAGCAGAGCTTTACGCAAAGCTTCTCAAAGAGCTTTTTAATATAGACAGCACGTTTAAAGAATCCCCGAAGGGCAGAAGCGTAACCGTCAGCGTTGCCGAAAAAAATGAGGCGGCGAAGCTGTTTAAAGCCTTCGGCCACGAGGGCGTGGGCAGCCTTAAAATAAACCATTCATATTTTTACTGCGAAAATTGCGCAAATGCCTTTACGGCGGGAGCGTTTCTTGCCTGTGGAACCATATCGTCTCCGGAAAAGGATTATCATTTGGAGTTTACCGTTCCGTATCTCAACCTTTCAAAAAGCCTTTTCACTCTGCTGGAGGAAAAGGAGCTGGGTCCGAAATACACCTACAGAAACGGCTACAACGTGGTCTATTTCAAGGAGAGCGAGGCTATCGAGGATTGCCTGTATCTTATGGGTGCCTCCGACGCTATGTTTGAAATGATGAACATAAAGATCGTCAAGGATTTCAGAAACAGGGCAAACAGGCAGGCAAACTGCGAAACGGCGAATATTAACAGAATGGTAAATGCCGTTTCCCTTCAGATTCAGGCGATAGAAAAGATTTGGAATAAAAAAGGCAAAAAGTATCTGCCCGAAAAATTAGAGGAGCTGGCTGAGCTCAGATATGATAATCCCGATCTCAGTTTGGCAGAATTGGCAGAAGCATGCGATCCGCCGCTCAGCAGAAGCGGAGTTAACCACAGACTTAAAAAGATAGTAGATATTTCAAAAGAACTTTGAAACCCTTATAACCGCGAACAAAATCGTCAGGGGGAATTTATATGAGCGAAAACGCCACGAAAAAAATCTATGTACTGCTTACCAGCTTTCCGGACGCAGGCTCAAAAATGGTTGGGTTTATGACCCGTTCCATATTTACCCATGCCTCCATAGGGCTGGAGGAGGATATGAACACCTACTACAGCTTCGTGTGGAAGGGCTTTATTGTTGAGAAGATAACGAAATATTTACGGCCTGACCGTAAGCCGTATCCCTGCGAGCTTTACGAGCTTGAGGTCACTCCGCAAGAATATGAAGTAGTCAAAATGATACTTTTTGATTTCGTTGAAAAAAAGCATACCTATAGCTTCGCCCGCGTTGAGCTGATTTTCGGGCTTATGCGTATGCCGATCATTCGCAGAAATAAGTATTACTGCTCCCAGTTTATTGCGGACGTTTTAAAGAAAAGCAAGATCCTTAAATCAAAAAGAAACAGCGCAAGATTTTTCCCAAAGGATTTCGGCAAGCTTCCCGGAATGACTATGATTTTCAAGGGTGATATACTGGGGTATGTGCAAAAATTCCATTTGCTTACCTCTGCGGTTTAATAAATGAACGATAGGGAAATTTAAAGGAAGAACGGTATTATGTTTACACATCTTCACGTTCACACGGAATATTCTCTTCTTGACGGCGCGTGCCGCATAGAGAAGCTCGTTTTAAAGGCTAAAGAGCTTGGAATGCAGTCCCTTGCTATTACGGATCACGGTAATATGTACGGGGCTGTTGATTTTTACAAGGCGTGCAAAAAGCACGGTATCAAGCCGATAATCGGCTGTGAGGTCTACGTCGCGCCGAGAACGAGATTTGATAAGGAAAAGGTGCTTGATAAAGATTACAACCACCTGATACTTCTGTGTGAAAACGAAACGGGATATAAAAATTTAATAAAGCTTGTATCTCTTTCATATACCGAGGGGTATTATTATAAGCCCAGAATAGACCGCGATATTCTTGAAAAATATCACGATGGTCTCATCTGCCTTTCCGCCTGCCTTGCGGGTGAGATACCGCAGGCTCTGCTTCAAAGAGATTATGAGTCTGCGAAGCGTACTGCGCTCTGGTATCTTGACGTTTTCGGCAAGGATAATTATTATCTTGAAATTCAGGATCACGGACTTGAGGAACAGCGTATCGTTAAGGACGGATTGAAACGGCTTTCGTCAGAGACGGGCATACCTCTTGTCGCCACCAATGACGTTCACTACATTGAGCAGCAGGACAGTAAGATCCAGCAGGTGCTTATCTGTATCGCCACCAACCATATTTTAGGCGAGGATACGGGGCTGGAATTTCATTCGGAGCAGTTCTATCTCAAGAGCGAGCAAGAGATGCGGGAGCTGTTTTCAGACGTTCCCGAATCTGTAGATAATACTGCAAAAATCGCCGAAAGATGTAATTTTGATTTCGAGTTCGGGCATACGAAGCTGCCGTTTTACGAAACGCCGGGCGGTATGGATCACTTTGCGTATTTCAAACAGCTTTGTTATGAAGGCTTAAGAAAGAAATACGGAGAGCCTACGCAAAAGTTGATCGACCGTCTTGAATACGAATTAAATACAGTAGAAAAAATGGGCTACACGGATTACTACCTTATCGTTGCCGATTTCGTTTCCTTCGCGAAAAACAACGGCATTCCCGTTGGTCCCGGCAGAGGCTCGGGCGCAGGCTCTTTGGCGGCATACTGCATAGGTATAACTGACGTTGACCCGATGAAATACACCCTCCTTTTCGAACGCTTCTTAAATCCCGAAAGGGTATCTATGCCTGATTTTGACATAGATTTCTGCTACGAGCGCCGTCAGGAGGTAATAGATTATGTAACTCAAAAATACGGCGCTGATCACGTTGCCCAGATCGTAACATTTGGTACGCTTCAAACGAGAGCCGCCATACGCGACGTGGGCAGGGTAATGGGTATGCCCTACGCCTCTGTTGACGTGGTGGCAAAGCTTATCCCTAATGATTTTCATATCACCATAGATCAGGCGGTGGAAAAATCTAAAGAGCTTCGAAATCTTATGGAGGAAAATCCTCAGGTCGGCGAGCTCATAGAAACTGCCCGCAAGGTTGAGGGTATGCCGAGAAATACCTCCACCCACGCCGCAGGTGTCGTTATCACCCATGATCCCGTTAACACCTACGTTCCCCTCGCTTCTAACGACGGTCTTACCGTTACCCAGTACACGATGATAACCCTCGAGGAGCTGGGGCTTTTAAAAATGGACTTCTTGGGGCTTCGCACCCTTACGGTTATTGACGATGCCGCTAAAAACGCGGGCATTGATGTAGACAAAATTCCTACAGACGATCCCGAGGTTTATAAGCTGTTTGCAAGGGGGCAGACGGAGGGCATATTCCAGTTTGAATCAAGCGGTATGAAGCAGATGCTTATGACGCTCGTGCCCACGAAGCTGGAGCACCTCATCGCCGCAACTTCGCTCTACCGTCCCGGCCCCGCCAAGCAGATAGATACCTTCGTGGAGAATTCCCACGATCCCGATAAAATAACTTATGTAACGCCGCTTTTAAAGCCGATTCTTGAGGACACCTTCGGCTGTGTGGTATATCAGGAGCAGGTAATGCAGATATTCCGCACCCTTGCGGGGTATTCCTACGGCAGGGCGGACGTGGTACGCCGCGCCATGAGCAAAAAGAAAAAGGACGTTATGGAGGCGGAGCGTGTAACCTTTATCAAGGGCTGCGCCGAAAACGGCATCAGCGAGGAAGCGGCAAACGATATCTTTAATCAGATGACGGAGTTTGCCAAATACGCCTTTAACAAATCACACGCCGCCTGCTACGCCCTCGTGGCCTACAGAACGGCTTATTTGAAAATTTACTATCCCGCTCAGTTTATGGCGGCGCTTCTCACCTCCGTGCTTGATTCTTCAAACAAAGTAGCAAGGTATATTGCCGAGAGCAAAAGGCTCGGCCTCAGGCTTTCCGTGCCGGACGTAAACAGGTCTATGAAGGGCTTTTATGCCAACGGAAACGTTATTAATTACGGGCTTCTCGGCATTAAAAATCTCGGCTCTGAATTTATAAATGATATAATTAAAGAGCGTGAAAACGGAAAATTCAAGAATCTGTTTGATTTCTGCTCAAGGCTTCAGGCGGGGCATTTCAACAGACGTGCCGTTGAAAGTCTCATCAGGTGCGGCGCGCTGGATTCCTTTGGCGTAAACCGCCGTGCCATGCTTCAGGCGCTCCCCGCCCTTGTGAGCAATCTTGAGGAGCACCGCCGCAGGACGATGTACGGGCAGGTGGGCTTCTTTGATCTCGGAGCGGACGATAACGCCTTCGGCTTTGAATTTGAGATGCCGAACGTTGACGAATTTCCCAAAAACGAGCTTCTCAAAATGGAAAGGGAAATGACGGGGCTTTACCTCTCCGGTCATCCCCTTGATAAATACGATGAAGTTATAAACGAGCTTGGCTACGCCCGCACCATCGATCTTTTAGAGGCGGACGGCGAGCTTTCCAAGTATAGAGACGGCGGCAGAGTGACTATCGCGGGCATCATAAGCGGTATCACTATTAAGCAGACGAGAAACGGCAAGAATATGGCGTTCGTCACAATAGAGGATCTGTTCGGCTCTATTGAGATCATCGTTTTCCCGAACACCCTTGAAAGCTACGATCAGCTCCTTATTCAGGGCGGCGTTATCACCGTTTCGGGAACGCTTTCCCTTGAAGAGGAAAAAGACGCTAAGGTTTTGGCGAACGTCATCTCAGGCGCTCCCGAAAAGGGCAAAGCCTCATATAATGATAGAAGCAAGCAGAGCAAAACAGATGATACGCCAAAGAAGAATAAAAAGACCGGGCTTTTTCTGCGATTTACATCAAGAAACGATGAAAACATAGAAAAAGCAAAGATCATTACCGGGATTTTTGACGGCCGGTATCCGCTTTATTTCTATTATGCAGATGAGAAAAAGTACGAGCTTCAAAGCAGGTCGCTCTTCGTTGACGTTAACGATACGATGCTCCGAGAGCTTTCGCGGATACTCGGCGAAAAAAACGTTGCTTTCGTTGAGTGAGAAAGATACTCTTGACTTTTTTACATTAATTAATTAAAATGATGTTACTTTGTATATCGATTTTATCATGAAAATTTCAGCTGCCGGATATCAGCCGGTTTCACATAAAACTGATTGGAGGAAAAACATATGAAAACGATAGCTGTATTGACCAGTGGAGGAGACGCGCCCGGTATGAACGCGGCAGTTCGCGCCGTAGTAAGAACAGCCTGTGTTAACGGTATCAGAGTTCTCGGAGTTCTCCGCGGATATAACGGCCTTATTAACGGCGATTTTATTGAAATGGATCTTCGCACGGTTTCGGATATAATCCATCGCGGCGGCACGAAGCTCTACAGCGCCCGCTCGGCTGAATTTGCCACCGAAGAGGGTATGAGAAAAGCTATCCGCACCTGCCAGGAGCATGGGATCGAGGGCGTTGTAGTTATCGGAGGGGACGGCTCCTTCAGGGGCGCCCGTGATCTTTCCGAAAGAGGCATTCCCTGCGTAGGTATCCCCGGAACGATAGATAATGATATCGCCTGCTGCGATTACACCATCGGCTATGACACATGCCTTAATACCATAATGGATTGCGTAGACCGTATCCGTGATACCACCGAATCCCACGACAGATGCACCGTTATCGAGGTAATGGGCAGACGCGCGGGCTATCTTGCCCTTAACGCCGGCATTGCCGTTGGCGCAACGTCAATACTTATTCCCGAAATTGAATTTGATATTGAAAAAGACGTTATCGAAAGAATGAAACGCACGCAGCTCACCGATAAAAAGCACTTTCTCGTTGTTGTTGCGGAGGGTGTCGGCGTAGACGTTGTTGAGCTTGCGAAACATATTCAGGCGAAAACAGGCGTTGAATCCCGCGCTTGCATTCTCGGCCATATTCAGCGCGGCGGCTCCCCAACTGTGCGTGACAGAGTTATGGCAACTCGCATGGGCAACTATGCCGTTAAAGAATTACTTATGAAAAATATCGGAAACAGAGTTGTTGCCACTCAGCGCGGCGATGTTGTTGATTACGATATCTTTGAAGCGCTCAATATGAAAAAGCATATTGATGAAGATCTTTACCAGGTTGCGATGGAAGTTTCAATTTGATCGTAACAATCCCTTAGACAAAATGAATTTTGACAGCTCCCCTTACACAGGGGAGTCTTTCTTTTTATGATTATTATTGTAGGGGACGGCGCCCTCGACGTCCCGTTTGACAGCGGGCTTGTTAAACGCAAATGCACTTCATTTTTTTGAAGAAATTTCAAGATTTATTTTTGTCACTATCGGCAACAATAATCTTGGTGAAAAGTGTGAAAAGTCACACTTTTCACCAAGAATTATATTGCCCTTCAAATTTGCACAAGTGCATAATTTGAAGATGGCTGAAATTCACATCACGCCTTATCCGGCTACGAAAGGTATTTGTGATTTGTTTAGTATTATTTGTAGCCGGAAAGGCTATGTGAATTTATGAAAAATTTGATTCGTATTATCGATCTGCTTACTGCCATAGCGGTTACGTTTATTTTCACTTTAATAATTACGGGCAGCGTTCTTATGCCCGATACTATCGTAATAAAGAATCCAAAGGATAGAATAATCGGCGGAATTTATTCCGTTTCCGCTGAAAGCGACGCCAGCGTTGATTTTCAGAGCGCTGTTTCGGTTGGTACTGCGCAGGCAGAGCTGAAGCTTTTCGGAATTTTCCCCGTTAAAAATACACACGTAGTCAAAACTCAAAGCCAAAGTGTGTTGGTTTCCGGGCAGTCCTTTGGGATAAAGCTTTATACGAACGGCGTAATAGTTGTTGGCACTAAGGATATTCAAGTAAACGGAAAGCTCGTCAATCCCGCAAAACAGGCGGGAATAGAAGTAGGCGACGTGATAATATCAATTAATAATGAAAACGTTTATTCCTCCGACGAGGTGGAAGCGATTTTAAACGACAACAACGGAATGAATTATGTAATAAAGGTCAAAAGAGGGGATAAGTATAAAACCTTTATTCTTAACCCTGTTTATGTGGAGGGTGAAGGCAGCTACAAGGCGGGTATGTGGGTGCGCGATTCCACCGCGGGCATAGGAACAATAACGTTTTTCAATCCTGCAAAGAAAAGCGTAGCCGCGCTCGGTCATCCGATCACAGACGTTGACACGGGCGAAATTATGCCCATTTTAAACGGTGAGGCGGTAGAAACGAGGGTGACCTCGGTGGTGAGATCCACCACCAGCGAAACAGGCTCTCTCTGCTGCGATTTTCTCAGTAAGTCGATCGGCAGTCTTAATAAAAATTCCGAAAAGGGAATTTACGGAGAATATACTGATGAAACGGATCTGTCTCAGTGTTGTGAATACGAGGTCGCGGCTCCGCAGGAGGTTGAAAGGGGATTTGCCCAGATCATCTGCACCGTGGACGAAAACGGCCCTCAGGTATACTCGGTTGAAATAATGAAAATATCCTACGGTGAGGATATCAAGAATATGATCGTTAAAATCATTGACGAGGAGCTTATCAAAAAAACAGGCGGTATCATTCAGGGAATGAGCGGCACGCCGATCATCCAAAACGGAAAGCTGATCGGAGCGATAACCCATGTTATCATAAACAATCCGTTGAAGGGCTACGCGATCTTTGCCCAGACGATGCTGGACGAATCCCAGTAAAGCATTTTCAGCTCAGTTAAGACATTTTTTGTGGCTTATTCTCGAAGGATGTCGTATTAAGAATAATGAAAAAACATTGGAAAATTATGTGAAAAAAATTCACATTATTTAGTAAAAAACTCTTGCAATATTTTACCGTATATGGTAATATGTGAACGAAATTCACAGCAGGAGGTCATTTATGAAAAATAATTTACGAGTTCTTATAGCCGATGATTCAGCAACATTCGGCAAGGAATGCAAAAAACTATTGGAAACTGCGGGTTTTGACGTTGTACTTACGGGAAAAGACGGAGATCGTGTGATAGCTCTGCTTGATTCTCAGCATTTCGACGTTTTGCTTATGGATGCCTTTATGTCCAATGCGGACGGGGTTGAGGTGCTTGAGCATATATCGCAGTCCCTTGCCGAAAAGCCGCTGGTGCTGCTTATGTCATCAATGGACAATGCGGAATTTGAGGAACAGATGATAAATGCCGGAGTGGATTATTATTTCATCAAGCCTGTTTCGCCCCAGTCCGCGGCCAAAAGGATCGAGCGCCTTTCCTCTTGGAAATCGGAAAAGAAAAAGCGTTCGTCTTCTCCTTACGGAGACAGCGATATTGAAGTGGTTATTTCAGATATTATGCGCCAGATCGGCGTGCCGGCTCATATTAAGGGCTATCAGTATCTGCGCACGGCGATCAAGCTCTCTGTGGAAGATCCCGAAATGCTCGGCTCTGTAACGAAGTTGCTTTATCCCACTGTAGCCAAACTTTATAATACCACATCTTCAAGAGTGGAGCGCGCTATCCGCCATGCCATTGAGGTTGCGTGGGATAGGGGAGACGTAGACGTGCTTTCGTCTTATTTCGGCTACACGATACAGTCGCAAAGAGGCAAGCCTACCAATTCCGAATTCATTGCGATGATAGCGGATAAACTGAAACTCTCGCTTAAAACAGCATAATTATTCTTTAAGACATTTTCCTAACGGAGGGTGTCTTTTTTTTGCGCCTTCAGCGCAGGTGTAATGTATTTCATAATTTAGTTTTGCCACTGCCGTGGCAGGCTAAATATTTTTAATTTTTTATATTTGCCACTGCCGTGGCGAGGCGTTACTCTCTTTC
>JAFLRY010000001.1 GCA_022511205.1 Eubacterium sp. | reverse complement strand
GCTGTGTTGGCTTTAATTAATTTTACGGGACTTGAAGACGTGGCTCCAAATTTCGCGTGCCGCTGTGCGGCTTGCGGAAATTTGGGAGAACAGTCCGGTGGACTGTTCGATAGCAAGAGGAAAGTCCCGTCTCTCGCACCAAGATAAGCAGTATCCATTTGGATACTGTTTATTTTTTTGATTTTAAATGCCGTTGCATAATATGTGGATATATGCTATACTTTATTGTGATAAATCACAACGAATTTAAGAAAGGATAGGGGAATATGATTCAAAATAAAAACATCGTTTTAACCGGCGGAGACAGCGGTATCGGTATGGAGGTTTTGAAGCTTCTTTTAGCGGGAAAAAACCGCGTGCTTTGCGTTGATAAGAACATCGGCAATCTTGAAAAGATAAATGACGACAACCTCATCATTATGCAAAGGGACGTTTCCTCAAAAGAAGCCGTAGACGAAATATTTGAAACCGCCATTGAAAAGCTTGGCTCTATCGATATTTTCTATGCCAACGCAGGTTATCCGTACTACGAAGAAATGAATTACGCGGATTGGGACAGAGTTGCGCGTATGTTTGAAACTAACGTTTATTCACCGATCTACTCCTATCAGAAATACGTTCAGTATCTTAACGGCAAACCGGGTATTTTTGCTATTACTGTTTCGGCTATCGGTCAGATGGCGATGCCCGGCTTCACGATTTATTCCGCTTCAAAGTTCGCTATGCACGGCTTCCAGCAGGGTCTGCGCCTTGAAATGCCCAAGAACGTTCAGCTGACCTGCCTTTATCCCGTCGCCACTGATACGAATTTCTTCAAGGCGGCTAATGAGAAAGAATTCAAAAAGCCTTTCCCGGTGCAGCAACCGGACGTTGTAGCAAGAAAAATGGTCAAGGGAATCGAGAAGGGCAAAAAGTCTGTAAGCCCCTGCGCGCTTTTCGGCATTTCTCAGCTTTTGATAAAGTTCTGCCCGCTTGTCAGAACGGCGTACTGGGCGCTTGAAAAGAGAAAATTCAACGAATTCAGAGGCATTCAATAAGAAACCGAACGGAGTACATATATGAGCTTTGAAATACTTTCAAGTCCTATGAAAATAGGCAAATGCGAGATCAAAAACCGCATAGTTATGCCGCCGATGCTTATGGGCTTCGGTAAATTTGACGGTACGCCCACGGAAAAGCTTATGGACTATTACGAGGAGCGCGCCAAGGGCGGAGCAGGTCTTATTATGACGGAGATCACCCGCGTTAATGACAAAACGGGTTCTGCCGCCTTTGCTCAGCTTGCCATGAGCCACGACTATCACATTGAGCCTATGAGGAATTTTGCCCGGCGTATCCACCGCCACGGCGCAAAGCTTTTCGTTCAGCTTCATCATCCCGGCAGGCAAAACGTCGGTCTGCTGGTGGGCACTGTGCCTATGAGTATTCATGCGGAAAAGCTAACGAAAGGCGCTTACGGCAAGCTGCTTTATAAGCTTACTCCCGCCGTGGGCCCGACCTTGATCGAAAACAATATCTCATTATCGAGCGTTGCGCCGTCAAAATGCGATCCTGCTTATTTCGCGGGCGGCAGAGTGCGCGCGCTTCGTTATAAGGAAATAAAAGAGCTTGAACAGCAGTTTATCGATGCGGCCGTCCGTGTTAAGAAAGCGGATTGTGACGGCGTTGAGCTTCACGCCGCCCACGGATATCTGCTCCAGCAGTTTTTAAGCCCAGTTACGAATCAGCGAACTGATGAATACGGCGGTTCCCTCGAAAACCGTATGCGCTTTATTCTTAATATCATTCACGGAATCAAAGAGAAGTGCGGCGCTGATTTCCCGCTTATCGTGCGTCTTTCCGTTGACGAGTGCTACGAAATGATAGGTCAGCCCGGCAAGGGGTATACGCTTGAAGAGGGCGTAAAGATCGCCAAGATTTTGGAGGAAAACGGCGTTGACGCTATTGACGTTTCCTCCGCCGGCTACGATACCTTCAACTATTGGCTTGAGCCTGTCAGCTTTGATCCCGGTTGGCGCGCTTATATGGCAAAGGCGGTTAAAGAAGCGGTGTCAATTCCCGTTTTGGCGGCGAACCTTATCCGCTCGCCCGAGCAGGCGGAGCAGCAGCTTTGTGACGGCGTGCAGGATTTCGTATCCCTCGGCAGACCGCACATTGCCGATCCCCATTGGGCTGAAAAGGCGATGAACGGCGGCACGATCAAGCGTTGTATCTGTTGCCTAAACTGTATTGAATCTATGCAATCAAACGCATATATCGGCTCTCACGGCGAATGCTCGGTAAATCCCTTCGTTGGTCACGAAACTGATGAATTAAAGGTTGACGGCAACGGCAGACAGATAGTCGTTATCGGTGCAGGTCCGGGCGGACTTATGGCGGCTGAGATCGCGGCAAGGCGCGGCTTTAAGGTAACCGTATTTGAGAAAAATGAAAAATGCGGCGGTCAGCTTCTTCTCGCTTCCGCTCCGCCTGATAAGAAAAAGACGGCGTGGATGATCGAGGACCTTGAAAAGACCGTTAGAGAACTCGGCGTTGAGATCCTGCTGAATACGCCCGCTACCGTTGACGTCGTTAAGGCGCTTGAGCCGTTTGCCGTTATTGCGGCGACGGGAAGCCTTCCCATTAAGCCGAAGTTTGGCGGTAATTACGGCGAGGAAGACCTCTGCACCGCTGAGGAGGTTTTGAGCGGCAAGGTCAAGATCGAGAATAAGACCGTAGCGGTGATCGGTTCGGGATTAACGGGTATTGAAACTGCTCAGCTTCTCGCTGAAAACGGATGTATGGTCACCGTTGTTGATATGGCAAAAGAGGTTGCTCCCGGCTCATGGATGCAGCACAGAGACGATATCCTGCCGAAGCTTAAGGCGCACGGCGCTAAGTTCCTTCTTGAACAAAAGCTTGTTGCCGTTAACAAGGGCGGTGTAGAGCTTCAGCACGTTAAGACCTCTGCCAAGCAGACTGTTGACTGCGATATCACCGTTTTAGCCCTTGGCTCACGTCCTGATAATGCGCTTGTAAATGATCTTCGCGAAATCGGCATAAACGTAACCGCAATCGGCGATTGCAATAAAGTTGGCAAAATTGCCAATGCCACAAAAGCGGCTTATGAGGCTGTAATAAGTTTATAAAGTTTAAAGGCTCCCTGATCGGGAGCCTTGCTTTTTACTATTGACAAATTAATAAAGAAGTGATATTTTATAGTTGCAGACTGTACCACTCGAGTTAGTACAGACTGATGTCTAAGCAATGGAGGTATTTTTATGAAGCTGAAACGATTTATTTCCTTACACAGGCGTCTTATTATGATTATTTTTTCAATATTAATTGTTATATCCAATGTTTTTTTGTTACACAGATATCCGGATTTTTCCGTTATTCTGCTGATTTTTATAGATATTATTTTCATTATCATAATCAGCTGGTTGCTGTTCAGCTTCTATTCTTCGCTTTTTTCAAAACCAATTGCCGAATTCAATAATAAATGCGATCCGTATCCGCTTATAGAGGAGAGCGAAAAGCATTTGAATGCGCATTATTCGGTTTTGGATAAGTTCATTCTTTTAGTAAATTATTCCGCGGCGCTTAAAGCTTCCGGTCAATATCAGAAGGCGCTCGATATTCTTCTCTCCATTGATATTGAGGCGGACTCGATGAAAAAATTTCAGCATTTAAAGGCGGCTTACTACTATAGACTTATGGAATTGTGCGAATTCCTCAACAAGGGCGCTCAGGCTGATTTTGCTTATTCTAAATTTCTTGAGCTCATTCCCCAAATAAAAAAAGAAAAGTTCAAGAAATCCCTGGAAATTGAGATCGTTCTGGGAAAAGTTCTCGATGCATATCGCAAAGGTGATTATCAAACGGTTGTAGAAACACTTGAAAGCTCTGTTCTAAATGTGTTTTCCTCTCAGATTACTTCCTCTCTTACATGCGCCAAAGCATACCTTAAGTTAGGCGAAACGGAAAAAGCGAAGGAAAAACTCGAATACGTTATTGAAAACGGAAATAAACTCCATTGCGTGACCGAAGCGCGCGAAATGCTCAGTAATCTTTAAATTTACTGTTTAATCACCAAAGATCGGCAATACTAATGCCGAGGTGATATTATGAACAGAAACGATCTGCCGCTGGGTCTCGGAATGGCGCTTGCCCAGAACGAACCTGCGATGAAGCAGTTTGAAGCCCTTTCCGAACAACAGAAGAATGCCGTTATCAATCGAACGAAGAAGATCAATTCAAAATATGAAATGCAATGCTTAGTGAACGGTCTTTCCGATGGCACGCTTAATCTGTAATACTATCAAAAGTAAAGGCGCGGTTTTCGCGCCTTTATTCATTTTTATCGCTTTATGATTTTATTGACTGATTGAAAAATAGGTGATATACTTTTGTTGAAAAGGGGATTAAAGATGTATACTTTGGAGCATAACGGAAGGATAATAGAATACGATATAGAGCGTAAGGACGTTAAAAACATCAATCTGCGCGTTAAGGCGGACTGCACCGTTGCCGTCTCCGCCAACAACAGCGTCCCCAAATCCGTTATCGATGATTTCGTCTCTCAGAATGCGGACAGGATTTTGAGAGCGATAAGAAAGATCAATCGTAAAAATTCCAATCTCCCCACCTTTGAATCCGGAACACGCATTAAGCTCCTCGGAACGGAATACGCCCTGCAGGTCAACGAGAGCGATAAGAATTATTATTCCATCGGCACCAGCAAAATTCTGTTTTTCGTTCACAACAGTGAAATTTTTGAAAACAGGGAAGCCGTATATAATATGCTTCTTTATGATATTTCAAAAAGAGTTTTTCCAAAGCTTTTAAAGGAATGCTATCCACCTTTTGAGGCTTATTGCAAAGGCATTCCAGAGTTGAATATTAAATTTTTAAAGGCGCAGTGGGGGAATTGTTACGCAGGCAGAAACTTAATAACGTTAAATGCCAAGCTTGCCGCATACAGTGAAAGCGTTATACGCTCTGTAATATACCATGAATACTGCCATTTTGTTCATCAAAATCATTCCGCGGAGTATTATAAGGTCCTTAGCTCCGTTATGCCTGAATGGAAAAAGTATGAAAGAGAATTAAAAAAATAGAAAATCATAGAAAATCCGCAGGAATATTGACCTGCGGATATTCTTTTAAATTTATGACGATTTTTTTACCGAATTGTAACTATTTGTAAGGCCGTATTTTGTTGAAATAAGTTTGTTCCTATGATATGTTATATTAGATAAATTACGAAAGGAAGGCGTAATAATGGAAAGAAAAATCACAATTATGGATCATCCGCTGATTCAGCACAAGCTCAGTATTCTTCGTAATATTGAAACCAGCACGAAGGATTTCAGAGCCCTTGTGAACGAGATCGCAATGCTTATGGTCTATGATGCAACAAGAGATCTTCCGCTTCAGGATAAGGACGTTCAGACCCCCTGCGGAATTGCTCACTGCAAAAAGATCTCAGGCAGAAAGCTTGCTTTTGTTCCGATTCTGAGAGCAGGTCTCGGAATGGTAGAAGGAGCTCTTGAGCTCGTTCCCTCGGCAAGAGTGGGGCATATCGGCCTTTACAGAGACGAAACCACCCTTGAGCCTGTTGAGTACTACTGTAAGCTGCCTAAGGATATTGAGGAAAGAGACGTTTTCGTTCTTGATCCCATGCTCGCAACCGGCGGTTCAGCCATTGACGCGATCGGTCAGATCAAAAAAAGAGGTCCTCGTTCAATCAAGTTTTTGTGCATAATTGCCGCTCCTGAAGGACTTGAGGCGCTTAAGAAGGCGCATCCTGACGTTGACATTTTGGCCGCGGGTCTTGACGATTGCCTTAATGAAAACGGCTATATCGTTCCCGGTCTCGGCGACGCGGGCGACAGAATTTTCGGTACAAAATAATTTTTAAATAAAAGAAAAGGAGAATAAAAAATGAAACTAACTTATGACATTAAGGACAAGCCAAAGTTTGGCCAGCTTCTGATTTTTGCTTTCCAGCAGCTTCTTGCGATTCTTGCGGCAACAATTGCGGTTCCGTCAATCGTAGGCAACGGAATGAGCCAGTCTGCCGCTCTTTTCGGAGCAGGTGTTGGAACGATCGTATATCTTTTGTTCACCAAATTCAGAAGCCCGGTTTTCCTTGGCTCGTCATTCGCATTCCTCGGTTCAATGTTCGCTGCATTCGCAGGCGCCGCGTCTGCTGAAGCCGGATTCGCGGGAATCCTTATCGGTGCGATTTTTGCAGGACTTGTTTACGTTGTTATCGCAATTATCGTTAAGTTTGCAGGCGTTAAGTGGATCGATAAAATTATGCCGGCGGTTGTTATCGGCCCAACGGTTGCGATCATCGGTCTTTCCCTTGCGGGTAACGCGATCGGTGATTTCACCGGAACAAGCCTTATGGGCGCTGACGGAGTAGCAGTTGTTAATCCCTATGCAAGCGTTTGCGTTGGTCTTGTAACGCTCTTAGTTGTTATCATCTGCTCTGTTTTCGGCAAGAAGATGGCAAAGCTCATTCCGTTCATTATCGGTATTCTTGCAGGCTATGTTGTTGCGGTTATATTCAGCCTTATCGGTCTTAAAACAGGTAATACAACGCTTCAGTTCATCGATTTCTCAGTATTTAATGATATCAAGTTCTTTGCGATCCCTGATTTCACCTTCATTAAAGCCGCACAGGGTCTCTCTGCTGTTGACGGCAAATACATCGCAACGATCGCGGTTGCCTATGCGCCCGTTGCCTTCGTAGTATTTGCAGAGCATATCGCAGACCACAAGAATCTTTCCTCAGTTATTAACAAAGACCTTCTTGATGACCCGGGTCTCCACAGAACGCTTCTTGGTGACGGTGTTGGTTCAATGTTCGGCGCACTGTTCGGCGGCTGCCCGAACACAACCTACGGCGAATCAGTAGGCTGCGTTGCTATTACCGGAAACGCTTCAATCGTAACGATTCTTACAACGGCAATTATGGCAATGGTTATTTCCTTCTTCGGTCCGTTCGTTACCTTCCTTTCAACGATCCCCAACGCCGTTATGGGCGGTGTTTGCGTAACGCTTTACGGTTTCATCGCGGTTTCAGGTCTTAAGATGATCCAGAAGGTTGATCTCGATCAGAATAAGAACCTCTTCGTTGTTGCCGTTATCCTTATTGCAGGTATCGGCGGCTTTACCCTCAACTTCGGTCAGATCACCGTTACAGAGGTTGCCTGCGCGCTCATTCTCGGTATCTTTGTTAACATCATCGTTTCAAAGAAAAAGGACGAGCCCGTTCAGGAATCAGCTGAATAATCTTTACATAGTATAACAAAAAGCAGGATCGAGAGATCCTGCTTTTTCTTGTGATTTTTTATGAAAACAGCGAATTGATAAGATTATCGTAAACCTTAACGGGATCGTCAAGGAATTTATCCTTGATAACCTCTGCCTGCTCCTTGGTGGGAACGTTGAGCTTGAGCACCATAAAATCCTGATTTTTATCCGTTACGTGCATAATAACGTTGAAGCCGTTTTCGCTTTTCTCGATCTCAACCTTGTTTTCCTTACTGTAGATCTCCTTTGCGGCAAGCCTTGTCGCAATGTTAATGCTTTTTTCTCTTATGGAAAGGGGAAGATCCATTTCCACCATTTCAAGCAGTTGTTCGCATTGCACTGAGGGAATGAGGTAGCCGTTTTCATCTTCTGTTATGATTTTATTTTTTAGTATTCTTGAAAAGGCGTCCATAACCTCAAAGTAATTAGCAATGCCGCCCTCAACCATAGTATCACAGATATTTTTCGCGGTAAGGCGCACCTTTGATTTTGTAACCGTGTAGCAGATGATCGTGTTGATATCGCTCTTTGAGCGAAGCCCGCCCGGCTCAATGCCGTAGGTATATGCGTCAAAATTCAAATTTCTGTTTAATTTTTCATCCATATCCAATTCACATAGCCTTTCCGGCTACATATTGTATCAAAAAATAAATCACGAGATACCCTGTTGTAGCCGGACAAGGCGTGATGTGAATTTAGCCATCTTCAAATTATGCACTTGTGCAAATTTGAAGGGCAATATAATTTACAATTAGTGTAATTTTACACTAATTGCCTTTCATTTCAAATGATAAAAAACATTTTTTATGCAAAAACTATATTAACATAAACTTTAACTACTTGCAAAGGTTTTTGTTATAATGTATAATAATAAATCAAAGTAAAGGTAATTAAGGGAATATTTTCCTTAAAATATGAAAAAGGAGTTTTTAAAATGACGGAAATTACGAAAGACACTATCATTGGTGACGTTCTTGATATCTGCCCCGAAACAGCGCCGCTTTTCCTTGAAATGGGAATGCACTGCCTTGGCTGCCCCGCTTCAAGAGGCGAGAGCATCGCGGAGGCATGCGCCGTTCACGGTACTGATGCCGATGAGCTCGTTGAGAAAATCAACGCAACGATCAACGGCTAATGACGGTTAAGCTGACTGAAAGGCTGTTAGCCGTGGCGCGCCTGGTGAGAGACGGTTCGTCTCTTGCCGATATCGGTTGCGACCACGGCTATCTTCCTGTTTATCTCGTTTTGAACGGCAAAATCAAAAGCGCCGTGGCAGGGGATATCAACGAAGCTCCGCTGGATTCCTGCCGTTCGCTTGTCAGCGAATACGCGCTTGAGGATAAAATCAAATGTATCCTTTCTGACGGGCTGAAAAGTATCCCCAAAAACGAAGCAAACGATATCGCCATATGCGGAATGGGTGGAGAACTCATTGCTGATATTATTTCAAGCTGTGAATGGGCGAAAAACAAGGAGAAGCATTATATCTTTAATCCCATGACACATCCTGAAATTTTGCGAAAATATCTTTGCGAAAACGGCTTTGAGATCGGCGCGGATACTATCGTTAAAGAGGGCAGGCATTATTACAGCGTGTTTGAAGCAGTCTATACGGGAACTGTTAAGAAATACCCCGAAAGCTATTATTACCTTGGAAATATAAACGATTTTACCCATAGGGAATACTTCGTTCATCTTTTAAACTACCTTGAAAACAAAACGAAAAGCGGCTTTGATTTTTCAAGCATCATTGCCGATATAAAGGAAAAGATCAATGACAACTGTTAAAAATATCTACGATTACATAAACAGCATAGCCCCCTTTGATACGCAGGAGGAGTGGGACAACGCGGGCTTTCTCATTGGTGAATTCCGCAAGGAAGTGAAGAAAGCAGTTCTGTGCCTTGACGTGACGAAAGCGGTAACTCAGCTTGCGGCTCAGCAGGGCGCAGAGCTTATACTTTCCCACCACCCCGTGATTTTCAATCCCATAAGCAAGATAGAAAAGGGCTGCGCTATCTACACTTGTGTCGAAAAGAATATTGCCGTTATCTCCGCCCACACGAATTTTGACAGGGCGAAGTGCGGAATAAACTATAATCTCGCAAAGCGCCTCGGGCTTAAGAACATCAGGCAGATAGAAAATTCTTTTCTCGCGGTCGGCGAGCTTGAAAATGAAATGCGCTTTGACGAGTTCGCGAAATTCGCAAGTAAAACGCTTAAAGTAAGCGGATTGCGCTATACCTGCGGCGAAAAAAGCGTTAAGACCGTTGCCGTTGGCGGCGGCGCATGTGATGAATATTTAGACGAAGCTATGTCTGCCGCTGATTGCTTTTTAACCGGGGAAATGAAATACCACTTTATGCTGGACTCCGCGGAAATGGGCTATCCGGTTATCAGCGCGGGTCATTATGAAACGGAGTATGAATCCTTTATAATGCTTGCGGATACGCTCAGAAAAATGTTCCCGGACGTGGAATTTATTGAATCAAAGCAGGTAAATCCTGTTTCGGCAATTTAGCGTGATAAATCACGCAAAATTGATTATATTGCCCTCAAAATTTGCCGTTGGCATAATTTTGAGATGGCTGAATTTGCATCACGCCTTGTCAGGCTACAACAAGGAAATCGTGAATTTTAAATTATTTTGTAGCCTGAAAGGCTATGCAAATTACCTATGGCGTTAGACGGAATTTATCTATATCATTTAAAAAATGAAATACGTGATTTTGCCGTAAGCGCGAGGATCGAAAAGGTGCACCAGCCCTCAAAAGAGGAGCTGATCTTTTCACTGCGCTCCCGCGAAGGCGCAAAGAAGCTGCTCGTTTCCTGTAGGGCGGACAGCGCGCGTATTCATTTTACCGATCACGCTCCCGAAAACCCCGCAAAGCCACCGATGCTCTGTATGCTTCTGAGAAAGCATTTGACGGGCGCTAAAATCAGCGCGGTTGAGCAGGACGGACTTGAGCGAATCGTTAAAATCAGTATGGACGCCTCAAACGAGCTGGGCGATCCCGTAAAATTCACCCTCGTGGTGGAAATTATGGGAAGATACAGCAACGTTATTTTGCTGGACGGACAGGGAATCATCGTTGACGCCCTCAAGAGAATTGACGAAAGCAAATCGCAGGTAAGGCGTATTATGCCCGGCGAGGAATATATCGCACCGCCGCCGCAAAGCAAGCTGAATATTTTTACCGATGATTTGAACGAGATCAAAGCAAGGATACTCCAAAGCAGGAAAGCCCCCGCAAACGCCTTTCAGGAAGTCGTTATGGGCGCTTCACCCATAGTTTGCAGGGAATATGAAAACGGTGTTTCGGTGGAGAAAATCAAGGAATATGCCGAAAATCCTATTCCGGTTGCTGTTATAAATGAAACTCCGATGGATTTTTCCTTTATGCCAATTACTCAGTACGGCGCTCTCGTCACCACCCGCGAATTTGAAAGCTTTTCAGAGCTTCTGGACTTTTTCTTTTATGAAAAGGTCAGGGCAGACAGGATTCGCCAGCGCTCCGGCGAGCTTTTCAAAACGCTTCAGAATTTGCAGGAGCGTGCCGTTCGAAAGGCGGTCAATAGAGAAAAAGAGCTTGAGGACTGCAAGGATAAGGATAAATACAGAATCTTCGGCGATCTTCTTGCCACGAACCAGTACGCACTTCAAAAGGGCGCGCCGTATTATGACCTTGAAAATTATTACGATAACGGCAATATCGTGCGTATCCCTGCGGACGTGACGCTTTCGCCATCGCAGAACGCGCAGAAATATTATAAGGAATACAGAAAAAAGCAGGTTGCCGAAAGCAAGCTCGTTGATTTCATCAGGGAAGCGAAGGAGGAAGCCGATTATCTTGAAACGGTAATCGATTCCCTTTCAAGGGCCGAGACCGATGCCGAGATAACCGAGATCAGAACGGAGCTTGCCCAGACGGGCTACCTGAAGCACCGCAATAACAAAAATGCAAAGAATGTCAAGGCGCTAAAGCCTATGGAGTTTGAAAGCAGTGAGGGCTTCAAAATCTTCGTTGGCAGAAACAACGTTATGAACGACCGCTTGACCCTTAAAACCGCTAAGAATTACGATTTATGGTTTCACGTTAAGGATACGGCAGGCTCCCACGTTGTCGTTGCCAATGACGGCAGAGAATTCACGGATAAACTGATCAGGGAAGCGGCAATGCTTGCGGCGCAAAACAGCAAAGCGGGCGGCTCGTCAAACGTCCCGGTGGACTACACCATAATCAAAAACGTTAAAAAGCCCGCCGGCGCAAAGCCCGGTATGGTGATCTACGTTGATTATAAAACCGAATTTGTAACTCCGAATACGGAGGAGCTTGAAAGGATAAAGAGAATTGTATAACGTAGCGATAATTCTCGGCGCGGGAAACGGCACGAGAATGGGAATTGAAAAAAGCAAAATGCTCCTTGAAATCGGCGGAAAAACCGTTATAGAACGAAGCGTAGCCGCCTTTTCAGAGCTTCCTGAAATAGACGAAATAATCGTGGTCTGCCGAGCGTGCGACGTGGAGGCTTTTTCTGAGCTTTTGCCGGATGAGGATATAACCTTCGTGATCGGCGGCGAAACGCGCCAGCAGAGCGTGATGAATGCCGTTGAAACCATCGAGGATTGCGACTATATCATCATTCACGACGGCGCGCGACCCCTCGTTACTCAGAGGGTGATTCTCAATACCCTCGATAAGGCGCAGAAGACGAAAGCTGCGGCAACGGGTGTTGCTGTTAAGGACACGATCAAGACCGTTGACAACGATCTTGCTATCGTTGACACACCTGACAGAAGCAGGCTGATCTCCATTCAAACGCCGCAGATTTTCGATTTTCAGCTTTATAAAGAAGCGCTCGATAAAGCGCGGAAGGAAAACGCCGATTATACTGACGATTGCCGACTCGTTGAAAAGCTCGGTGCAAAGGTCTACGCCGTTTTAGGCGATTACGAAAATATCAAAATCACCACTCAAAGCGATATTCCGCTGGCGGAAAGCATATTAAAGAAAAGGGGAGAACTAAAATGAGAATAGGCCACGGCTACGACGTTCACCGCTTTGCCGAAAACAGAAAATGCATTATCGGCGGAGTTGATATACCCTATGAAATGGGGCTTCTCGGCCATTCGGACGCTGACGTTCTGCTCCACGCCATCGCTGACGCACTCCTCGGCGCGGCGGCAATGGGGGATATCGGTCATCTTTTCCCCGACACCGATGAACAATTCAAAGGCGCGGACAGCCTTGTGCTTCTCGCCAAGGTGGTTGAGGTAATTAAGGAAAAGGGCTATAAAATAGGAAATATCGATTCAACTGTTATCGCTCAAGCGCCGAAGCTTGCTCCGTACATAGATGAGATGCGCGCAAATATCGCCAAGGCTTGCGACTGCGATATAGACCAAGTTTCCGTTAAGGCCACCACCGAGGAAAAGCTCGGCTTCACAGGCGCAAAGCAGGGAATTGCCGCCCACGCGGTTTGCATAATAGAGTAAAATAATATTTCATTCTGTTGTGATGAGTTCGCTTAATAGTGCCATCACAACATAAATTTTTAAAAAACTGTTAATACTATTGACAAATGGAAAATTCTTGCTAAAATAGTATTTAGCACTCAAAGGCAAAGAGTGCTAAAACGAAATATAACTTTAAGATAGAGGTGAATTCTTATGACTATCAAACCACTTGCAGACAAGGTTTTGCTTGCTAAGGTTGAAGCAGAAGAAACTACAGCATCAGGACTTTTCATTGCCGCATCCGCGCAGGAAAAGCCCGAATTTATGAACGTTGCGGCAGTCGGGCCGGGTACTGAGGAAGACCCCATGACCGTCAGCGTCGGCGACAAGGTGATCATCACGAAATACAGCGGCACGGACGTTAAGATCGACGGCGTTGAATACACCATCGCTTCGGTTAAAGACATTCTTGCGGTAATCGAATAAGGAGGAATTGCGCAATGGCAAAGGATATAATTTTCGGCGAGGAGGCCCGCAAGGCTCTCCAGAACGGTATCGATAAGCTTGCGGATACCGTAAAGATCACGCTCGGCCCCAAGGGCAGAAACGTGGTTCTTGATAAGAAATACGGCGCGCCTCTCATCACGAACGACGGCGTAACTATCGCTAAGGAGATCGAGCTTGACAATCCCTTTGAGAATATGGGCGCTCAGCTCGTTAAGGAGGTTTCCTCTAAGACGAACGACGATGCGGGCGATGGCACTACCACCGCAACGCTTCTCGCTCAGGCACTCGTAAGAGAGGGAATGAAGAACGTTGCGGCAGGCGCAAATCCCATGACCGTTAAAAACGGCATCAAAGCGGCTGTAGACGCTACCGTAGAGGCTGTTAAGTCCGTTTCTCAGCAGGTTAAGGGTACGGAGGATATCGCCCGCGTTGCCACAGTTTCCGCAGGCGACGAGTACGTTGGCAACCTCATTGCGGACGCTATGGATAAGGTTTCCGCGGACGGCGTTATCACCATCGAGGAATCAAAGACGGCTGAGACCGTTTGCGAAGTAGTTGAAGGTATGCAGTTTGACCGCGGCTATATCAGCCCCTATATGGTAACCGATACCGATAAAATGGAAGCCGTTATCGACGACGCGCTCATTCTTATCACTGATAAAAAAATCTCAACAGTTCAGGATATTCTTCCTCTCCTTGAGTCAGTTCTCAAGAGCGGACAGAAGCTCGTTATCGTTGCTGAGGACGTTGAGGGCGAGGCTCTCCAGACCATCCTTCTCAACAAGCTTCGTGGCACATTCACCTGCGTATGCGTTAAGGCTCCCGGCTTTGGCGACAGAAGAAAGGATATGCTTCAGGATATCGCTATCCTCACGGGCGGTCAGGTAATTACCTCCGATCTCGGCATCGAGCTTAAGGATGCCACCATGGCTATGCTGGGCAGAGCGCGCCAGGTTAAGGTTACTAAGGAAAACACCATTATCGTTGACGGCGCAGGCTCAAGCGATGAGATCAAGGCTCGTATCGGTCAGATCAAGACCGCTATTGAATCCAGCACCTCTGAGTTTGACAAGGAGAAGCTTCACGAGCGTCTTGCTAAGATGGCAGGCGGTGTAGCCGTTATCAAGGTCGGCGCGGCTACCGAGACTGAAATGAAGGAAAAGAAGCTTCGCATTGAGGACGCTCTCGCGGCAACAAAGGCTGCCGTTGAGGAGGGTATCGTTGCGGGCGGCGGCGTGGCGCTTATCAACGCGATTCCCGCTGTTTCAGCGCTTCTCGACAGCGAAGACCCCGATTTCAAAACGGGCGTATCGATCGTTCTTAAAGCTCTTGAAGAGCCGATTCGCCAGATCGCCGCTAACGCGGGAATGGAAGGCTCTGTTATTGTTGACAGGATCAAGAATTCCGATAAGAACGGCTACGGCTACAACTTCGCAACCAACGAGTATTGCGATATGATCGAGAGCGGAATCGTAGACCCCGCTAAGGTTACCCGCTCCGCGATCCAGAACGCCGCTTCCGTTGCCGCTATGGTGCTCACAACGGAATCACTCGTTACCGATATCAAAGACCCGCAGGCAGACGCCGCAAACGCCGCTGCAATGGCAGCCGCGGCCCAGGGCGGAATGTATTAATCCATAAAAATATTAAAGCAGAGCTTCGGCTCTGCTTTTTCTTTTGCTTGTTGACAAAACGTATACCTTGTGTTATTATGTATATACATCAATAAACGATGTATAAGGAGGTCATTCTATGAAAATCAGTAAAGAGTTGCTAAAGGGAAGCTCGCCGATACTCGTTTTAAGCGTTTTGAAGGACGAGGATCTTTACGGCTACAGGATCATAAGGGAGATCGAAAAGCGCTCGGACGGCACGTTTTATATGAGCGAGGGCTCGCTCTATCCGATTCTCCACGCTCTCGAAAAAGAGAAATTTCTCGAAGCTTACTGGGAGGAGTTTGACGGCAGAAAGCGCAAGTATTACCACATCACCAACAAGGGAATAAAGAGCCTTGCGGAGCAAAAGGAGCAGTGGAAGGTTTATTCAACGTCTGTAAATAAGGTGCTGAACTTTGCGTAAGGGTGAATGATTATGGAAAATAATTATATTTCAACCGTTTTAAGCAAGATAAAAGACGATAAAATCAAAGAGGATATACAGGCAGAGCTTGAAGACCACTATAACGAACGCGTGGAGTATTACACCCTTATCGGCTACGATAAGGAAACCGCCGAAACAAAAGCCAACGAGCATTTCGGCGACGAAGCGGAAATAATCGGTGAGCAGCTTGATAGTATTAACACGAAATCTTTTGCAGCAATTGTGGTATTTACTTTTATAAGTGCTTTGTTTTTCTGGGGCGTTTTGCTGTGTTCCATTGGCTGGTCTATGTTTGACGTTTCATTTTCTTCAAGCTTCGTAGGAAATGTCTTATTACTGCTGTTTCTTCCCATATGTCTTGCAGATATAGCCGTTGGTTTAAGGAATAAGAGCGCTTTCCTGTCAGCCATGGGCTTTATTGGGATCGTTGAGCTTACAATTATATTCAAAGGCTTCTCATCAATTATCTTCTGCATATACAAATTGATCAGCGGAGACGGGGGAAGATTACTTGATTTACTTTTGAACTATGACTGGCAAAGCACGAGCATTGTTATAAAGGTATTGGGCATTCTGTTTCCTGCGTTTTGTATTGGCTTGCACATTTATGCAGTCTGGCTTATTAATCTTTTTAGGTTGTGCAAATACAGAAAGCGCCATATCCGCCAGGAAAAAAATCTAAAGATAACTGCGGTGGTAACGGCCGTGTTGCTTCTGTTTTTACTCGTCATAATATGCGTTACCCCAGCCAAAAATAGCGGAAAATATATAAGCTTATCAGGTATCTACGTTATCGAGAGCGATGAAATGATCGATCCTGCCGATGTTGAAGATTATGATCAGAATTTCCTTGAAATAGACTGGGATTACGACAATGGACTTTTGAAAGAAACTGTGGATTCATTTGTTGATTCCAATTTGTTTAATGCATATATCAACGATTTAGACGATGATGCCGACGTGGTATATAACACGTATATAATGTACGGAGAGTTTCAGCCCACTAAAAAATACGTCTGCGTTGTTCCAATCGTAGGAATTGGCTATAAAGAAGATTTCGATAAAGCCGTGTGGTACGATACTTCAAAAGAAACATTGATAGTTTCTGATAATTATAATACTAACGGCTCCATAGTTCAGTACAAGGTCAAGATATTGCCGAGGGAGGCTAAATGATGAAAGAAAAGGTTTACGAATATCTGCTGACTATTCCGAAAGGAAAAGTGGTCACTTATAAACAGATCGCCGAGTACCTTGGCAATCCTAAGCTTGCGAGGGTGGTGGGTAACATTCTCCACGTTAATCCTTATCCCGAAATATACCCCTGCTATAAGGTAGTGAACAGCAGGGGAGGACTTGCGAAGCATTTCGGCTACGGCGGTATCGATATGCAAAAAGCGAAGCTTGAAGCAGACGGAATTGAGATTATTGATTACACGGTAGATTTGAAAAAATACCAATATAACGGTATTGATTCGGCTGAATAAGCTTTAAGAGGATAAACTATGAAAAATAAAGCGTTGAAAAAATACAAAAGGGGAAGCGCAGTTGCCTGTGTTTTATCAGTTGTCGGCACTTGTGTTGCCCTGTTTTATAATTTTGCTTTTCACACCGGAAAGCTCGGTTTATATTTGGGAATGGTTTTCTTTGCCGTTGCCGTTGTTTTGCAGTTCATTTCACAGAAAAAATATGTGAAAAGGATAAAAGCTTTCGATTTGTCAGATGAAGAAGAGAACGAGCTGATTCGCTCGGCGAAGCGCAAAAATGAATTCGTATACGGTGTTATTATCGCGCTCTTTGCGCTTACGCTTCCGCTGGCTATGTGTATGGGCTTCTTCGATTCAATATATTTATACGAATGGGCTTCCACTGTTAAATACTATCTTATTTGCGCTGTTTTACTGTATTGCGGACTTATAGTATTAAAATATCGCTGGAAAAGCGGGATCGGCGACATAATAGAAACCGATACGGATAAACGAATATATCATAATTTGGGAATTGCGCTGAAGAAAAGCATTTTTCTTTTGATCATTGTGGGGCTGAATTCGTATCTCTACGTAACAATTACCAATAATATGCTTGAATCATTTGCGTCAACTGCATTTAATGATTATGATTCTTTCGTTGAGTATATTGAAACCGAAAACCCGTCGCCGGATGATTGGTATATTTATGAGTTTGAATTCGATAGGAAAATTAATCTTAAAGATTCTGATGGAAACGTTTTGATCGACTGCGAAAAGAAAAACGGCTCGGTTATGAGTATATATTACGGCGAATGGACTGACGGTTATCTTCCCATAAGGGTATTAACGTATGATGATTACGATCGGTATGAAGCTGCAAGCAATGCGATATATTGTTTATATATTGCCATTTCAGTTGCTGAAGCCGGTATTGCCGTATTCGCATACATCAAAAAGCGAATGAAAAAGGCGGATTTAATGATTGAAACGGAAAATTCAAGCGAAACGTCTCAAAAGATTGAAAAAACTACGGAAAAATGATAAAATTCTCAGTATGAGAGAGCTATTTTCGGTCTGCGCCGTGGTTTTCTCTCTGTCGGTTTAGTAGAATGAGGATGCAAAGGGGAAGTGAGTGACGCCGAAATCACCCCTTTGCAAATCAATCTTCATTCAGGAGGGAACGTAATGGAAAGAAAATCCATAGGTCAGTTTATTGCCGCTCTGCGTAAGGCAAACGGCTTAACGCAAAAACAGCTTGCCGATAAATTAAACGTATCCGATAAGGCGGTCAGCCGCTGGGAGAGGGACGAATGCGCGCCCGATATATCATTGATACCCGTTATTGCCGATATTTTCGGCGTTACCTGCGATGAATTGCTATGCGGCGAGCGCAAAATCAATAATGAAAATTCTACGGTAAGCGATGATGTGCTGTCCGCCAAAGGCGAAAAACAGCGCCGCAGGATTTTAGCAGTTGGTCTTTCGCAATACAGAAACAGAAGTCTCATCGCGGTCGGCATAGCTCTGGCGGGACTTATCGCCGCGGCGATATGCAATTTCGCTTTCTTTAGAGCAAACCTCGGCTTTATGATCGGTGTTATATTCTTTATTGCGGCGGTCATTTGCCAGGCAATATTCCTGAATAAAGCGCTCTTGTCTGTAACGGATGATGAGTTTTCAGACGATGAAACGGGCGTGTTTAAAAAGAAAATTATTACTCTTGCTGAATTTGTTATCGGTTTTGCCGTAACACTCAGCGTGTTCACACTTCCGCTTAATTTTACGGAAGGTGAAGTTTATGTAGGTATAGATCTGAATACGTGGTTAAGATTCGGCTTATTTATGGCGTTATTGGCGGCGCTTATCAGCTATACTATTGCCATTGCCGTTAATGCCCGATTGACGAAAAAAGGAGTTTGGACACCTACTAAAGAGGAAAAAGTACACCGGCACAATTACATTCTTTTAGTGCTGTGTATGTTGAGTATGATAGTTACATCCGGGTTTGGTTATTTTATATATTCCGCAGTTACGGAGAACGGCTTTGCGCCGAAATTCGCGGAAGGAACTGTGTTTAACGATTACGAAAGCTTTGCGGAATTTATGGAGAAGGACGTACCGTATCCCGATCCGAAACCGGATGGTTTTTATCCATCTGATCCCGATGACTATGGCTATTCATATAATGAGGAATATATTTATACTGATAGCATTGCAGAGGAATTGGACGGGACTGATGACGAGTTTGATGAGAATGATGAGTATTACGATCCATATCAAGACTTTTTCATTGGTTCTGATGACTACGGTTTTGTAGACAGTGGTGAGCGTATCGTAATCAAAGACGCAAACAGAAAGATTCTTCTTGACTGCGAGTATAATAATCACTCGGTTATCTATATTGAGTGCGGAACGGAGGACAACGGTTGGCTTCCAATTAAAGTTGTAACATATGATGATCTGCCCGAGGGTGAACGCGTGTTGCAGTATATAAAATACGTTGTCTATGCTGTAGTATTCGGAGAAGCTATTTTTGCCGTGTACGTATTTTATAAAAAGCGCGAAGCGATCGGCAAATAACAAATATCGGTAATGAAAAAATTTTGTTGACAAACGTAATTTCCTGTATTATAATCTATCCAATAATAAATCAAACACGGTGACGGGAACAAAAATCGGTCTCAACTTTTTTCACAGAGAGCTGCCGTTTGCTGGAAGGCAGTAAAAAAGAAGCTGTAATATCATCCCCGAGTGGCTGCGCCGAAATTTCAGTAAGCGCGGACGGCGGCCTCCGTTAAAGCGGCAGCGAATGTCAGTTCGCGTAAGTGCGTCTTTTAGGACGAATAAGAGTGGTACCACGGTATTTTATATCGCCTCTTTGCCTTTTGGCAGAGAGGCGTTTTTTGTTTAGAAAGTCTTATTACATAAGGAGTTTTGACTATGAAGAATTGTGTTGAGATCCGCTGGCACGGCAGAGGAGGTCAGGGCGCTAAGACCGCCGCGCTGCTTCTTGCAGACGTTGCCTTTAAAACGGGCAGATACGTTCAGGGCTTCCCCGAATACGGTCCCGAGCGTATGGGCGCGCCCATTACGGCATATAACCGAATAAGCCCCAACGAGATACGCGTTCATTCTAATATTTACGAGCCGGATTTCGTAGTAGTCGTTGATGAAAGCCTGCTGGACGCCATCAACGTTACCGAGGGACTTAACCCCGACGGCGCTATACTTATCAACACGGCCAAGCCGAAAGAGGAAATTGAGAAGCATTTAAACGGATATACGGGCAAGGTTTATACGATCGATGCTCGCAAGGTATCCGTTGCCTGCCTCGGCAAGTATTTCCCGAACACCCCCATGCTTGCGGGTATCGTTAAGATTTCCGAGGTAATGGAGTGGGATAGCTTCCTCACCGAAATGGAAGCTTCCTTCAAACACAAGTTTTCTTCTAAGCCCGAGGTTATCGAGGGCAATATGAACGCCCTTAAAATGGCGCATAACGAAGTGAAATAGGGAGGAGAATACATATGAAATCAGATATCAAAAAGCTGGATCAGAACTGCAAATGGCAGGATCTGACGGAGGGTATGCAGATCTACGGCGAAATGACCTCCCTTGAATTCAACACAGGCGAGTGGACCTCCGTTAAGCCCGAGCTTAAAGAGGAGCTTTGCATCCACTGCCTTTTGTGCGTTCCCGTTTGCCCGGACAGCGTTATTCCCGTTGTAGACGGCAAGCGCGGAGAATTTGACTACGATCATTGCAAGGGCTGCGGCATCTGCGTTAAGGCGTGCCACACCGGCGCTATCACGATGAAGGGGGTTAAGTAACAATGAGAAAAGACCGATTAAGCGGTAACGAAGCAGTAGCGGAAGCGCTTCGCCAGATCAATCCGGACGTTATGGCGGCGTTCCCGATCACTCCGTCCACCGAAATTCCCCAGTATTTTTCAAAGCTCGTAGCCAACGGGCAGGTTGATTCCGAATTCATTCCCGTTGAGTCAGAGCACTCCGCAATGTCTGCGGTAATCGGCGCTCAGTCCGCGGGCGCCCGCTCCGTAACGGCAACCTCGTCGGCAGGTATGGCGCTTATGTGGGAGGAGCTTTATCTTGCGGCTTCCAACAGACTTCCTTGCGTACTCACCCTCGTAAACAGAGCGCTTTCAGGCCCAATAAATATAAACTGCGACCACAGCGATTCCATGGGCGCAAGAGACGCGGGCTGGATCCAGATTTACGCTGAAAACAATCAGGAGGTATACGATAACCTCGTTATGGCATACAGAATCGCCGAGCATAAGGACGTTATGCTTCCCGTTATGATCTGCCAGGACGGTTTTATCACTTCCCACGCCGTTGAGAATATCGAGCTTCTTGAGGATAAAGAGGTCAGGGATTTCGTAGGCGAATACGAGCCTGAGAATTATCTTCTTAATTCCGAATGTCCTATGGCGGTAGGTCCTTACAGCGTTTCAAACTATTATTTTGAAGCTAAGAGGGCGCAGGCTGAGGCGCTTAAAAACGCCAAGCAGGTAACCGTTGACGTTGCGAATGAATACAAGCAGATCAGCGGCAGAGAATACGGCTTGTTTGAAGAATATAAAATGGACGACGCGGAGCTTGCGGTAGTTATTATCGGCTCGGCGGCAGGCACCACTAAGGATGCCGTTGACGAGTTGAGAGAGCAGGGCAAAAAGGTTGGTTTAATCAAGATCCGTCTGTTCCGTCCGTTCCCCGCAAGCGAGATCGCGGAAGCGCTTAAAGGCGTAAAATCCGTTGCGCTTATGGACAGAACAGAAAGCTATAACGACAACTGCGGACCGATCGGCGCGGAGGTCACCACGGCGCTTTACAGAGCGAAGTCCGATTGCCTTGCGGTGAACTACGTTTATGGTCTCGGCGGTCGTGACGTAAGAGTGAAAGATATGATCGGAATTTATAATGAGCTTGAGAAAATCGCTGAAAGCGGCGAGGTTGGAGAAGCCTACCGCTATATGGGCGTAAGAGAATAAGGAGGTGCTTTTCAATGTATAATTTTAAAGAGTTTATCGGCAGGGAAGAGCGCCTTGCGGGCGGACACAGAATGTGCGCGGGCTGCGGCGGAACGATCGCCGTAAGAAACGTTCTTAAGGCAATCAAGCCGGGTGATAAGGCGGTTATTGGCAACGCCACGGGTTGCCTTGAGGTTTCCTCATTTATGTATCCTTACACCGCTTATAAGGATAGCTATATCCACAACGCCTTTGAAAACGCCGGCGCTACCCTCAGCGGTGTTGAGGGTGCTTACAACGCTTTGAAGCGCAAGGGCAAGGTGAACGATACCTTTAAGTTCATCACCTTCGGCGGAGACGGCGGTACTTACGATATCGGCTTCCAGTCTCTTTCAGGCGCTATGGAGCGCGGACACGATATGGTTTACGTTTGCTATGATAACGGCGCGTATATGAACACGGGAATCCAGCGTTCCTCGGCAACTCCAATGTTTGCCGATACCACCACAACCCCCGTCGGCTCTGTATCGGGCGGTAAAACCCAGTACAGAAAGGATTTATCCGCTATCATTGCGGAGCATAAGGTTCCTTACGTTGCGCAGACCACCTTCGTTCAGAATTTCCGCGATCTTCACGTGAAGTCCGAAAAGGCGATTTACACCAAGGGCGCGGCGTTCCTCAACATTATGGCTCCTTGCCCCCGCGGCTGGAGATACAACACCTGGGATATTATGGAGATATGCAAGCTTGCCGTTGAAACGCGCTACTGGCCTCTTTTTGAGGTTATAGACGGCGTTTGGGTGCTCAACTACGAGCCAAAGAGATACGTTCCCATCGAGGAATGGCTCATCAAGCAGGGCAGATTCAAGCATATGTTCAAGCCCGAAAACGAGTGGATGATCGAAGCCTTCCAGAAGGAAGTAGACCGCCGCTGGGATGAACTCACCAAGCGCTGCGACCGTGTTATGGGCGCATAATTGAAGTAATAAGTAATAGTGAAAAGTGAAGAGGTAAAGGCAGACAATATTTGTCTGCCTTTGTTTTTGTTGACTTAATCCTTTTTTTATAATAGAATATACTTAATAAACGAATTGGGGGTTTTAAAATGCCGTTTATCAACACCAATACAAACGTTGAGATCAGCAAGGAGAAAGAACTGGCGCTTAAGAGTAGACTCGGAAAGGCTATTGAGCTTCTCGGGAAAAGCGAGGGCTGGCTGATGATAAGCTTTGAGGATAAATGCTCTATGTATTTCAGGGGTGAAAGCGTGCCTATGGCTTTCGTGGATATCTCAGTTTTCGGCAAGTCCACCGATGCTCAGTGCGAGAAAATGACAGTTGAAGTTTGCAAGATCTTCGGCGAAGAGCTTGCAATTCCTGCCGATAAGATTTACGTGAAATACAACGGCTCATCACAATGGGGCTGGAATAATATGAACTTTTAGGTGGAGCAATGCCAATTTCGGTAATGATAAAGCCATCGTCCTCGGCGTGCAATTTGAAATGTGAATACTGCTTTTATTCTTCGCTTTCCGAGGGTAGAAGCGATTATTTCAAAGGCTTTATGAGTCTTGAAACCGCTGAGAATATTATAAAATCAGCAGTTGAGTTCACTAAGGGAACGAGGATGATCTTCACCTTTCAGGGCGGAGAACCGATGCTCTCGGGGCTTGATTTTTTCAAGAACTTCGTTGAATTGGTGAATAATTACAATTCGTATAATTCTCAGGTGATTTATTGCTTGCAGACCAATGCAACGCTTATAAATGACGAGTGGTGCGCGTTTTTCAAAAGAAATAATTTTCTGATCGGCGTTTCGCTGGACGGTAACGAGGAACAGAATTCATACAGAGTTTATCCAAACGGAAAAACTTCCTTTGATGACGTAATGAACGGCGTCAAGCTTCTGCAAAAGCACGGCGTGGAATTCAACGTACTTTCAGTCGTAACGAAAAAGCTTGCCGAGACCGTTCGGGATAATTACCGTTTTTTAAAGCAAAACGGAATTGTCGATATCCAGTACATAAACTGTCTGAAGCCCTTTGACGGCGAATATAACGCCGATATCTATATGAACGAAGAAGATTACGCGCAGTTCCTTGAAAAGGCGTTCAGGCTCTATTACAACGATAACATGAGAGGCAACAGAGTTTCCGTTCGCTCCTTTGATAATTATCTTTTATTGCTTCAGGGCAGGAATGCCGAGCAATGCGGAATGAACGGCTTTTGCTCCGTTCAGTTCGTGGTTGAGGGAGACGGCACGGTGTATCCCTGCGATTTCTATTGTACGGACGAATGGGAGCTTGGTAATATTAACGAAAAGTCCTTTTTGCAGATGCATGGTGAAAAAAAGGCAAAATGCTTTATTGAGGAAAGCTTCGCAATAGAAGATAAATGCAAGCGTTGCGATTATTTCGCCCTTTGCAGAGGATGCGGTTGTAAACGCGGCAGAGGTGAAAATGAGTTTTGCGGAGTTTATAAGAAATTTTTCAGTTCATCAGTAAATCAAATGAAAGATTTGATCGGCAACAGCATCTTATTAAATAGTAAATAATGAAAAAAGGGGTAAAAATATGGAAAAAATCAAACAACTGCTAAACAACGTAAGGTATTATTGGAGCAAGCCTCCAAAGGGCAGATATATGTCCTTCAAGGAGATCGCCTCCTATTCCTTCGGCGGTATCGGCTTTTATCTCATCGTTCAGATGGGCTACACCTGCCTTCTTTCCGCAACGAACGTATTCATTACGGGTACGATCGGCATAACTCCCACAGATATGTATATTCTTTACGTTATTGCCGTCCTTTCCGGTATCCCGCTTACGGGACTTCGCGCCAATATTATTGATAACACGCGAAATAAAGCTGGTAAATACAGACCGTATTTGCTTTCAATGGGTATCCCAACGGCGATAATATTCGTTGTTATGGTATGGTTCCCGTATGATAAGCTCAGCATTATCTTTGGCACGGGTGAATTCTTAGGCAAGAGCGCGGATTACATAGCAAAGTGCGCAGTATTACTTTTATTTAATGTTTTACTCCAGTTTTTCTATTATTTCTTATACGATGCTTACGAGAATCTTATTCACGTTCTTTCTCCGAACTCTCAGGAAAGGGCGGACGTTTCTTCTATCAAGAGCGTTATTTACTCCTTCGGTCCTACCGTTGTAAACCTCATTATGCCCATTATAGCTGAAAACGTGTTCCACACGAATTCAACTGACGTGCGTGTTTACAGACTTGTGTTCCCGATCCTCGGTATTGCGGGTATCGCGCTTCTCGTTATCGTTTTCGCCAATACTCAGGAGAAGATCATTCAGGCGAAGACCCACGTTATTCAGGTTAAGTTTATCGACGCGTTGAAAGCCGTTGCAAAGAATAAGTATTTCTGGATCATTTCTCTTGCCAGCTGGATCGGCTTCCTTGAATCCGCTTACAACAATATTCTCTATTGGCTCTATAACTACGGCGGAGCAAGCTCCGGCAGTACATACGGATTGATAGTAACGTTATACGGAAACGCTTCCCTTTGGGGCATGCTTTTAGCTCCGTTCTGTATCCGCAAGTGGGGCAAAAAGAACGTTCAGATATTTACGAATTTATTAAATATCATATTCATTCTTATGATGATCCTGTTTACCGGCACGATCAATCAGTATACGATTTGGCTCGTTCTTATGTGCCTGTATTTCAATGCGGTCGTTGGCGCGTTCGCCCATATTCTCAACCCGTCCATTCAGGCGGATATCCGCGATTATCAGCAGTATAAAACAGGCGAAAGGATCGACGGTATGTTTGCCGCGGTGGCGACTATCGGCAACGTTATTACTCTTATAAGTGCCGGCGTTTTGCCCGCATTGCAGGAAAAGCTCGGTATGAACGTTGAAACCGCGACCCGCGTAGTTAACGATCAATCGCTTATGTCAAGAGTGCTTCCCGGCGCTCAGCAGACTATCGGGCAGATGCTTCAGGAGCAAGCGGCGAACGGACAGGATATTTTTAACGCCTCAAACGCGCTTTATGACGTTGACGGCGTACTGCTTCCGCTTCTCCGCGTGCTTATTATCGTTGCCGCCATCGGCGCAACGCTCAACGTTATTCCTTATTTCTTCTATGATTTCACTGAGAAAAAGCAGAAATCAGTTGTCCGTGTGCTTAAGGTTCGCGCAATGTTTGAGGACTATTCAAATAACGCCTTAAGTGACCGTGAGCTTGTTGAAGCCATCGATCTTGTTAATAATGCAAGAGAGATGTCGGTTGCCGAGCCTAAGGCAGTTTCCAAGAAGGATATCAAGAAAATCAAAGACAAGGCGGAGCGCAAAGCCGCTAAGAAAGCCTATAAGGAAGCCCTTGAATTCAACGAAGAGATCGCTATTTCGAAGTTCGTTTGCGAGGAGTTTGATAAGTTCGAATCTGATAACGTTATCCGTCAGGTAGCTCTTTATCAAAACGTCTACAATCAGGGTCTCGACGGCATAAGAAATATGGACGTTCAGGCTGTTAAGGAAGAACTTAAAGCGGCGAAAGCGCTTCCCAAGACCAATCAGCAGGAAAAGGATATGCGCTCCATTGAGATCGAGCTTGCCAAGAAAAAGCTTTCCTCCCACAGAAGCTTCGAGAAGTATTACGGCTCGGTTAAGGAATTCGCAGAGCCTGATATGGACGCTCTTACAGGCTATTTTGCTGCTGAGGACGAGTGTGACGAGAACATCGCCGCGCTTTCTAAAGAGCTTCACGAAGCCAAAAAGAGCAAGGATATCGAAGAAATTGTAAGGCTGAAGGCTGAGATCAAAACGTTTGAGCAAAAGCGCAAGGAGGCCCGCAAGGCCTCAAAGCTTGCTATGGATGATTACGCAACCTTCAACCGCGCCGCTGATGCCTATATAACCGCAAGAAAGCTTCTCATCCAGAAGGAAAACTTCAGCCGCTTTGATGAGATCGCCGCCCTTTATGACGAAGCGAAGCTCAGAGCAGAAGAGGCTGAGCGCCTTAAGGAAGAGGAAGCCAAGGCCAAGATCGCCGAGGAAAAGGCCGAGCTTGAAGCAAGAAAGCTTGAAAAGGCCGCTAAAAAGGCTGAAAAGAAGAAGGATAAGGATCTTATCAACAAATAAGATTTATGCTTTGATGCTACGATAAAGCAAATCAATCGTTAAACTTAAACCTCACTTTCTCATATTATGTAGAAAGTGAGGTTTTTTACTATGAGTATTTATATAAAGGTAGGATCAGTTACCAACGCGCAGCGCGCGAAAAGCGTTTTACAGCGAAACGCAATAAAATCATATATGCAAAGGCTTGAAAATCCCGCTCCGGGAGACGGCTGCGGATACGTTTTAAGCGTTGAGGACAGAAACGGAAACGCCGTTGAAATACTTCAAAGAAACGGAATCAAAATTTTGGGGGTTGAGCGCCTTTGATATATTTAGACAACGGGGCAACATCGTATCCAAAGCCGCAAAGCGTTATCTACGGCACGATGAACGCCGTAAGAAATTACAGCTTCAATTCCGGCAGGGGAGGCTACTCTGCATCCATAGCCACCGCTGAAAAGATATATTCAGTGCGTGAAAAAATAGGGGCAATGTTTAATTATGAGCCTCAAAATATTGCCTTTACGATGAACTGCACTCAGGCGCTTAATATGGCGATAAAGGGCAGCGTTAAAAGGGGAGACCACGTCATTATCTCCTCCCTTGAGCACAACGCTGTCTGGCGAGTGGTCAATCACCTGAGAAAAGACGGAATTATCGATTTCGATATTGCTCAGTACGATTTTGATGAGGAGGAAACGGTCAAAAACTTTGAAAGGCTTATCAGAAGCAACACCACGGTGATCGTCTGTATGGCAGCCTCAAACGTATTCGGCGTTGCGTTTCCATTGAGAAAAATCGGCAATCTCGCAAGGCGGCACGGAATAAGATTTATCGTTGACGCGGCACAGGCGGCGGGAGTTATGCCGATCAACTCAGAGAAGGACAACATAGATATTCTTTGCGCACCCGGGCATAAATGCCTTTACGGCAATATGGGCACGGGCTTTATTGCCGTGAATGAAGATGTACATCTCGATACGATCATAGACGGCGGCACGGGAAGTGAATCACAAAATCCGTATCAGCCCGATTTTCTGCCCGACAGGCTTGAGGCGGGAACCCTTAACAACGTTGGAATAATTTCAATGGGCGAGGGGATAAGCTTCATCAATTCAAAAGGAATGAACAATATTTACGATCATGAGCTTCGAATGACTGATATTTTATATAACGGCTTAAAGCGAGATCAAAACGCCGTTCTCTATTGCCCGAAGCCTGAAAAGTTCAGCTCTGCGCCGATAATTTCGTTTAATTATAAAGACTATCCAAGCGAAAAAACGGCGGCGCTTCTCGCAAGGCAGGATATCGCCGTCAGAGCGGGGCTTCACTGTTCGCCGCTTGCTCACAAATTCTTTAACACGCTTGATCGCGGAACAGTTCGCCTGTGTCCCTCCGCATTTACTACTCAGCGGGATTGCGAAATTTTTTTAAAGAGATTGAAAAAAATATAATTTTATCTTTATTATTATTAAATTTTATGTTAAAATATTTAGACGGCGAAGTGAAAATTGAATTTTGAAACCTTTAGCCCAGCAGTAAATTAAGGAATGTTGCAAATGCTTGATGCCATAATGGATTATGTCAATAGAATACTGAGCGTTTTTTCCACCTTCACGTTGACGGATTTTCTTGATATAGCGCTCGTTGCGATCGTTATTTATATATGCGTGCGCATATTACGAGAAACGAGGGCGATGCAGCTTGCAAAGGGTATCGCATTTATGGTGGTCATATACCTGATCGTTAATGCCCTGCAAATGGAAGCTTCATCGTATATCTTCAGAAGTATTTTTTCAAATATTCTTATAATCGCGGTGGTTATCTTTGCTCCTGAATTCAGAAATATTCTTGAGCAGATCGGTAAGGGTTCGGCAAGAAGAAGCTTGAAAACGATCATTCACTCCGGCGTTGCCGTAGAGCTTGCGGAAATCGAAAACAGCATTGAGGCGGTTATCAAGGCTTGTTCCAATATGAGCGATAATAAGACGGGCGCCCTTATCGCCTTTGAAAAGGATACGCTGCTGGGAAATATTATCGATTCGGGAACGGTGCTTAATGCGAAAGCATCAAGGGCGCTTATCGAGAATATCTTTTATCCGAAAACCCCGCTTCACGACGGAGCAATGGTTATCAGAAACGGCGCAATATATGCCGCGGGCTGTATTTTGCCGCTGACCAATAAAAACGTTATATCATCACTCGGCACGCGCCACAGAGCCGCTATCGGCCTTTCCGAGGAGAGCGACGCGATCGTCGTTGTAGTTTCGGAGGAAACCGGTGCGATATCCGTTGCAAGGAGCGGGGTTCTTAAAAGCAATATTTCAGACGGTGATCTCAGAGATATTCTGAAGAGCGAATTTCTTCCCGGCGGCTCATCATCTGACGACAAGATTTTGGCAAGACTTGTAAAGAGGGTGAGAAAAAATGAAAAATAATGCAAAAAAGAATAAAAAGTTTTCTATAAGAAAACTGATATATAACGATAAATATCTCATTATCTGTTCAATATTTGCCGCGCTCGTTATCTGGGTTTTAACCTCGATGAACTTAAGCCCCGAAACAACGAAGCGTATAACAGTTCCCGTAAGCGTTGATTTTTCGGGAACGCTCGCCGAACAGCTTGGAATACAATATTACGGCGACGAGAACGTAAACGTTGAAGTAACGATATCCTGTAAAAAGTATATTGCAAGCGAGATCAGCGAAAATGATTTCAGCGCGGCGTTGCAGACGAATTCAATTACTACTACGGGCTACCAATCAGTTCCGATCGTTCTCAACGTAACCGAAGACGCTGAGTTTACTGTAGAAAGCTACGCTCCCACGGCTATAATGGGCTTTTACGATTATACCGAAGAGCTTACAATGCCTGTTGAGCTTAATTTTGTGAACACGAATTTTACCGCCGAGGGCTACGTTTCTGGAGAGACTACGCTCAATCAAAGCTCCGTTATTCTCAGGGGCGCGAGGACTTACGTTTCAAATGTTAAGAGAGTAGTTGCCGATATTGAGCTTGAAAGCGAACTGTCTGAGTCACAGGTTGTAAGCTTAACTCCGATTGCTTTGAACGAAATCGGAAACAAGATCGATAATGTTGAAATTATCATTCCCGAGGGCGAATCTGCGCTTACCGCAAGTGTTCCGATACTAAAGGTTCAGAATCTGCGCCCTGCGGTATCCTTCGTTGCAGGACCAAACAATGCCGAAAGCTTTCTTGACGTGAAATATTCAGTAAATTCCGTTGAAGTCGGCGCGCCTGAATCCGCTCAGCTCACGGCGCTTAATCTTGGTACTATTTCATTTTCGGATATCAATTTAGGCGAAAATACCTTTGATTTCAACGCGGCACAGATAAACGGCGTTACCGTGCTTGACGGCACGGAGGAGATCACCGTAACCGTTACAGTTCCTAAGGAATATGAAACGAAGAAGATCCCTATCAGCAGAAACGATTTGTCTCCCGAGCTGGAGGGCTATGATATAACAGTTAATTCTATCTCTCAAAAACAGATCACCATTGTGGGCGATCCTGAGGTGTTGAGCGGCATAGATAAGTCAAGCCTTTCGTTCTCACTCGTTCCTCTTGAGCGCTCGGAAACCATAGACGAAAATACCGAAAGATGCCGTCTTACCGTAACTATCTCAGGTAACGGCAGGTGCTGGGTGCTCGGTATGTATACCGTCAACGTAAGCGTTACGAAAAAATAATCATCGATTAAATAGCACCGCCTTTTTATGTAAGGCGGTGCTTAATAAAATAGGAGTTATTATATGAAATCAGATATTTTGAAGGATATTCAGGGTCAGCAGATTGAAATACTTGAATTTATATTAAACCGTGTAGATTACCAGCTTGAGTTATCCTTAAAGATTAGTTGCAATAATGAAATACATTTATTGGTGTTCTATAATGTATCCAATATTAATATAGAAGCGTTATCAATGCCGCTTCAAATTGAAGGATTTGAGATTTTAAGCAATAAGAATTTGGGATACGATAAATCAATGAATTACAAAATTAATGATTTTGAAGAAAATAAACTAAGTTTTTATTGTGAAGATTTTGATGTTTTCAACTTAGATGGGGATACATAATAAAAGCATTATTCCAAGTGTTTTAATAAAAAAACGGGCAGATGATCTGCCCGTCCTTTTTATTTCTAACTATGTATTTTTAATACTTATAAAACAACGTTTCTTTTTGGTTCATACTGAATCGGTAAACGGAGAAAACCACGCCGAGGGCCAGGAAGATGCCAAGGCTCGATGATCCGCCCGATGAATACAGCGGAAGCGTGATGCCGATACAGGGGAGAAGTGAAAGCTCCATTCCAACGTTTACGATAAGCTGGGATACAAGCATTACGCCAACGCCCATACACATCAGATATCCAACGTTATCTCTTGCCTTTAAGCCGATAAATATGATCCTCACTATGAGAACGGCGAGCAGTAATATAACCGCCATAGCGCCTACAAATCCGAATTCCTCACCGGCAACGGTGAGTATCATATCCGATTCGTTAACAGGAACGGCTCCGCTTTGCGTTAATCTGCCATTTAAGTAGCCCTGACCGAAAAGTCCGCCGCCGCCCAGCGCGATCTTGCCGTTATTCTGCTGATACATAATATCGGGATAAAGCTCGGGATAAAACAGCGCGATTATTCTTGATCTTTGAAGTCCGTCAATAATATTGAATCTCCAGGCGGCGATAAAGGCAACCACTATGGCGCATATGCCGGCGATGAAATAACCGATATTGATCTTCGCGGCGTAGAGCATGCCGATAAACATTATCATAAATATCAGTGCCGAGCCCGCGTCTCCCGTTATAAGAACAAGAGCGATGGGGATAAGGCCGTGAATAACCAGCGGAATGATCGTTTTGAGCCTGTTGATATTATCCTTAACCAAATCAAGATGATAGGAAAAAGATATGATAAAGCCAACCTTCATAAACTCAGAGGTCTGGATAGTGAAAAAGCCGAAGTCAAGCCAACAGCGCGCGTCCGGTCTGTTTGAGGGGGCAGTTCCGAAGAAATATGTAACGATCATCATGCCAACGCAGGCCGCAGCGATGATGGGCCATAGCTTGCTTATTACCTCGTAGTTTATCATCGATAGTATCATTGCCACCGCAATTCCGATCGCCGCCGCAAGGACTGTAACCATCATTTTTTTAACGGAGGAGGATAGGATATCCGTTTTATCAAGCGTTCTGTAAAACGCGCTGTAAACGAGAATGAAGCCGTATAAAGAGCTGATTATCGCCGTAATCATAGAGAGATGATCAATACCGCCGAAAAAATCGCCCAGCGTAGTTTTTCTCCTTAAACCTTCCATACGCATCCTCCTTTCAATTGCGTTTCGCAATGTGTATTTATTATATTCTCATATCACTTTATTTTCAAGGTGAAAATATTAACTTTATTTTTAATTATTTAATTTTTTTAGTGTTGAATTATCTAAGCAATGCTGATATAATAACCTCACAAATTTAAAATACGGAGGATACACAAATGTTAAGTGATATCGAAATCGCCCAGCAGGCACAAATGAAGCCCATCAATGAAATAGCGGATATGATAGGTATCAAAAGCAGTGAGATCGAGCCTTACGGTCATTACAAAGCCAAGCTGTCGGACGAGCTCGTTGACAGAGTTAAGGCCAATAAGGACGGCAAGCTGATTCTCGTAACCGCAGTGAATCCCACCCCCGCAGGCGAGGGTAAGACCACCGTCAGCATCGGTCTCGGTCAGTCCCTTTCTAAGATCGGAAAGAAAGCTATTATCGCTCTGCGTGAGCCTTCACTGGGTCCTGTATTCGGTATCAAGGGCGGCGCGGCAGGCGGCGGATACAGCCAGGTCGTTCCGATGGAGGATATCAATCTCCATTTCACAGGCGATATGCACGCTATCACAAGCGCCAACAATCTTATGTGCGCTATCCTCGATAACCATATTCAGCAGGGCAATGAGCTTGGCATAGACCAGAGAAGAATTCTCGCAAAGAGATGCCTTGATATGAATGATCGCGCGCTTCGCAATATCGTTTGCTCTCTCGGCGGAAAGCTCAACGGCGTTCCCAGAGAGGATCATTTCATCATCACCGTCGCTTCTGAGGTTATGGCGATCCTCTGCCTTTCTGAGGACCTCTTTGATTTGAAGAGAAGACTCGGCAATATCCTCGTTGCTTATACGTATGACAACAAGCCGGTTTACTGCCGCGATATCAAGGCAGACGGCGCTATGGCAGTTCTTCTTAAGGATGCTATCAAGCCAAATCTTGTTCAGACCCTTGAAAATACTCCGGCTATTATGCACGGCGGACCTTTCGCCAATATTGCCCACGGCTGTAACTCAGTAAGAGCAACGAAAACGGCGCTCAAGCTTGCTGATTACTGCGTGACCGAAGCCGGCTTCGGCTCAGACCTCGGCGCTGAGAAGTTCCTTGATATCAAGTGCCGCTTCGCGGGTCTTACTCCAAGCTGTATCGTTCTGGTTTCTACCGTTCGCTCAATGAAATATAACGGCGGCGTGCCTAAGGACAAGCTGATCGGCGAGAATATGGAAGCCCTTGAAAAAGGCTCTGTAAACCTCGGCGCTCATATTGAAAACCTTAAGAAATACGGCGTACCCGTAGTAGTTGCGATCAACCATTTCTATGCAGATACCGATAACGAGATCGAATTCGTTAAGAGCTTCTGCGAAGCCAAGGGCGCTGATTTCGCCGTTACCAAGTGCTTCGCCGAGGGCGGAGACGGCGGCATTGAGCTTGCTGAAAAGGTTGTTGAAGCCTGCGAAAAGGAAAATAAATTCCATCACATTTACGATCTTGATATGTCCGTTTACGAGAAGATCGAAACCATCGCAAGAGAGATTTACGGCGCGGACGGCGTTGATTACACCAAGGAAGCAAAGAAGAGCATTGAGGAATTCATTGAGCTTGGCGCTGATAAAATGCCGGTTTGTATGGCGAAAACCCAGTATAGCCTTTCCGATAATCCTGCTCTCCTCGGCAGACCCTCGGGCTTCAGAATTACCGTTTCCTCCGTTTCTCTTTCAAACGGCGCGGGCTTCCTCGTTTGCCAGACAGGCTCGATTATGACGATGCCCGGTCTTTCCAAATCTCCCGCGGCATATAAAATTGATATTGATGAAAACGGAAATACGGTAGGTCTTTTCTAAATGCAAACTTTTATTACTAAAAGTTATAATGAAACGGTAGCCTCCGCCGCAGCGTTTGCGAAAACGCTTCCAAACGGCGCGGTTATCGGCTATCTCGGTGACCTCGGCGCGGGGAAAACTGCCTTTACGGCGGGCATTGTGAAAGGGCTTGGCATTGATGCTGATGTTTCATCGCCGACCTTTGCTATTTGTAATGAATACCGCGGCGGGGGAAAGGTGCTGTATCACTTTGATATGTACCGCATCGATTCCTGGGACGATCTTTATTCAACGGGCTATTTCGATTACCTCGACAGCGGCGCGTATATCGCCGCCGAATGGAGCGAAAATATCTACGGAGCGCTTCCCGATGAGGCTGTTATCGTAGAGATTTCAAAGCTTAGCGAAAATGAAAGAGCGTTCAAAATATATCAAAAAGGTGAAAACGGATAATGCTTTTGCTTTCTGTTGATTCGTCTGCCGTCACCGCTTCGGCGGCGCTTTCCAAGGACGGCGGCGTTATAAAAAGTGAGCTGATAAATAAAGGTCTCACCCATAGCGAAACCCTCCTGCCGCTTATTCAAGCGGTAATGGGGGAGTATAAATACAGTGACCTTGACGCGATCGCGATCACTGCCGGTCCGGGTTCATTTACGGGAGTGAGGATCGGCGTCGCAACGGTAAAGGGCTTGGCGTTTGCGAATAATACTCCCTGTATATCTGTTTCTACACTTGAAGCGATTGCTAACAATTTTACCGATGAAAACGCAGTTATCTGCGCCGTTATGGACGCAAGACGAATGCAGTTTTACAACGCTTTATTCAAAGCGGAAAACGGCAAAATAAAGCGTCTTTGCGATGATCGGGCAATTTCCCTTGAGGACTTGAAAAAAGACCTTGAAGGCTATGAAAAGGTGATTATTGCGGGTGACGGAGCGGAGCTTTGCTTTAATAACATCGGGCTTGAAAACGCTTATTTAGCAGATGAAAACAGGCGTTATCAAAGCGGAACGGGCGCTGCAAAAGCGGCTGAGGGTAAGGAAACCGTCAGCGCCGCAGATTTGAGACCTGTTTATTTAAGACCAAGCCAGGCGGAACGCGAATTAAAACTTAAAAAGGAGAACAAATAATGATAGCACTCGGTTCAGACCACGCGGGTTTTTACCTCAAAGAAAAAATCAAAAAATATTTCGAGGATAAAGGCATAGAGTATAAGGATTACGGCTGCTACACGCCTGAAAGCTTTGATTATGCCATTGCCGCCAAGAGAGTTTGCGACGGCGTCATCAGCGGCGAATGCGAGAGAGCGATCCTTTGCTGCGGAACGGGAATAGGCATTTCCATGGCGGCAAATAAGGTTAAAGGTATCCGCGCCGCCGCCTGCACAAATTATTTCGGCGCAAAATATACGAGAGCGCATAATGACGCCAATGTGCTTTGCCTTGGCGAGCGTGTTATCGGCGAGGGTATCGCGCTTGAGCTTGTGGACGTTTTCCTCAATACGGAATTTGAGGGCGGCAGGCATCAGAGAAGAATAGACCAGATCGCCGCAATCGAAAACGGTGAAGAGGTAGAATGAGAAAAAAATCTCTGAGGGTCGCCGTGTGCGGCCTTGCGGCGGCTTTAAGCGTTACGCTGATGTTCATCGGCGGCGTTGTCTACATTTTCGCGTATACCGTTCCGATGCTTTTGGGGCTTATATCGGTTATGATCAAAAAGAGCTTCGGAACTCCTTCGGCGGTGTTCGTTTATATCGCCGTATCTCTGCTTTCATTAATGCTCGTTCCCGAAAAGGAATGCGTTATGATGTTCGTTCTTTTTTTCGGATATTATCCAATCATAAGGGAGAGCTTCGAAAAGATAAAATCAAAAGCGATCAGGTTCATATTAAAGTTCATTCTGTTCAACGTTTCGCTTACAGTTATCGAGCTGATTTGTTTTTATATTTTCGGTATTCCGTTTTTTGAGGACGGCGTTTTCTCAGCTTGGCTCATCATCGGCTTTGCCGCCGCGATGAACTTGGTGTTCGTTATGTACGATTTTCTGCTGAAAAGCTTCCTGATACTTTATGAGCAGAAAATTGAGAAAAGAATAAAAAAGTTTTTAAAATAATAAATACAGCGGCGGAGGAGGTTTTCTTTGCCGCTGAAAAATTTTTTATTGACCCGCCTAACATTTTAAGCTTCTCACAGACTATATAAGTGAAAGCATTGATCGATCGCTTTGGAGAATACGATGAAAAAGAATGAATTGCTGAATTTAATAGACGGTGAACTGCTTGAAAAGCTGTTCGGCTTTTGCTACGGGAGAACGCGGGATAGCTATGAAGCGCAGGAGCTTTGCTCTGATATCGTTTTCGCGCTGATAAAGGCGGCTGATACTGAAGGAGAAATAGACGAGCCTTATCCCTTTATTTGGCGGGTTGCCCGCAACGTTTACGCTGATTTTTCCAATGACCGCAAACGGCATGCGGAGCATTTCTACGAGGGTGATCCGAATAAAGTTTTACCGCTTATCGCTAATCACCATAAAGACGATAACAGCCCTGAACTGCTTAACGCGGTATATCACAGAATCGCTTTTCTGACGAAGGCTTACCGCGAGGTTATGATAATGTTTTACCTTGACGGAATGTCTACCGCTGAGATAGCGAAGCGGCAGAATATAAGCGAAACTGCCGTTCGTCAGCGATTATTTTCGGCAAGAAACAAAGTGAGAAGCGAGGTTAAGGAAATGACTGAAATAAACAATAAACCCGTTGCCCTTGATAAGATAAACTACGTTATATGGGGAGACGGCGACCCACTATGGGGCGATCCAAATACGATTTTCAACAGAGTTTTATCAAAGCATATCGTTTGGCTTTGCCGTAAAAAGCCTATGACATCGATAGAAATATCCAAAGAACTGGGCGTACCCACCATCTACGTTGAAGATGAGCTTGAGGTACTTGCTTACGGCGCGAACGGAAAATACGGACTGCTCCGCAGGCTTGATAACGGCAGATACGCGCTCAATTTCATTCTGCTGGATAAAGACGAAATGAAAGAAGCCGCCGCTATCTGTACCGAACACATACCCACCGTTTGTGATATCATTTACGACTATATTGAAAAGCGCAAGAACGATTATCTTGCTTTCCCGTACCTAAACAAAAATGTTGATTTGAATCTTGTTTTATGGCAACAGGTGTATACGATGGCGCGAGCCTTCGCCGATAACGTAGAGACGAAATTGTGGGAAAAATACTTTTCTGACAGAAAGCGACCCGACAGACCCTTCAGCGTTTACGGCTACGTTGATTACGGAAAATATTACGGCGGCGGTTGGGATAGCGTAGACGCGGAAAACGTGTGCGGTTACACAAAAGTTCACTTAGTGAATATCTATAATGACTACGTTAAAAAGCATTTTGGCTGCGGTCTGAATGTGTCAAAGGATACGCAGATACAGCTTGCGCTTCGCGCCATAAACGGGCTTAATATCTCCTCACTTAATGAAGCCGAAAAGGAGCATGCCGCCAAGGCGGTGGAATGCGGTTATCTCTATAGAGAGGGAGATATGCTTTATACGAAGATACTTGTCAGCGATATGAAAGATAAAGACAGAATGTTTCGTATCAGCCGTGAGCTTTCAAAGGGTTATTTTGAAGCGCAGGCTCAGGAGACGGCGGAAAAGCTTTATGGGCTGATTAGAAAGATCGTGCCTGATTATCTGCTTGACGAATGGCGATTCTTTAACAATCTTGCCAATTCCCCGGTTTTCGATTCCCTTATCGAAGTGCTTATAGAAAAGGGAATACTCACACCGCCTGTGGACAGAGTCGGCGCAGAGGGCTGTTGGATAAGCGTTGCTGAATAATAGATACAAAAAAGCCTCCCCTTGCAAGGGGAGGTTTCTATTGTAGGGGACGGCGCCGTCGATGTCCCGTTTGACGGAAGGGCTTAAACCCTTCCGCTTTTTTATTCGTTAATTTCTTTTATTAGCCTGTTATTTATCAAAATGATTATTGCTCCCAGCGCAATGAAAATTCCGATTCCAACTACCAATACAGGCAACATCAGCAGATAAGATTGAAAAAGATTCAGCCCTTTATCTGCAAAAAGCATATTGGCAAAGAAGCTTGGCTCGTAGAACGGATAGGGATAAAATGTGGGATTCGAAATCGCGCCCCTGACCATTGAGAATATAGAATATGCAAGGGGATATATTCCGAACAGCCACGCCTTTTTATAGCTTACTTTTTTATTTATCGCAGGGAAGAACCACAGCGCAAGCATTATCGGTGGGATTATCATATGGTGATAAACCTGTATAAAGCTTGACATAGCGTGGGTCGGGTTATCCCATTTAAAGGGCGGCGTGAATCCTAGGGGGATACCGCAGCAGTAAACAACACCTGTAACGATTATATAAGTAGTCACCATTGCGCCGAGCATTGGATCAAAAGCAATTTTTTGCGCCTTCTTATTTCCAAAAACGGCGAATGCGGAAACGAGCAGATAAAAGCAAACGAAAATGTTTGACTGAACGGTGAAATAAGAAAGAATATTGAATCTGCCGTAATCGATCGGCGAATATTTGGGATCAAACTCATAAACGTAATAAGCGAGCCTGTGCAGAATCACCATAACGCTGAAAACGCCGAGGATCAGCAAAACGATCCCAAACCATTTTTTCGTATAAAGCGGATTGATTTTCTTTTCTTCCATAATAAACAACTCTTTCTTTGGCTTATAAGAAAAAGATATCATTAATACATTTTATTGTCAATAAAAGAGCCGCATATGAATGCGGCTTTTAATCATTGAGCACTCTGTGTGCTGAATTTCTGCTTTAAATTGTCGATCTTCGTCTGCTCCGCCTGCTCGGTCTGATACCAGCCTTTGGCGGACATCTTGGTGTAGATCGTATCCTGAATATTGAGCGAATCGTTCAGCGCGGTCTTGAAAGCCTGATGAACGTTTTGCGTTGATGATTCGATTGAGCCGTGCATATAGAGATCGCACACGCCCTTTTCAAGCAAAAGAATGTTTTGCATTAAGTTTTTATCGTCCATTATTTTACCTCCCTGATGTGATCGTTTTGCTTTAACCTAATAAGCTAAAGAAACTCTGATAGATTTGCTGGTGTGTCTGCTGCATCTGCTGTACTGTTGTTTTAAGCTCTCTGTCCTGAAGCTGGCTGATAACCTCGTTGCACTTCGTCTGAAAGTACTGCTCGTGGCCGAGAGCGTCATCAATATACAATAATTCTTTACTGGTCATTGTTTTCACCTCCGCAATAATATTCTTAGAAGGAAAAGGTAAAATATACAATAAATTTCTTTTAAGATTGAAAAATTGATTGCCGTATGGTATGGTAAATATCAAGAGGTGATCGCATGCTTTGCAAGGCACATTATGAAAAAATGCTTTCAAAATTAAAGCGTTTTGAGGAGACCATAAATCCCTATTTATTTGAAATAATCGAAAGCGTTCCCGTATCTGCTTTTGTTGCGGATAAGCAATATCATTCCATTCCCGATGAAGAGCTTTTTGAAAATATAACGTCAGGCTGGGAGTGGGGCGGAGAAGGGCGCTACTGCTGGATGAAATCGGAGTTTACCGTGCCTGAAAGTCTTGACGGCAGGGATATTTTCGTTATGCCTCATATGGGCGGCTACGAAGCAATGCTATGGGTAAACGGAGTTCCTTTCGGCACTTTCAACACGAAAATCGTGTATACTTCCCACGGCAATCATTATTGCGGACTTATCAAGAAAAACGCCGCCGCGGGCGAGAAAATCAATATAGCTATCGAGTATTACGCGGGTCATGATTACCACGGTTGCGATCCCTTTTCCGAGGAAACGAGGGATTATAAATATTCATTCGAAAGCCTTGATGTCTGCGTTAAAAATGACGAGATTTGCAAGTTTTATTTTGACTTAAAAACCGTAAATCAACTTGCGGAGTACCTGCCCGATTCAAGCTTTTTCAAGGCGCGCGCAATCAATGCATTAACTGAGGTACATAAGCTTCTTTTCTATTCTCCCGATGATACTTCACCCGAGAATTTTATCGGCGCGATCAGAGCGGCTCAGCCCTATCTAACTGAGATTCTCAGCGAGAAAAACGGCGTAAACGCGCCTGAGGTGGGCGTTATCGGGCATTCCCATATGGATACGGCGTGGCTCTGGCATATCGGTGAAACGGTAAAGAAATGCGCCCGCACCTATTCAAATCAGATAAGCCTTATGGAGCAGTATCCCGAATATAAATTCGTACAAAGCTCCTCCTGCCACAGTGATATGATTTTGAAAAACTATCCCGATCTGTTCGAGCGTATCAAGGAAAAGGTAACTGAGGGCAGATATGAGCCAAACGGCGCCGTTTGGGTGGAATGCGACTGCAATATCACCTCAGGCGAAGCAATGGTGCGCCAATTTTTATGGGGTCAGCGCTTCACGAGAAAGCATTTCGGCTACACCTCTGATTGCTTCTGGCTTCCCGATACCTTTGGCTATTCCGCCGCGATCCCGCAAATCATGAAGGGCTGCGGAGTCGATTATTTCCTAACTACGAAAATTACTTGGAACGATACCAACCGCTTCCCATATGATACGTTTTATTGGCAGGGAATAGACGGAACGAAAGTTTTTGCTCACTTCAATTTAACCCACACCTGGCCCGATCCGAAAACACAATTGGAAGCTGTTTACACTGACAAGAACGCAGGCGGACAGGCGGGCGTTTCAAACAAGCGGCTTTCAGCGTTCGGCTACGGAGACGGCGGTGGTGGTCCGCAGTTTGAGATGATAGAAATGGGCAGGCGTTGCGCCGATCTTAATGAGATCCCTAAGGCGAAAAGCGTTACCGTCAGCGATTTTATGCGAGATCTTGAAGAAACTGCCGCTGATCCCAACGTTTATTCCGGCGAGCTTTATCTTGAGCTTCACAGAGGCACCCTGACGAATCAGCACGAAATCAAGCGCAACAACAGAAAAGCAGAATTGAAGCTTCGTGATCTTGAAATCTTAACCGTAAATGAGTGCGTTCAAAAGGGCGAAATCTGCAGTCCCGATAAAACGAATGCGCTTTATGAAACTCTGCTTATAAACCAATTCCACGATATCCTGCCGGGAACTTGCATAAACGCCGCGCATAAGCAATGCAAGGCTGAAATGGGCGAAATGATACGCAAAGCAGACGGCTGTATTGCTGAATTGAGCAAAGGAACGGGCGATGGAATTTCCGTCACGAATACGCTTTCTTTTGAGAGACACGATGCGATTTTCGCGGATGATTTTGGCGAGAATATTTCGGGATATCCACAGCAAAGATACACCGATATCAACGGCAATAAGAAGCTGATTATCGGCGGAATTGATATAGGCGCGTACTCATCGGTTCATCTTGAAATAACTGATGATGCATTCGCTGTTGACAGCCCGTTCGAATATGACGGAGACAATCTTACAACGCCGTTTGCTAATATAAAATTCAATGAAAACGGCTTTATTTCTTCGTTCGTTGATACAAAAGCTAACAGGGAATTGGTAGACGGTCTGCTGTTCAATACATTCCTTATGGCTGAAGACGTGCCGTCCTCCTGGGATAACTGGGATATCGACGCTGATATCGAGCTGAAATTCAAGGAGTGCGGGGCGCTTCTCAGCAGGGAAGTGGTATCTAACGGCGCGGTCGCTTTTATAATCAGAAGCAAGTATCAGATCAGCGAGAAGTCAAGCATCACGCAGGATATGATCTTTTTTGCCGATTCTCCCGAGGTTCGCTTTGATACATATATGGATTGGCAGGACAATCACCGTTTCCTGAAAACCGCCTTTGATACGAGCGTTCGTGAGGATTTCGTTCGCCAGGAAATTCAGTTCGGCAACTGCAAGCGCCCCACCACGAGAAATAACACGCTCGAGCAGGCAAAGTTTGAGGTGGTCAATCATAAGTACACAGATCTTTCCGAGCCGAATTACGGCATAGCCATTCTGAATGATTGCAAATACGGCATTTCTGCTAAGGGATCAAGCCTTCGGCTTTCACTTCACAAGGGCGGCAACCGCCCCGATATTGAGGGCGACAGGGGATATCACCACTGCGTTTACTCCTTTATGCCCCATAACTGCGGATATTCTGCCGAAGCCGTCGCAAGACCTGCCTATGAGCTGAATATTCCTCATATCGTTTCACAGGGCAAATTTGATATTTTACAGCTTGTTAAGGTAAATGCTCCCAATATCATCGTTGAGGCGATAAAGCCCTGCGAGGATGCGGATAAGGCCTTCATCGTCCGCCTTTATGAAGCTGAAGGAACGTTTACAAATTGCGAGATCAAGTTTGCTGACAAGGTTAAGAAATTCGAATTAACGAATATGCTTGAGGAAAAAACAGGGGATACCGTTTTGGGCAATGAGTTTAAAACACAGTTCAGACCTTTTGAAATTAAAACCATAAAAGCATATTACTAAAAACAAAACCACCCATTGACGGGTGGTTTTGTTACTTTCATTGCAAAGCTTCTTCCCAAGCGGTCGTTTCAGGCCAGCCTGTCGTATCAAAGCAATCGCGAATGCTTTTGCTATAGTAATTCAGCTTGTTCCAAAGGTGACTTCCTTTTTCCGTATCAAAATAACCGCTCATTGCTACTTCCAATAAGGTAGCCCTATCCTCAGTTGGTGAAATCATCGCGTAGTCTCTGACAAAGTATTCTGTATAATCAAATTCGTCTGCATGATCGGGGATATCTGTATAGGAATAGGCATATTCAAAGCCCTTCGGCTGAAGCTCCAGCCAGCCTGCGTTGCTGTATACGGCATCACTCCTGAGGCGCGCGTCCCATTCAAGGCGTTTATCAATAATATGCGAAACCTCGTGATAGAATTCCCACTCGGAGGAAGTGCTCATATCCATAACGATAAGGGAATGATCGCCCTCTTCTTTCTCAAATGCGATCGAATTGGGCATTTCGGCAGGGGATATAAGATCCGTTACAAGCTCTATGCGAACGGACGAAACATTGCCGTATGAAAGCTGTTTAAAAAATCCTTTGGGGTATTGCTCCAAAGCTTTCTCCAAATAATCAAGAGCTAACGATACTGCTCTGAAATCATTTTCTTCATCAGAAGTAAACTCGCCGTAATCAAGGCGGCATTGGTCGGCAATACGGATATCTACACCAAACTGTTCGGACAGCTTTGCCGCCCTTGCATAAAGCTCAGGATCGGCAGATTTTCCGCCGGAAACCGAGGTTTTCTCAGTGCTTTGAAGCTGCAGCGCAGAGCCGGAGGTTTCTGTATTCAAATCCCAAAACAATAATTTTCCTGAACGGCTGAATGACTCGGGATCACTTTCATATTCTATAAAGAAATATCCGTTCCAATGCGCATTCCAAATCAAATTTCGCCCGGTATAATAATCTTCATTTTCCGGCAAAGCGCAATGGGAGATGAAGCTTCCGTCAAGCTCATAGAGATTCATGTTTTTAATGCCTAAGTCTAAAGTTAACAGACGGTCCTGCGGAGCGAACAGAAGATCATTATTTGTATCATTTCGCGGCAATATCCTGCCTTCATTTGATGTATGTAATACGTAGTCTCCGTCCGTTAAAGCGCCTCGTAATATCCAATTTTCTCCCTTTCTGAAACTGTCAAACCAAAGCTCGCCGTTGATCGGTGAAGCCTCGACCCTGCCGCTTTCTAAATTCAGGCTTGCACTGCGGTACATTTGGCTTTTTACGTCTATGTATGTGAATACAACGTACGCATCAGAAATCCCGCATACTCCGATTTCCGTTATATCAGTAAGAATATCGGTGCGCTCTTTTGACGGCAGATCTAAAGAATATACAACGTTGTTGTTTAAGCTGAAAAGCTTTTTCGTATCATTGTTATAGTACCATTCGTAATCGTTACTGCTTTCAAAATTATAGACTGCGGACTCAACGAGACGTTCATTCAGCACTGTGACTTTGCCGCCAACCGGGTCTGTAACAGAAACAGCGTTATCGGATACCTGAATATTAACGCTTCCGCCGCAAGTAATATTCGCCTCATAAGCCAATTCGCCGTCAGCTAATGAAATACGCTTTAAATTGATTTTTTGGGGATTGAATTGTTCATCGTAAACATAAGAGCTTATCAGCAGATCATCACAAAAAGCATAAAAATCTATATCATCAGTGTTTTCAACGATTTCATTGGGAACGTAGAATAGGTTATTATTACCGGCAATCGGTACGGCGGAATTCATCAGCGTGTATTCACGCTTTAGTAGCCCGTTAAAGCTTGCACACCCTGCGAATAAGGATGCGATCAATAGAAATAAAACAGCTGATATAATATGCGTTTTCTTTTTTGAAGCAAAAGCTTTGAAGCTTTTCATAATATCCCTCTTTTTTGATATAATTACAGACACTGTTATAATGTAAGTATTGAAAAACGATCAAAGTGTTACAAAATAATTTAAAATTTTTTTATAAATCATTTACGCCAAAAATAAAGCCATCCATTCAATGGGTGGCTTCGTTTATCAGTTATACTTTAAAACACAACGTCTATAGGCATACCGCCTTTTTCCCTTGATTTATCAGCGAGATAAACGCAGAGGTGACCGGCAACCGAATCAAATATAGAGGTGCAGGCAAGGCTCGGCTTTTCACCTCTGATGAAGTGAACGAAATCCTCGGAAAGGCGTTCGTCTCCGCCGCCGTGTCCGCCGTAAGCGCCAACCATATCGCCCGTAACCTTGAGGTCGACCTCTTCTATGTCGCACTCCTCGTGGTGAGCGTCTGGTGACGGGTTTATCTTAAGCGCGGTGAATTTCGATTCCTCAAAGTTGCCGAAAATCTCGCCCTTAGTGCCGATAATATGTATGTTTCTTCTGGGCTCTGCCGAGCCGCCCACCATATTGTGCGTTCCCGTTGCGCCGCTGGCAAAGTTAACAAGTACGCTCTGATGGTCAACAACGTTGTTGTCGCACTTATACATACATCTTGCGTAGGGGCTGTCACTCTTCATAAGGGCGATCTTGTCCTCAATGGTGGGGTTTTCGATATGCTCAAGAGCGTCCCAAACGTAAAACGCCCATCTGTCCGGGTGGTCGATATAAAGCCTTTTCGTTGAGTAAACGCAGGTGTCAACGTGGGGGCAATCCTTCATACAGATCGTACCCGCGCCCTCGGGGGCGTTTTCGGGCTTAAACTGGTATTTAGAGCCGAAAGAGGAAATCTGAGTAGGCTTCGTTTCGCTCATAAACCACATCATAAGGTCAATATCATGGCAGCATTTCGCAAGAAGCATTGTGGTATGGCATCTGTCGGAATTCGCCCACTTTCCGCGAACGTATGAGGTGGAAAGATGATGATAGCTGACGTGTTCCGTCATCTGGATATTGATAATATCGCCGATCTCGCCGTTAACGATGCGTTCCTTAATGCTGTAGTAAAAGGGAGTGTAACGCAGAACGTGGCAGATCATAACCTTGCTGTTGTTTTTCCTCGCGCATTCAACGAGGGTGCGCATTTCTTCCTCATTTACGGCAAAGGGCTTTTCAAGAAGCATATCGTAGCCTGCTTCCAAAAGGGGAAGGGAAGTTTCAATATGCTGTTCATCCATAGTGCCGTTGATTATCGTATCGGCAAGTCTGCCTTTTTTGGCAAGCTCCTGCGCCGATTCAAAGCACATATCCTCGCCGAAGCCGAAATATTCCATAGTCTTTTTACGTCTTACGGGATTGGGATCGGCTACGCCAACAATTTTAAGCAGCTCGGGCTTGCTCTTTGCAAGTTCACTGTAAACGAGTGCGCGGTGGCCCGCTCCAACGATTATTGCCGTTACAGGTTTCTTTTCCATAATTTTCTTCCTCCAAACTCATATAGCCCTAATAATGCACAGCCGATAGCATAGCACATTATATCCTTCAAGTCAAATACAGATCCAAGCAAAATTTTTAAAAATCTGTTGCCCTCCAAGCCTAAAACCGTTACCAAATCAAAATACTGCAAAACCTCTACTCCCACTGCAAATATAAATACGAAAAGGGGAAGCAAAGCACACTTTTCAGGAACGATTATTCGTATGAATGTGTAAACAACGATAACCGCCAGCACGTCGCCTATATACGGTCTCACGAAATCATCGTGAACGTAAAGCGCTATAAGCACCTCAACCGCCAAAAGGATAAGCGTTGCCGCGGCATAGAATATTCTTTTTTTCTTTTTGTTTTCCATACTGAGCCCCAATTGCATAATTGATTATGCCTATTATATATTAAATATCTAAATTTTTCAATAAAATAAATGATTAGTATTGATTTCTTTATAACTTGGGTATTATAATCTATACAGCAAAATTACGATATTTGTTTTTTGGTGAATTATGAAGAAATTGCTCATATTTCTGAAAAATTACAAAAAAGAATCTTTCCTCGCGCCGCTTTTCAAAATGCTTGAAGCGGCTTTTGAGCTTATAGTTCCCCTCGTTGTTGCCGCGATAATTGACAAGGGCATTATTAATAATGATCTCGGCTTCATTCTTACTCGTTGCGGAATACTCGTTCTCCTTGCTGTAGTGGGAATGGTGGCTTCAATCACGGCTCAGTACTTCGCGGCAAAGGCGGCAACGGGCTTTGGTATGGAGCTTCGCCACGCGCTTTTCGAAAAAATTCAGTCACTCTCATTTAACGAGCTTGATAAAATCGGCACTTCAAGCCTTATCACAAGGATAAATACAGATTCAAATCAGGTGCAAAACGGCGTCAACCTCGTTCTGCGCCTGTTTCTGCGCAGTCCCTTTATCGTGTTCGGCGCGATGATAATGGCATTCACCGTAGACGTTAAATCAGCTCTGATTTTCGCCGGCGCGATCCCGCTTTTATCGTTAGTGGTTTTTGGAATTATGGCGTACACCATTCCGAAATACAGAAAAATACAAAATAATCTTGATGTGATAACGCTCAAAACGAGAGAGAATTTAAGCGGCGCAAGAGTAATAAGAGCCTTTACGCAGGAAGAAAACGAGATTGAGGATTTCGTAGCGAAGAACAAATTCCTTTCCCACCTTCAAAAGGCAGTGGGCAGAATATCCGCGCTGATGAATCCCGTAACCTACGTTATAATCAATTTTGCCGTAGTGCTTCTTATCTACAGCGGCGCGCTTCAGGTGGATTCAGGTAATCTCACGCAGGGCGAAGTTGTTGCGCTCTACAACTATATGAGCCAGATACTCATTGAGCTGATAAAGCTTGCGAATCTTATCGTAACGGTTACGAAGGCGCTTGCCTGCGCTTCAAGAATAGAGGGCGTTTTAGAGCTTGAAAACACGCTCGAGCATAATTCAAACAACGGTAAGCAGACGGATAACGCAGTAGATTTCAAAAACGTTTCGTTGAAATACAAGGGCGCTTCCGAAAATTCCCTTGAAAATATCAGCTTCAGCGCGGAAAAGGGAAGCGTTATAGGAATTATAGGCGGTACGGGAAGCGGAAAAACGAGCCTCGTTTCTCTCATTCCGCATTTTTATGATGCCACCGAGGGAGAAGTGCTGGTTGACGGTGTTGACGTTAAGGCTTATTCCGACGACGAGCTTCGCCAAAAGACGGGTTTCGCCCTTCAAAAGGCGGCGCTTTTTAAAGGCACTGTAAGAGATAACCTCAAATGGGGCGACGAAAACGCCACGGATGAGGATATGCTTGAAGCGCTGAAAAAAGCGCAGATATTTGATTCCGTAATGGAAAAGGGCGGGCTTGACGCTGAGATAGAGCAAAACGGCTCAAACCTTTCCGGCGGTCAGAAGCAAAGGCTTTCCGTTGCGAGGGCGCTTGTGAGAAAGCCGGAGATACTCGTTCTTGATGACAGTACCTCTGCCCTTGATTTCGCCACCGAAGCAGCGATGCGCGAGGAGATACTCAGCCTTGATTACGCTCCCACTGTGTTTATCGTCAGCCAGCGCGCCTCATCAGTTATGTGCGCCGATAAGCTCATCGTGCTTGACGACGGCGCGGCGGTAGGCATCGGCACTCATAAGGAGCTTCTTGAAAACTGTGACGTATACAAAGAAATATACGATTCGCAGTTTGGAGAGGAGGATACTTATGAAGAATAAAACGATTCTTAAAAAAGTATTGTCCTACGTCGGCAGATACAAATATTTCATCTTTGTTTCGCTGATTTTTGCCGTACTTTCAACTGCGCTTACCCTTTATGTTCCCGTTTTAGTGGGCAGGGCGATAGACTTTATCGTAGCAAAAAATAACGTTGATTTTGATTCGATCACAAAGCTTCTGATCCAGATAGCCGTGATAGTTCTCGTTGCCGCACTGCTTCAGTGGGTGATGAACGTATTCAATAACAGGATCACCTTCAACGTAGTAAGAGATATGAGGGATAAGGCGTTTAAAAAAATCGAAGTGCTGCCCTTTACCTATCTCGATTCCCACTCGAGCGGAGATACCGTCAGCAAGGTTATATCGGACGCGGATCAGTTCGCGGACGGATTGCTGATGGGTTTCACTCAGCTATTTACAGGTGTTGCTACGATTATCGGAACGCTCTTCTTTATGCTTTCCATAAACGTTTGGATCGCGATAGTAGTTGTGGTTTTAACGCCGCTCTCGTTCTTTATCGCAAAATTCATCGCAAACAAAACCTATTCGATGTTTAAGCTTCAGAGTGAGACAAGGGGAGAGCAGACCGCCTTCGTAGACGAGATGATAACCAATCAAAAGGTCATCGAGGCGTACGGCCACAAAGCGCAGAATATGGAAAAGTTTGACGAGATCAACGAGAGATTTCGAAAATATTCCTTGCGCGCAACCTTTTATTCCTCAATAACAAATCCCGCAACGAGATTTGTAAACAGTATCGTCTATGCGGCGGTGGCACTTTTCGGAGCGATAATGGCTGTTTCGGGCTACGGCGGAATAACAGTCGGTATCCTCGCTTCGTTTTTGGCGTATGCCAATCAGTATACGAAGCCCTTCAATGAGATCAGCGGTGTTATCACGGAGCTTCAAAACTCCCTTGCCTGCGCCGGCAGACTTATTGAGCTTATCGAGGAAAAGGAAGTCAAGCCCGATACAGATGAAAATACTGTGCTTGAGAACGTAAAGGGCAACATCGTTCTTGATGACGTTTCCTTCAGCTACACGGAGGATAAGGAGCTTATCAAAGACTTATCGCTTGACATCAAAGAGGGTATGAGGGTTGCGATCGTTGGCCCCACAGGCTGCGGTAAAACAACGCTTATCAATCTTTTGATGAAGTTTTACGATATAAACGGGGGTTCTATCTCCGCTGACGGCATAGATTATAACGATATCAATGTTAGATCGCTCCGCAACGCCTTCGGCATGGTGTTGCAGGACACTTGGCTGAAGAGCGGCACAGTGCTTGAAAATATCTGTATGGGAAAGCCGAACGCTACCACAGAAGAAGCGATCGAAGCGGCGAAAAAAGCCCATGCCCACTCCTTTATCAAGCGTTTGCCGAAGGGCTACGATACGGTCATCGGCTCGGACGGCGGCAATCTTTCCCAAGGTCAAAAACAGCTTTTGTGCATAACGAGGCTTATGCTGGTCAATCCGCCGATGCTTATTCTTGACGAGGCGACCTCCAGCATAGATACGAGAACGGAGATCAGAATTCAAAAGGCGTTCAACACTTTGATGAAGGGCAAGACCACCTTTATCGTTGCCCACAGGCTTTCAACCATTAAAAACGCTGATTTGATACTCGTTATGAATAACGGAACGGTTATTGAAACGGGAACTCATAAAGAATTACTTGACAAAAAAGGATTTTATAATAAACTGTATTATAGTCAGTTCAGCGGTTTAAGGAGGAGCGAATCGTGAACATTATAATTGTTGGCTGCGGAAAGCTCGGAACAACTCTTGCGAAAAGTCTTTCAGACGAAAACCATAATATCACGGTTTTTGACAAGAAAGAGGAAATCGTAAATAACATCGTAGACAATTACGACGTTCAGGGAATGGTCGGCGGAGCTGTTATCAGGCACGATCTTGAAGAAGCGGGAGTTAAGAAAACCGATATTCTCATCGCCTGCACTGCTTCTGATGAATACAACGTACTTTCCTGTATTATCGCGAAGAAGCTTGGCGCTAAACACACTGTTGCGCGCGTAAGAAACCCCGAATATATGAAGCAGATCAATTTTATGAGATCAGAGCTGGGTATTTCAATGCTCTTTAATCCCGATTTCAGCGCCGCGCTTGAGATTTCAAGGATAATTCAGTTCCCCAGCGCAATGCAGATAGATACTTTTGCGGACGGACTTGTGGATCTGGCGGAGGTTAAGATCCATCCTGAAAGCAGTTTTGCCGATAAAACCGTTTGGGATATATCATCTCAGTTTAAGAAAAAAATGCTCATATGCGCCGTAGAAAGAGGCGATGAGGTTTATATTCCCAACGGAAACTTCTGCATTAAGGCATATGATAAAATCTATATCACGGGAAGCCACAAGTACCTTTCTTCCATCGTTAAGGAATTCAGCCCGAATAAAAAGTTCGCCAATATTAAAGACATCATGATAATCGGCGGATCAAGGATCGCGTTTTACCTTGCGGGAATGCTTGAAAAGCAAGGAAAAAACGTTATTCTCATCGAAAAGGATAAGGCTGTGTGCGATGAGTTTTCTGATCTTTTAGACGATACCACAGTTGTTTGCGGTGACGCGAATGAATACTCTTTCCTAAAAGAAGAAGGTATCGAAAAAATGGATGCCGTTATCACCCTTACGAATTCGGACGAGATCAATATAATGGTAACGGCGTTTGCCGAGGCCTGCAAAGTTCCGAAGAATATCACAAAAATAGATAACGACAATCTTTCTATCATTCTTGATAAATTCTCAACAGACAGTGTGATCAACGTAACAGGAATTGCCGCTGAGGCGATAACCCACTACGTTCGCGCCAAAAGATTTGCCGCTTCAGGCGAGATGAAAACCCTATACAAGCTTGTGGACGGCAAGGTTGAAGCCGCTGAGTTCCTTGTTGATTCCAAGACGAGAAATCTCAATAAGCCTCTCAATGAGATCAATTTCAAGAGAGATATTCTTATCGCTTCAATCAGCCGTAAAGGAAAAATCATCTTCCCCAAGGGCGACGACGTTATTCTGGAAGGCGACAGGATCGTTGTAGTTTCCAAGGAGAGAAAGATCGAAAAGCTTAAGGATATTTTTGATTAAACAGAGTAAACCGTATTCAATTAATTTGCAGAAAGATTTTCAGGTGCTTTATGAATTACAGAGCAGTATCTTATGTACTCGGTAAAATATTTTTAGTAGTCGGCGCGCTTATGCTTCTGCCAATAACCGTTTCCTTTTATTACAGCGAAGGATTAACGATAGCTTTTCTCGTGCCATCCGCGCTTTTGCTTTTTCTCGGCATACTGCTGGTGGCAAAAAAGCCAAAGGATAGAAGTATATTTACTAAAGAAGGGCTTGTTATCTGCGGCCTTTCGTGGATATTAATGTCTGCCTTCGGCGCACTGCCTTTTCTTATCAGCGGAGCAGTTCCTCATTATATAGACGCTTTCTTTGAAACCTGTTCGGGCTTCTCCACCACAGGCGCAACGATAATTACTGAGATCGAAGCACTGCCGAAATCAATACTTTTCTGGCGTTCATTTACCCACTGGATAGGCGGTATGGGAATTCTTTCCTTTATGATCGCTTTGATCCCCAAAAGCGAAAGCCATTCTATGTATATAATGAAAGCCGAAGTCCCCGGTCCAAAGGCGGGCAAGGTGGTTTCCAAGATACAAACCAGTACGAGAATACTCTACGTTATCTACTGCTCTTTGACCCTTATAGAAGCGCTCATTCTCTTTTTCTTCACGAAAATGCGCTTTTTTGACGCGGTCACAACCGCTTTTTCAACCGCAGGCACAGGCGGGTTCGCCGTTAAAAACGCCTCAATATTGTCTTATAACAGCCCCACTATTGAATGGATACTGATCGTGTTTATGTTCCTTTTCGGCGTAAACTTCAATTTGTATTTCTTCGTTCTTATAAGAAGATTCTCAAGTGCGTTTAAAGACGAAGAGTTTTGGACTTACGTTTCACTAAACCTCATTTCCGTTGTACTTATTACTCTGAATATTGCGGGTAGCTATGAAAATATTGCGGACGCAATCCGTGACGCGGCATTTAACGTAAACGCGATTATGAGTACCACCGGCTTCTGCACCGTTGATTTCAATACGTGGAATACCTTCAGTAAGCTGCTTCTGGTAGCACTGATGTTCGTTGGAGGAAGCGTAGGTTCAACGGGCGGCGGTATGAAGGTTACGCGTATTATGCTGTATTTCAAGGAAATGCACGCCGATATCAAAAAGGCACTCAATCCCAACGCCATAACGAAAGTCAGAATGAACGGAAACGTTGTTGAAAAAAAGGTGCTCACGGGAATTAACTCATATCTTATCATTTATCTCGGAATCTTATTGGGTTCAATGCTGATCATTTCGATAAACGGATTTGATACTCCTACCACTGTCACGTCCGTAATTTCATGCCTTAATAACGTAGGACCCGGTCTTGAAATGATAGGACCAACGGGGAACTATGCTTCGTTTAGCTTGCTTTCAAAAATCGTATTTTGCTTTGATATGCTGGCAGGAAGGCTTGAGCTTTTCCCGATACTGATTCTTTTCGCTCCAAGGACTTACAAATTAAAATAAATCATAGTATAGATCGAAAGGAGATTTATTTATGGAAAAGCTACAACAGATCCTCAACTCCATTGACGACGTTGTTTGGGGTCCCGTTACGCTTGTGCTTTTGGTCGGCACGGGAATTTTCCTCACGTTCAGACTGAGATTTATCCCGTGGATCAGGCTTCCCAAGGCGCTTGCGGCAATTATCAGCCCCGAATCAAGGAAAACAAACGGAAAAACAGGCGAGATATCTCCTTTTTCCGCTCTTATGACCGCTCTTGCCGGAACTATCGGAACGGGTAACATCGTAGGCGTTGCCACAGCTATGATAATGGGCGGCCCCGGCGCGCTCGTCTGGATGTGGATCGCCGCGGCTTTCGGCATTACAACGAAATATGCGGAATGCGCACTTGCCGTTAAATACCGCACTGTAAATGAAAAGGGCGAATCAGTCGGCGGACCGATGTATACGATCAAAAATGCCTTTAAGCATAAGGGTATCGCAACGTTTCTTGCCGGCGCGTTTGCCGTGTTTACAGTTATAGCTTCCTTCGGTATCGGCAATCTCTCTCAGGCTAACTCAATTTCAAGCTCGATGGAAAGCACCTTTACCGTTCCTACGTGGGTAACAGGCCTTATTATTGGGGCTCTGACTGCTGTTATCGTATTCGGCGGCATCAAATCCATATCCAAGGTATCCTCAATACTCGTACCTATTATGTCTGTTTTCTACATAGTTGCGGGTATTGCGGTGATCTGCATTAATTTCAAAAACATTCCCGCCGGTCTTGCCACGATCTTTTCAATGGCATTCGGCGGAAAAGCAGTTGCCGGAGGCATTGCAGGTACTGTAACAGCTTCTGTTCTCAGCAGTGCAAGATACGGCATTGCAAGAGGCGTTTTCTCCAACGAGGCAGGTCTCGGCTCGGCGGCGATCACCGCTTCCTCAGTTTCAACTGACGAGCACGTTGAGCAGGGCTTCATAAATATGTGCGGCACTTTTATCGATACGATCATCGTTTGCACCATAACAGGCCTTGCTATTGCGACTTCGGGAGTTATCGGCTCTGTTGATGCAAACGGAGCTCTTATTTCCGGCGCTCCGCTTACCATTGCCGCCTTTGAATCCGCGCTCGGTAAACCCGGAGCGATACTCGTAACAGTAGGTATTCTTATGTTTGCTTTTTCTACTATTCTCGGCTGGGAATATCAGGGCGAAAGATCCCTTGAATATCTCTTTAAAAAGCACTACGTTTGCTATATTTACAGGGTTATTTTCTCGATATTCGTATTTATCGGCGCTACGGTTGCCCTTGATATCGTATGGTCCTTCAGCGATATCGCAAACGCGCTTATGGCTATTCCAAACCTGATTTGTTTGCTGGTTCTTTCGGGCGTGCTTGCTAAGGATACGAATGAATACATAAAAAAATCAAAGCTAATGAAGTGATGAATCAAATGCCTTCTCTGTGATGGGAAGGCATTATTTTTTTATTTATATTGACATTTTTATTTAAACATTATAAAATAATTATTGGTATATTCTAAGTGATGAGGTGTTCTTATGGCAAACTGCCCTAATTGCGGAGTTAAAATACCGTTTTGGAACATAAAGGCCGAATGTTCAAAGTGCGGAGTATCTATTCCCAACTTTAATTGGATGGAAAGGCTTGAAGAGGATAATAAAAACGCCGAAAGAGCTTTTGGAACGTTTTACAAAACCTTAAACCGTGTGAAGTATTCACTTTTTGGCACCAAGCTTCGTATCGCAAGGATCGTTCTTACCTTTATTCAGGTAATCGCTTTTATCCTTCCCTGGTCGATTATTAAGGCAGGCTCAACGGGCGCGGGCTTTGATCTGGCTCTTATTTCTCTTTCCGGCAATAAGGGTATCCTTGATATAATTTCTCAGCTCACCGGTAATTCATCACTTATCTTTGCAAATATGGGCTTTGAAGCGTACAGCGGCCCTGTTACCTTTATGTTTATAGCAACGGTGCTGTATCTGCTTTCTTTGATTTTCATTGTTATCGCGTTCTTTATGACGATCATCAAGTGCGCTAAGCCGAAAACGAAGTCAAGCGTTATCTATGAATCTTTGGCAATTATCGTTTCCTTAGCTTCAATGATAATCTTCTCTATTGCCGCTTCTCTCGGAAATGATTTCACGGCATTCTCCTTTGGCGCGATTTCCGCTATCAACGTTTCGGGCGGATTTGCATGGGGTTATATTGTTGCCGTTGTTCTTTTCCTTGTTGCGCTGGGAATCAATGTTGCCGTTGCGGTTGCTCCCGCTAAGAGCGATGAAGAGCTTGAGGCTGAAAGAAAGGCGAAGGCGGACGCGAAGGAGCAGAAGGCTAAGGAAGACGCCGAAAGAAAAGCAAAGGCTCGTGAAGAAGCAGCGAAAGCGGCCGCAGAGGAGCAGAAAAGGGTTGTTGAAGAGGCCAAGAGAAAGCTTGCTGAGCATGATGCTAAGGAAAAAGAAAAGGCTGAAAAGCATAAGAAATAATTGAATTTCAAGATCTACAGCACCGATAATTCGGTGCTGTTTTTTGTATGCCTATTGACATATACCCTTTGGGGGTATATAATAAAAATACCCCTAATGGGTATAAGGAGTTGAAATTTATGGAAGAATGTAATTGCTGTCATAAAACCAAAGTAAGAAATGAGGAAGAGTATAAGAGCCTCATCAATCGTTTAAACAGAATCGAAGGGCAGATAAGAGGCATTAAGGGTATGGTGGAAAAAGACGCTTACTGCACCGATATTATCACTCAGGTTGCCGCCGCCACCGCCGCCTTGAATGCCTTTAACCGTGAGCTTCTTTCAACGCATATCAAAACCTGCGTTGCCGATGATATAAAAGCAGGGAAGAGTGAAACGGTGGACGATCTGCTTCTTACGCTTCAAAAATTGATGAAATGATTCTTTATTGCGAAAAATATAAAGGGAGTGTGATATATGAGAGAGTTTAACGTTACAGGAATGAGCTGCGCCGCATGCAGTGCCAGAGTGGAAAAGGCTGTTTCCGCCGTTGACGGCGTTGATATGGTGGCGGTAAATCTGCTGACAAATTCAATGGTTGTAGAAGGAAGCGCGGAAAACTCCGTTATTATCAACGCAGTTGTTAAAGCGGGATACGGCGCTTCTGAAAAATCACAGCAGAGCGAAAAATCAACAAAAAGCGAAGAATTAAAGGACGAGCAAACTCCGCTTATGATTAAAAGGCTTGTTGCTTCGGTATTGCTTTTGGTACCATTAATGTACGTCTCAATGGGCCATATGATGTGGGATTGGAAAGTGCCCGCTTTTCTTGAGGGCAATCACCTTGGAATCGTTCTCTTTCAAATGATTTTAACCATAGCCATAATGGTGATTAACCAAAAATTCTTTATAAGCGGCTTTAAGGGCGTTATTCACAAAGCGCCCAATATGGATACGCTCGTAGCCCTCGGCGCGGGAGCGGCGTTTATCTACAGTACTGTGATAACCTTCCTGATGACTGTTGAGATAACAAACGGCAATATGGAAGCCGCCCACACGTATATGCATGATAATATTTATTTTGAATCCGCGGCTACGATATTAACGCTCATCACAGTCGGAAAAACCCTTGAAGCATATTCGAAGGGAAGAACTACCGACGCGCTCAAGAGCCTTATGAAGCTTGCTCCCGATACGGCAACTGTTATCAGAAACGGCGAGCAGATAACCATTGGAGCGGAAAAGGTTGTTGTGGACGATATTTTCGTTGTTCGCCCGGGTGAGAGCATTCCCGTTGACGGCGTAGTTATCAAAGGCGAAAGCGCCGTTGACGAATCCGCACTGACAGGGGAGAGCATTCCAGTTGATAAAGCTATTGGAGACAGCGTTTCCGCCGCCACGATAAACCAAAGCGGCTATATTGAATGCCGCGCCACCTCAGTCGGTCAGAACACTGCCATTTCAAAGATAATCAAAATGGTTTCGGACGCGTCGGCAACGAAAGCGCCGATCGCTAAGATCGCCGATAAGGTATCGGGCGTGTTCGTTCCTGTTGTAATTTGTATTGCGATCATAACTCTTATCGCCTGGCTTATTTCGGGGCAGACTATCGGCTTCTCACTTGCGAGAAGTATTTCAGTTCTCGTTATAAGCTGCCCCTGCGCGCTGGGCCTTGCAACGCCCGTTGCCATTATGGTGGGAAGCGGAAAAGGTGCGAAACACGGCATTCTCTTTAAGACTGCTGAAAGCCTCGAGATCGCGGGCAAAACGGATATCGTTTGCCTCGATAAAACGGGTACGGTAACCCAGGGCAATCCGTCCGTTACCGATATTAAGTCTGATAACGAAACGATATTGTTGGAGCTTGCATACGCTATTGAAAGCAAGAGCGAACATCCCCTTTCAAGGGCGATCACTCAATATTGTGAAGACAATAAGATCAAGCTTGCCGAAGCAGAAAACTCAAAAGCCGTTGCGGGCAACGGACTTTACGGTACGGTTGACGGCGCTGTGGTTTACGGTGGAAACGCTGAGTATATCGGCGGTCTTTGCGAAATACCAACGGAGTATTTAAGCTATGCCAAAGAGCTTTCGGCAATGGGAAAAACGCCCCTGTTTTTTGCTGTAGAAAGCGAATTCTTAGGCATTATTGCCGTAGCCGATACCGTTAAGGAAACAAGTAAACAGGCAGTTGAAAACCTAAAGAATATGGGCGTTTCAGTCGTTATGATAACAGGCGATAACGATGAAACGGCGAACGCCATAGGCAAACAGGTTGGAATAGACAATATAATTTCAAAGGTTTTGCCTGACGGTAAAGAGGAAAAGGTACGCCTGCTCTCTGAATACGGTAGCGTTGCAATGGTCGGCGACGGAATAAACGATGCTCCCGCGCTTACGAGAGCGAACACGGGTATAGCGATCGGCGCCGGAACGGACGTTGCCATAGACGCGGCGGACGTGGTTCTTATGAAGAGCGATCCTGTTGACATTTCCTCGGCGATCACGCTCTCGCGCAAGGTGCTGACGAATATTAAGGAAAACCTCTTCTGGGCGTTTATCTATAACGTTATCGGAATCCCTGTAGCCGCGGGCGTGCTTTATCCCGCCTTCGGCATAACGCTCAATCCGATGATCGGAGCGGCGGCAATGAGCCTATCAAGCTTCTGCGTTGTTATGAACGCGCTGAGGCTGAATATAGTAAACATAAACAAAATAACTCATAAGAACAAGAAAGGAAAGGAATTTGATATGAGTATTTTTAAGAAGAACGAGAAACCGTATATTGTTATCGAAGGTATGATGTGCCCCCACTGTGAAGCGCACGTTACCGAGGAGCTTGCCAAGATCGGGCTCACCGTAAAGGCGGATCACACGCAAAAGAGAGCCGTTATCGAAAGCGGCGAAGCAGACGAAGCGGCAATCGCCAAAGCCGTTACCGATGCGGGCTATAAGTTCGTTGAAATCAAAAAGTAATCAGCAAAACAAAAGGCACCGAAATCGGTGCCTTTTTTTCTTTAAATTTACTATCTTTATATTGACATTCAATCTTCTATATATTAATATATCTTTAACCAAATTACACAATATATAGGGGTAACTTATGGAAAAGTATCTTATTAATCCGAATCAAAAAATCAGCAAGATCAATAAAGACCTTTACGGTCATTTTGCGGAGCATCTCGGCAGATGCATTTACGGCGGTTTGTTCGTTGGCAAGGATTCCAAAATCCCAAACGTAAACGGTATGAGGACGGATGTTGTCAACGCGCTTAAGGAAATGGGGATTCCCGTTCTCCGCTGGCCGGGCGGCTGCTTTGCGGACGAATACCATTGGAAAGACGGCATCGGTCCGCTCGAAACCAGAAAGAAAATGGTAAACACCAACTGGGGCGGTGTTGTTGAGGATAACTCGTTTGGCACCCACGAATTCTTTGAGCTTTGCGAACAGCTTGGCTGTGACGCTTACGTTAACGGCAACGTCGGTTCAGGCACAGTTCAGGAAATGAACGAGTGGGTTGAGTATATGACCTTTGACGGCGTTTCTCCCATGGCTGAGCTTCGCAAGAAGAATGGCAGAGAGAAGCCCTGGAAGGTGAAATACTTTGGTGTCGGCAACGAGTCTTGGGGCTGCGGCGGAAATATGGATCCCGAATTCTACGGCTGCCTCTATAAGCAATATAATTCCTTCGTTAAGGATTACAGCGATGAAAACAGAATTCAGCGCATTGCCTGCGGTCCGAACGTGGACGATTACCATTGGATGCGTGAGGTAATGATAAAGGTTAAGCACAAGGCGCAGGGCATTTCACTTCATTACTATACGATCCCAACCGGTCAGTGGCACCATAAGGGCTCAGCGACTGATTTTGATTTAAACGAGTATAACTCAACCATCTGCAAGGCTTACAAGATGGAAGAGCTTATCAACAATCATCTTGCGGTAATGGACTGCGTAAATCCTCAGAGATGGGTTAAGCTTATCGTTGACGAATGGGGAACTTGGTTCGACGTTGAACCCGGAACCAATCCCGGCTTCCTCTATCAGCAGAATACGATGCGTGACGCTATCGTTGCCGGTCTTACCCTTAATATTTTCAATAAGCATGCAGACAGAATTATGATGGCAAACATCGCCCAGACTGTTAACGTGCTTCAGTCTGTAATTCTCACCGAGGGTGAGAAAATGGTGCTCACGCCCACGTATCACGTTTTCAAAATGTATAAGGAGCATCAGGAAAACACCCTTATCGGCTCTTACATTACAACGGATGAGATCGAGTCGAAAAACGATAACAGCAGGAAATTCCCGCAGCTTGTTGAATCCGCTTCAATTGATGAAAACGGCGTTATCTATTCAACGATCACGAATACTTCCGCAACGAAGGCTTCAAAAATCAAGTGCCAGATCGCCGATACAAAGGTCAAGAGCATAAAGGCGGAGATACTCACAGGCAATATCAACGCTAAGAATGATTTTGATAACGCAGATGCCGTTAAGGTTGAGGAATTCACCGATTTCAGAATGCTTAAAGACGGCTTTACCGCCAATATTCCCGCTTGCTCCGTCGTTAAATTCGTTATCGAAAAATAAAGTTAAACAAGCCAAATTTGTAAGGAAATCAATACTATGGTGCGAGAAGCGAAAAAGGAAGATTTAAAAGAAATATTAGAACTATATCTTTATCTTCATGAAGATTCGGTACCTGAAACATCTGAGCATTTAATAAAAACGTGGAATCAGATTATACAGGATGAGAATCATCATCTTATTATTAATGAGATAAATGGAAAAATCGTTTCTTCGTGCGTCTGTGTGATCATTCCTAATTTAACCAGAAATGTTCGTCCGTATGCGTTTGTTGAAAATGTGGTTACGCACGTGGAATATAGAAATAAAGGATATGCTACTGAGTGTTTGGCATTTGCAAAAGCGGTGGCTGAAAAGAATAATTGTTATAAGATGATGTTGCTTACCGGTTCAAAGGAGCAAAAGACATTGAGCTTTTACAATAATGCCGGATATAATTGCACAGATAAAACTGCTTTTATTCAGTGGATCAATATGTAGTTATAATAGCCATTTCAGTGATCGACCTTTTAAGAACCAATGAGTCTAAGGGGACTATATGATAAAGCCGCAGAATGGAAATAGAATATCAAAAACAGATACTTATTTAAACTGCGCTGAAACATTCGCATATAGAAGTACCTGTATCAAACGAAAATATGGCGCGGTAATTGTAAAGGATGATGTTGTTATTTCAACAGGATACAATGGTTCTCCGCGTGGGTTTGACAATTGTTGCGATACGGGTAAGTGTCTGAGAATAGAACGAAATATGCATCAAGGTGACGGTTACGGAATATGTAAGGCGATCCATGCTGAAGCGAATGCTTTATTGAATTGTACGAGGCAGCAGACGATAGGAGCAGATTTGTATCTTGTGGGCGTTAATCCTCATGATAATTCTATACATAAGGCAAGACCGTGTCCGCTCTGTGCAAGAAGCATCATTCAAGCAGGAATTAACAATGTCATCCTGAGGGTAGGAGAAGGCGCTGATAATTATGTTATAGTTCCGGCAAAAGAACTGGAATGGTTTCAGGAGCCTTAGAACTTATTTAACGATTAATGTAGGTAGAAAAGATGGAGCATATCTGCAAAAAATGCCTGCTGCTCGAAGCGGGGGAGAAGGCGGCTTACAAAACCGTTAGAGATTATCTCGATACGCTTGATGATGAATTAAAGGTTGATAAGAGCATTCTCGATAAGCGCCTCGCGCATTGCAGGGAATGCGATAATCTGATTGCGGGAATGTGCCGCCAATGCGGTTGCTACGTTGAAATTCGTGCTTCTCTCAAAGATAAATCCTGCCCAAATTTTGACGACAGGAAATGGTAATACTTATAAAAATTTAAGGCACACGGAGTTTTTTTCCGTGTGCTGTTTATTTTTTTCTGAAATTTCCCATATTACTCATATGAGAAATTTAAAAAAGATCAAAATTGAATTCAAACATGATTACAGCTTTCTCCTAAAGCCTTTAATGGCGTTGTCCGTTTTATCGGTAGTTACTTACGGTTTAAAGTTTCTGGAGGTTTCCGCCGCGGACAGCTTAATGCTCGGCGCGATGATCGTTCTTGTAACCGTAGCGCTGATCGATCACACGAAGAGTGTTTATAAGCGTGTTTCAATAATGTTGATATTGCTTATACTGTGCGTTCTTTATAACAACGTTTACAATGATATCTCCGTGGCGCTGGCAGAAAATTGTGAGAATAACGGAATATTTTTCGGTACGGTCAATTCACTTTGTAATACATTTGGATTGACTGACTTTGAGGAGCTTATCTATCACACGTCCTACGGCGGCTCAAAGCTCATTAACGGCAGGATCGCTACCGGAGCAGTTGACATCTATATGCTGAATCATTCCTGCCGGGAAGCTTCGATGTATTTATGCGGAAAATACCTTTCTCTTTTCGCGGGGCTGGGAATTTCCCTTGCGATCGGTAAGCACAGAAAAGAAGTGTTATTCATAACGCTTTTTGCTTTTCTAACAGGGAATATGACTGCCTATCTCCTTATGCTTTTGTTTGTATTTACGCCGTACTATTTCATTTTTTTAGTATTCAATTTCTTTTGCTATTTCATTGCGAACGTTGCGGATATACGAAGCGGCTTTTCCGTTAGCGGCTCTTTGTTTGAGCTTATCATTCACCGGGAGAATATAGTCTTTATCCTTATTTTGGGCGTTTTCATCTGCGCTGTATCCTATTACTTTTCACGCCTTGTAAAAGAAAAGAGAAAATGGTAAAATAATTGTGGTGATGAAAATGAACGTAAGAGAAGAATTATTCAAAAAGCAGGATCCGGAATATAAAGATTTTCATTCAAAGCTTGTTCCTACTATCGAAAAAGATAAAATCATCGGAGTGAGACTGCCCGAATTGCGGAAAATCGGCAAGGCGCTCAGCAACAATGACTTTGAATGGGACTATTACGAGGAGATAATGCTCCACGGCTTTTATATCGGCTACGCAAAACTGCCCTTCGGGGAAAGGCTCGCGCTTCTTAACGAGTTCGTTCCGAAAATAGATAACTGGGCGGTGTGCGACTGCGTTTGCTCAACGCTGAAATTCGTCAACAAAAACAAGGCAGAATTTCTTGAATATTTGAAAAAGTTTATGAACTCAGACAGGGAATATGAGATTCGCTTCGCCGCCGTTATTTTAATGGATTATTATATCGATGATGAATATGTTGATTTTACAGTTAATTATCTGAAAGGCATATCGAGCGATTATTACTACGTGAATATGGCGGCTGCGTGGGCGCTTTCCGTGGCGTTCGTGAAATATAGGGATAAGGTAATGCCTCTCATCGAAAACGGTTGTCTCACAAAGGAGATACATAATATGACGATCTCAAAGATACGGGACAGCTTCCGTGTAGACAAAGAAGATAAAGCTTATTTAAAGACATTGAGGCGATAAACTGCTTTTCCCTCAATAGAAAGCAAAAAACAAAAAACCACCCAAGCGGGTGGTTTTATTTTTTGTGTTTTATGCCTTTAAGCCCTTATCGCGAAGGAGTTTGTCTATCTTCACGCCGGAATCAAGAAGGGAGGAAACGGACATATCGTGATTGAGTGTATCAATGAAATAGGCTATGTATTTTGAAAGTTCAACGGATACATACCATTCTCTCGAAAGAAGCTCGGGGGTCTGATAAACGCCGTTGGTGGATAAAACCTTGGCGATCGTCCCGTCGGCGTAAGCCTCGTCAAATACCTCAAGCCCACTGGCGAAGAGACCGAAGGTGGTGCATACGAATATTCTGTTCGCACCAAGCTGTTTCAGTTTTCTTGCAACGTCGAGCATTGATTCGCCGGAGGAGATCATATCGTCTACGATGATAATATCCTTGCCCTCAACGGAATCGCCGAGATACTGATGCTCAATGATTGGGTTTCTGCCATTTACAACTCTCGTGTAGTCACGTCTTTTATAGAACATTCCAAGGTTTATGCCAAGCTGAGTGGCAAAATAGATGCATCTGAACATCGCGCCCTCATCGGGAGAGATGACCATAAGGTTGTTTTTATCGATCTTAAGATCGTCTACTGAATTAACGAGTGCCTTTATCATCTGATACGTGGGCATAACGTTTTCAAAGGAGGTGTGGGGGATAGCGTTTTGAACACGCTGATCGTGAGCGTCAAAGGTGATGATGTTTTCAACGCCCAGATGTACAAGCTCCTGAAGCGCCATGGCACAGTCAAGAGATTCACGGGAGGATCTCTTATGCTGTCTGCCCTCATAGAGCATAGGCATTATAACAGAAATCCTTTTCGCCTTTGAGCCTGCGGCGGAAATAATTCTCTTTAAATCCTGAAAATGATCATCCGGAGATTTTGGAACTTCCATTGAATACATTTTGTATTTAACGTTGTAGTTGAAGCAGTCGGTCACGATATAGAGATCGTAGCCTCTTACGGAATCGTTGATAACCGCCTTTGCTTCGCCGCTGCCGAAGCGGGGATTTGAAATATCGATAAGGAAAGAATCTCTTTGATAGCCGTAAAAAGCTATGGTGCCGTGATGCTCCTGAGCCTGTTCCTTTCTCCACTTAACAAGATAGCTGTCTATCTTTTCGGCGAGCGCCTCGCAACCCGGCATGGCAATGATACCAAGCGGTCCGTAGGGTATCGTTTCAACGTTTTCTGCTGTTAATCTTGGCATAAAATTATCCTCCTGAAATTATTCCGCTGATATTCTACAATATTTTAATGTTTATTGTAAATATTATTTTGAACTTTTAACTAAATTGTCATTAATTATCGGAGGATGGGGTAATATCCGGAACATTTTGTAAAAGCTTTTTTCTTTTTTTTAGGATTTGAAGCGCCGCAAAGCCGATAATGGCAGCTGCTGAGGCTGCCGCGCCTATGAGCACGCCCCTGGGGCTATAGGAATACTTTACAGTATGGCTTCCCGCGGATATTTCAACTCCAAGCTGGCAGTTGCCGATCATAAAGGTTTCAGCCTTTTCGCCGTCAATATAAACGTTCCAGCCCTCGTCGTAGGGAATTGAGGAGTAGAGCGTACAATCTCTGTCTATGTTGATCGTTCCCGAAATTTTCGTGTCTGAATACTCGGTGATATCAAGCGCATTGTTAAGGAGCTTTTTATATCCTTCCTCAAAAACGGGTTTATTTATGCTATAGGCATATATCTTATATCCGCCCTTGTCGCCCTCTATGGCGCCGTTATCAACATTAATGGTAACTTCGTCACCGGCGTTAAAATATCCTAAATCGTAAATATAGGGCGTATCAACGTGCTGCGTTTTCGTTTCCTCACCGATCTTATAGGTGAGTGTTTTGATTTCAGATGAGGAAAGGTACACGTAAAGATTTCCGTCGGTCACGGCTCTTAAAGTGATATCGATCGTTGCGTAGTTTGAATCATACTTTGTAAACCAGAACGTTCCGTTTCCCGTGGCATCGTCTCCGGTTATTCCGGCGTATTCGCAGGAGACGTATTCAGGCTGAAGAAATACGTCGTCAAAGCCTGTTGCAAGGGAGAAGAAGTCGGACTGAAGCTGGAATGGATTGCCTTCCTCCGTTGCCCAAGAATCTATTGCGTTGTTAACGCCGTAGGCGATCGGAAGGAAATAATCGTTTTTGAAGATCTCAGAGCTGTCTTCCGATGCCTGGTAATACTTGGTGTAAAGATCTGTACAAGGTCTTGTATCAATGCCATTATAAATAACGTATTTTATGGAATACATCAGGTTGTAAACCGGCGTTTGCGTATGGTAGGTGTAGCTGTTTATCCTGTTGCCGTACATACCGAGACTGTATTGCAGACGGGAGTATTTCTCATAAGCCATTGAAGAGAAAGCGCTTATGCCGTTATAGCCGTAAATGCAAGGATCCATTCGCGTGTTGAGATAGCAAAGCTCCGTTCTGTAAAACGTCTGATCGCTCTCCTTTAAATGCTCAACGGCTTCTGTGTAGTTATCATAGTTTTCATTATAGTAGGTAAGCTTCTGATTAAAATTGAAGGCGTGTGTGTCACATATAATGACCTCGCAGAAGGTTATGGCAACGACCAAAACGCCGATAATGAGCTTTCCGCTGTTTTTGTTTTTCGCGAAAAACAGGAATGCCGTCCAAATCATGATAAAGGCTATAGTGGCGTAGATCGAGAAATCGGTTATCTTATTCGTCGGAAGCTCCTGAGAGAGCGCCACGCCGACGATCCACAGCATAGCGATTATGCCGATTTCCTTTATGCTTATACTCTTCAGCCAGGTTAGCGCCTTAAAGGCAACTACCAGCAAAATGAAGGAATACATAAATGAAAAGCGGTAAGGCAGATCGTTGGGGAAGTGGAACGCGTGCCAGACGAAGTTTAAATAATTCGTGTTAAATGAAACGAAAAGGAAGATCAACAACGCAATATAAACGAATTTTTCGCGAAGCCTTATCTCCTTATTTATTGCGAACAGAGGAACGAGGATAAGCGTTGCGACTCCGCAATAAACGTTCGGCAAAACGTCGTCTCCGCTGGAGCGTATGGTCGTTTCAAGCCCGGCAAGGTGGCTTTGGAAGAAATCAAGAATGGTGAAATACGTTTTTCCGCTATCGGGGAAGGAATCGGAGGTGGCGCTGCTGCCGGAGAGAATATAGTAAACGGGAATCAGGAAAAAGGCGCATATCGCCGCCGCGAATATTGACGCGAAAGCGAAGCGAAATCCTCGGTTTAAGAATTTGTTGTTGAAAAGTGCTTTTATTGAAAACCGCTTTGATGAAACGAAACTGTTGTCTATCCTGCTTCCGTTTGCGGTAAGCAGAAAATAGGCAATGAAATAAATAACAGAGAAAATGCAGAGCATAAAGCCAATATAATAGCTTGCGAAAAGCATATAGATAAGAGAAATAATGTAGAGCTTACATTTTCCGCTGTCTATAATTCTTTCGATACCAAGCACTATAAGCGGAAGCATAAACATACCGTCAAGCCACATTATATTCCAGAAATACGCCAGCATATAAGCGGAAAAGGAATACAGTACACCAAATGCAGCGCTTGCAAAGGAATGGTGCTTCTGGCTGAATTTAAGGTAGAGAGTAAAGGCGCCTGCCGCAAGCATACATTTAAACGCTACTAAAAATGAGATGGCATAGGGCATCTGATCCCTGTCAAAAAGGAAGATCAGGAAATTAAACGGGCTTGAAAGATAATTGAAATAATTTCCTATAAACGGCGAGCCGCCGCCGGAGATCCAGCTATAGATAAACGATTTTCCCTGCGTGATCCTGTCAAAAAGCTCAATGAAAAGAGGACCGTACTGATGATAGAGGTCCATTCTCAAAACCGTTGTGTCGCCAAAGGGGAAAACCTTAAAAATGATAAAGGCAAAGCCCATACAGATCAAAGAAACGATCATTGAGAGAACTATAAATCTGTTACTTAAAAATAAATTATAAATTTTACCGGCATTCTTATCGTCCGGTTTTTCGGGGCAGTTGAATATAAGGATCCGCGCGATAGGGTAGTTAATCACGAAAATAAATATTGCGGCGGTAAACCAAGCAGTAAAGTCGTAAAGACCGAAGGTATCACATAAAACGGTCTTGGCAAGGAGGAATATTCCGAAATGCACGCCCGCGTTTGGCAGAATGAACAGGGCTTGTACGAACGGGGAGGCGCTGATGTTGTTTCTGAAAACGAAGAATTTTTCATGAAGGAATAATGACACTTCAGCGAATATAAATCCTATAACGCAGGCAACTGTAGTATCTATCCCTAAAAAGGTTTTTAGCAGCTGCTTAACAGCGATAAGCAGTGTAAAGGAAGCTATGCAGGCTATTGCATAGTTTACTGCTTCTCCGTTTATAAATTGATTTGATTTTCTTCTTTCTTTACGAATTGTAATATCCATATTTAACCACCTAAACATATTCTTTTAAAATAATATCATATCCTTGTAAAAAGTTCAACGCATTTATTGATTTTCAAAAGATGTAATATTCACGGACAAGAACTCATATATGTTATTGAGGTGACCGATTTGAGTTTACAAAGCATAATTCCGTCCCTGTCTGACGGTATGGCGGGCTCAATTTCAGCTCTTCCAAACGAAGTGTTAAAGCATTTAAATGAGATAAGGATAAGAAGAAATCAGCCGCTCATTTTAGTCTTTGGCAAAAGCTGCCTTTTTATTACAGGCAGGGGCAAGCTCCTTAACCATTATTCTGAGCTTGCTTATACGGTGGACGATGAAGAGTTTGATCTTATATTCCGAAGGCTCAGCAATTATTCCGTTCATTCCGTTATGGATAATCTCATTAAGGGGTTTACGACGGCGCAGGGCGGAAACAGAATAGGCATTACCTCAACGGCTGTCATAAAGGATAAAGAGATCGCCTCAGTCAAGGACATAAGCTCGCTGAACATACGAATCGCCAATGAGATCAAGGACTGCTCAAGGCAGATACTCAATATGCTTTATGTAAACAGCTTTCCGAGCATTATAGTCGCGTCGCCTCCGGCGGGAGGAAAAACCACATTTTTAAGGGATCTCGCGAGGCTTCTTTCAAGCGGCTTTAATAACCGCTACCGAAAGGTAGTAATAGTAGATGAGCGAAACGAGATCGCCTATAAGGGCGCGGCGGAGATCAATGCCGATATCGGGCTGAATACGGACGTTTTAACGGGTTTTCCGAAAAGCGTTGGCATTGAAATGGCGATACGAACGCTTTCGCCGGATATTATCGTTTGTGATGAGATTTCAAGCTCCGCAGAGGTATCCGCTATGGCGGACGGCTTCAATTCGGGCGTAAAATTTGCGGTATCCGTTCATGCCGCAAATATCAAAGACCTTTCCGAAAAAGCGATAATCAGAGAGCTGATCGCGAAAAACGAATTTGAATATATCGTTATGCTGAATGATTACACGAATGATTTTGAGATAATGGAAGTAAGTGAATTGAGAAGTGAAATTTTTAGGAATTATTCTTCTGAACTTATGCTGGGCGGCGGCGGGTGTTAGCTGCGCTTATAAGCTGAAGCGAAAATGCCTGATATCAAAAGAGCTTATTGAAATGTGCGATCTTATGGCGGTGGAGCTGGAATTCTCCGCAAGAGAATCGGGGAGGATCGTTGATCGGCTGAGTAGCGAGCCAACGCTTTCGCATCTCGATTTCCTAAAAAGTATAGATTTTGAAAACGTAAATATCAGAACGGAGCTTGACGGTGAGGATAACGAAAAGATCAATTTTCTTTTTGATAATATCGGCAAAACGGATACTTCCTCAATGCTCAATTTGCTGGAAGCCTTCAGGCAGAATATGAACCAAAGCAGAAAGCGATATGACGAGTATTATAAAAGCCACGCAAAGCTTTACGTGATGTTCGGCATATTCGGCGGCTTTGCCATAACACTCGTTTTGATATGATATTTCGGTACAGGTTGAGCGCGTTGAACTCAAGCCTGAATATAGGAGGATAAATGGACGTAAATCTGATTTTTAAAATAGCGGCGATAGGTATAATCGTTTCGGTATTGAATACGGTGCTGATGCGAAGCGGCAGAGAGGATCAGGCAATGCTTACCACTCTTGCGGGAGTAATAGTGGTTTTGATGATGCTCATTCCCGAAATAAGCGACCTGTTTTCAACCGTTAAATCGCTTTTTAACCTATGACGGCGGTAATTGGCATTTCTCTTTCAGCGCTGATACTCGCCGTATTTATTAAGGATCACAACAAAACGGCTTCTCTCGTAATAATGCTTGCCGCGGCGGCGCTTATATTTTTTCGCATTATTACGGGTATTTCGGATGTTTTTTCCTCGATCAGGGAAATATCCTCAGGCGTTGAATCAGCCGCCGGATACATAAAGCTTATGCTGAAGGTTTTGGGAATTGTACTCATAACGCAGTTTATCTCAGACCTTTGCCGGGACAGCGGCGAAAACGCCCTTGCGGGGCAGACGGAAACCGCCGCGAAAATAATAGTAATATCAATGGTACTGCCGCTGTTTGAATCGGTGGTGGGCATTATTTCGGGACTTCTGCAATGAAAAGATTTGTAATTGGATTTTTCGTTTTAATATTGCTTCTTTCCTGTCCGCTGACGGCTTTCTGCGCTGAAGAGGACGACTACGCCGAGTATCTAAAAAGCTACGATCTTTCCTTTTTCGATGAGCTTGACAGTGATACTTACGATCTCCTTGAGGACCTCGGGCTGACTGATTTTGACTATAATACCATAGTGAATTTTTCGCTGACTGATTTCATTGCTTCTTTAAAAGATATGCTGAAAGCTTCAGCCCAAACGCCGCTTCAATCCTGCATAATGATCCTCGTATTTATAATACTTTCGTCATTTTTCAAGAATATGAAGTCCACCCTTGAGGACAGCGAAATGGGCTCGATGTTTTCAACGGTGAGCGCCCTGATAATAGCCGCGTTGCTTGCGGTGAAAATGAAAAATACCATCAGTCTTTCCTGCACCTCGATTTCAGTCTGCGCCGATTTCATCTATGCTTTTGTTCCGACCTTTTGCGTTATCGTGGCAACATCCGGGAACACGCTTGCAGCGTTTTCAACGAATACCTTGCTTCTTTCAATGGCGCAGGCGTTAAACTTTATTTCTAAAAACGTTTTCGTGCCGCTTTCAAACTGCTTTCTCGCAGTAAGCATATGTTCGGGATTGAGAAGCGAGCTGAATTTGAAATCCGTACTGGGCTTTATGAAGAAATATATTACAACCGGTATATCTCTTTGCGCCGCCGCCTTCGTATCCGTTTTATCCATAAAAACCGCCGTGGCGGCAAGGGCAGATATGCTGGGTATCCGTTCAATACGCTTTGCCATAAATTCGGTTGTTCCCGTTATCGGCGGCTCCATCAGCGAGGGGCTGCTTTCAATTCAGTCCTATTCGTCGCTGATACGCTCAAGCGTTGGCGTAGTCGGCATAATCGCCGTGGTACTCGTATTTTTGCCTGCCATAATCGAGGTGGCGCTCTGGAGGTTTTTCCTGAGCCTTTCGAACATCATTTCTGAGGTGTTCGGTGACGATTCCGTTACGCTCGTTATCAAGGGCTTTTGCGACGCGATGATGATCATGGAGGTCATACTGATACTTTCGGCTGTAACCACCGTTATCTCCATAGGAATTCTCATTGCGGCGAAGGGAAGTGTATAGATGGACTACATAAAGACCTGGACGTTTTGCATTTGCATAACGCTGATAATATCGGTGATACTATCCATTCTTGCCCCCAAGGGAACTATGGGAAAGTTTTACAAGGTGATAATTTCAACCTTTATTTTTCTGTCTTTTCTTTATCCTCTTTCGGATTTCAATATAGCAGATTTTAAGCTTGATTTCGATTTCGGAAGCGAATATACGAATGTTGTGGAGGATGCCGCCAAGGTGCAGATAGAAAACGCCGTGGAGACAGTTTTAGATGAAAATAAGGTCTATAATTCAATCGTGAGCGCAATCGTATCACAAAACGGAGACGAGCTGACGATCAACTCGGTCAAAATATCGGTTGCGGACAGCTATTCAGTGGAAGAAGTAAAGGACATAGTGTTTAAAGAATTGGGAGTTGTGGCGGAAGTGAAGCATATTGGCGAGTGAAATAAAAGAGAAATTCAAAGGCTTTCTTCAATCAAAGCAGAATAAAACAAAGCTTCTGTTCGTTGCCGGGATCGTGGGAATATTAATGATCTTGCTTTCGGAGATCAGCTTCACAACGGATAAGAAAAAGCCTGAAACAGAGGTTACCTCTATAAGCTATTCCGATTACGTTAACGAGCTTGACGATAAGCTGACCGATCTTATATCCAGCATAGACGGAGTAGGAAAATGCAAGGTTATGATAACGCTTAAGAATACAACGGAAAGCGTTTTCGCAAAAAATACGCAAAATAATCAGACAGAGAGTTCTTATTCTCAAAATGATGAATATGTTATTTATGACGGAGAAAACGGCGACAGCCCCATATTGCTGAAGGAAATTTTCCCGCAGATCGAGGGTGTAGCCGTGGTTTGCAGCGGCGGTGATAATATTGTTGTTAAAGAAAAAATAATACAATGCGTTTCATCGCTGTTTAATATTTCATCAAACAGGATTTCTGTTTCAAAAATAAGTGCGGATTATTAGGTAAAACAAAACAATTACAGTCGGAAAGGTATGAAAACGTTATGGAAGAAAAGAATACAGTAAAAGCAAACTCAAAGGCAAAAGTTAAGGGCATTATGACTGAAGACGAGCTTAAAAAGAAAAAGGATAAAAGGACGAAAACGGCTCTTTCCGTATTCGTTTTGTTGCTGGCAATAGGTCTCGGCGGAAACTGGTATTGGCAAAACAGCGATATATCCTCAAAGATAAATACGATAGTAAGCAGTGATAAAACCCTCGGCGAAGCAACCTACGTTGACGCGCCGACTGAAATTACCACAAAGGGTGAGAGCGATTACTTCTCCGCCGCGAGGGTTGATAGACAGACTACCCGTGACGAAGCCCTTGAACAGCTTCAGATGGTTATTGCGGGAACTGACGAAAGCGAGGAATCCCGCTTAGCGGCTTCCCAGGGCGTAGCAAGACTTACGGCAAATATGGAGATCGAAAACAAAATCGAAACACTCGTGCAGGCAAAGGGTGTTAACAACTGCCTTGCCGTTATCAATGAGGAAGGCACGAGGGTGGACGTTATAATTGATACGGAAGAGCTCACAGACGAGCTGATATTGCAGATAAAAGAAATATCAATGCAGCAGCTTCAGTGCAGCTTTGAAAACGTTACGATAATACAGTCAAATTAATCCTTGTATATTTTTGCCTTTTATGTTATAATAACCTCACGAAGCAGGAACCAAATCAAGATTTGGACTGCTTCGGAGAACATTGTAACATAGCACTTCGGCGACGTACCACCGCCTCGTTACTATGTTATACTATTTTAAAAGTAATGAAAAACGGCGGCAATTCTATAGCCGATGTGTTTTCAGCGCTAATACGGCATATAATAATGCCGTGATACCGAGCAAGGAGGCAATATAATATGGAGATTTCAAAATACAGCGCCAAGGGTGATCTTATTATTTCGGAAGAGGCAGTCTCCGCGATAGCCACCAATGCCGCGAAGGACGTTGACGGTGTTACGGGATTTTCCAACAGACCTGCGGACGTCGTGTCAACAATTAAAAAGGGAAGCCTCAGAGTAATGAGTCCCGTAAGGATCGTTCAGGACGGCGACAATATTGATATCAGCATTTACATCAATATTTCAAGCGGAGAGAAAATTCAGCCTGTTGCCGAGGAAGTGCAGAGAGTCGTTAAAGAGGCGATACAGAATATGACGGGCAAGTACGTTTCAAAGGTAAACGTCATCGTCGCGTCTCTTGAGGACAAAAAGGAAAGCACGCCTTCGTCTGTAGTACCTACTGAAAGTGAAGAGTGATTATGAAAATTCGGCTGAAAGTATAATTATTTTCAGCCGTGTTTTTTTGGAGGACATATGAACAGAAGTGAAATGAGAGAGCAGGCGCTTATTCTGCTCTTTGAAAAGGAATTTTTTAAGGACATGCCTGCTGAGGAAATAGAGAATATCTATTCCGAAAACGTTGCGCCCCTGTCCGAATACGGAAAGGAAGCCTTTGAAAGCACCCTTTTGCACAGGGACGAGCTTGACGAGATCATCGCAAAGTATTCTACTTCGAGAAGAATAAACAGGATACCGAAGATCAACCTCTCTATTCTTCGCCTTGCGCTTTATGAGATGATTTATTCCGACGGCGTGCCTGCGGGAGTTGCCGTTAACGAGGCGGTCGAGCTTGCGAAAAAGTATTCGGGGCAGGACGATTATCAGTTTATAAACGGCATTCTCGGAAGCTATATCAGAAACAAATGATGTACGTTGGTTTTGATACGAGCAACTATACCACCTCTATTGCCGTTTTCAGCGAGGGCAGGATCATCCAGAGAAAGAAGCTTCTTGAGGTAAAGCAGGGAGAGCGGGGACTTCGCCAGAGTGAAGCGGTATTTCAGCACATTGTCAACTTGCCGAAGCTTGCCGATTCGCTGTCTGAGGAGATAGATTTTAAAGGGAATATAAATGCCGTTGCCGTCAGCACCCGCCCGAGAAATATCGAGGGCAGCTATATGCCTTGCTTTTTGGTGGGGGAGAACGCGGCGGTCTGCGCTTCCGGTCTTTGCGGCGTTCCGCTTTATAAAACCTCGCACCAAGTGGGTCATATTCTGGCGGCGCTTTATTCAATAAATCGTCTTGATTTTATCAAAAAGCCCTTTATCGCTTTTCACGTATCGGGCGGAACGACTGAAGCCTTGCTCGTTACGCCTGAGGTTGACGAGGTGATAAAAGCCGAGGTGATTGCCGAAAGCGCCGATCTTAAGGCGGGACAGGCTGTTGACAGAGCGGGCGTTTTAATGGGCTTGAAATTTCCCTGCGGCGCAGAGCTGGACAAAATGGCAAGGGAAAGCGACAGGGAATATAAAATTAAGCCGTCAATGCAGGGCTTAAACTGCTCTTTATCGGGCGTTGAAAACAAGGTAAAGAAAATGCTGGAAAACGGCGAGGCGTATAATGACGTGGCGAAATTCGTTATTTCCCATATTTGCTCCACGCTTGATGAAATGACTGCCCGAATTCTCGAAAAATACGGCGATCTTCCGCTTGTTTTCGCGGGCGGCGTTATGTCTAATTCACTAATTAACGAAAAACTCAGTAAGAAATACTCAGCGTACTTCGCTTCTCCCGAATTCAGCAGTGATAACGCGGCGGGCATAGCGATCTACGCATACCTGAAATCCTTATGAACATTTTATCGGTATCACAATTAAATACCTATATCAAGGCGCTGATCGACGGAAGCGCTCCGCTTAAGAAGCTTTATATCAGCGGCGAAATCTCAAATTTCACCTATTATTACCGCACAGGGCATATGTATTTAACGCTGAAGGACGAAAAGAGCCAGCTTAAGGCTGTTATGTTCGCTTCTTATGCCGAAAGGCTCAAATTTCAGCCGCAAAACGGTATGAAGGTCATTTGCCTCGGCAGAGTATCCGTGTATGAAAAAAGCGGTGAATATCAGCTTTATATTGAGGATATGCAGCCCGAGGGTTTAGGCGCGCTCTACCTTGCTTATAATCAGCTTAAGGAAAAGCTGGAGCGGGAGGGACTTTTTGACAGCAGTCTGAAAAAGCCGATCCCGAAATATCCGAAAAAGATCGGCGTTGCCACTTCAAACACCGGCGCGGCGGTGGAGGATATCAAAAATATCACCGCAAGGCGGTATCCGCTTGCCGAGGTCGTTATCGTGCCTACGATCGTACAGGGCGAATACGCGCCTGCCGATATCGTGAGGTCGCTGAGAATCCTTGATTCCATGGGCGATATAGACGTTATCATTTTGGGCAGGGGAGGCGGCTCTGCGGAAGATTTATGGGCTTTTAACGATGAAGCCGTGGCAAGAGCCGTTGCACAGTGTAAAACGCCGATTGTTTCCGCAGTCGGTCACGAAACGGATACCACCATTTGCGATTTCGTTGCCGATTTAAGAGCGCCCACGCCAAGCGCGGCGGCGGAGCTTATCTGCCCCGATATAAGGGAAATGCTGGCTGATATTGCGGTAATAAAGGATCGCCTGAACGCTCAGATAAACTATATCGTGGACGATCAGCTTCAGCGCGTTTACGATCTTGCGTCAGCTCCCGTGCTTGAAAACTATGAAGCCGTGATTGACGGCTACGGCGATACGATTTTAGTGCTCACCCAAAGGCTCGTTGATTCAACGCTTCGATCCTATGAAAGCAGAGCACACAGCTTCGGCGTTTTAGCGGAAAAGCTCAACGCGCTCAGTCCGCTGGCGGTGCTTGCGAGGGGTTATTCGGTTGCTCAAAAGAGCGGCGAGATCATAAAAACCGTTTCACAAATCAAAGAAAACGACGATATAACGCTCGTTTTGCAGGACGGCAGGGCAGAGTGTACGATAAGAGAGGTAATAACGAATGGCTGATGAATTAACTTATGAAAAAGCCGTGAAAAGGCTTGAAGAAATCGTTGATCTGCTTGAAAAGAACGAAGCTCCCCTTGACGAAAGCATGAAGCTTTTTGAGGAGGGTACGAAGCTTGCGGCGTTTTGTAATGAAAAGCTTGTAAACGCAAAGCAGAAAATCACGGAGATCAATAAGGACTAAAGCTATGACAGATTTGGAATTTAAGAATATAATGGATAGTGACATTCAGCTGATAGAAAAGGCGCTTTCCGATCATCTTCCCGATTGTAAATACGGTCAGGACAGCGTTGTTGAAGCTATGAGCTACAGTCTGAAAAACGGCGGAAAGAGGCTGAGACCCATATTCTGCCTTGAATTCGCGAAATGCTGCGGCGCTTCCGCTGAAACCGCGCTCACCTTTGCATGCGCTCTTGAATACGTTCACACCTACAGTTTGATCCACGATGATCTTCCTTGTATGGATAATGATGATTACAGGCGCGGCAAGCCCAGCTGCCATAAGCAGTTCGGCGAGGCGACCGCGCTCCTTGCCGGTGACGCTCTTTTAACTCATGCCTTTGAGATAATCACTTGTGCCGATCTTCACGCAGGCAAAAAAGCGCTTGCCGTGGCGATCCTCGCAAAATGTGCGGGAGTGGGCGGAATGATCGGCGGACAGGTGATCGATCTTAAATATGAAAGCGAAAATCCCACGCTTTCACAGCTTCTTCACGTTCATGCTCTGAAAACAGGCGCGCTTATTTCCGCCGCCTGTCAGCTTGGGTGCTTGGCGGGAAACGCAAGCGAAGCCCAAATGAAAGCTGCCAAGAAATACGCCGAAAAGCTTGGGATCGCCTTTCAGATCAAGGATGATATCCTTGACGTGGTTGGGGATAGCGAAGTTCTCGGAAAGCCCGTGGGCTCAGACGCTGAAAATGATAAAACCACTTACGTTAGCTTAATGGGCTTAGAGCAGTCACAAAAGGACGTTGAAGCGCTTACCGCCGAAGCAATTTCAGCCCTTGACGCCTTTGAAAACGCCGATTTTCTCAGGCTTTTAGCTGAAAAATTGACAAACAGGATCAAATAATATACAAGTATTGAATTTTTATACATTGTGTGATATCATATCTTCCAAGAATAAATTTTCTTTCTACTGATGAAATGAGTTGATTCAATGTCTGTTCTTGAAAAAGTGCAGTCACCAAAGGATATAAAAAAACTTGATAACGCAGAGCTGGAGGAGCTTTGCTCCGATATAAGGCAGCTGCTCATAGAAACTGTTTCCGAAAACGGCGGTCACCTTGCCTCCAATCTCGGAGTAGTTGAGCTTACCGTGGCGCTTCATAAAGTATTCAGCAGTCCTACCGATCAGATCGTGTTTGACGTCGGTCATCAGTGCTATACCCATAAAATCCTTACAGGCAGAAAAGATAAGTTCTCCACCCTCAGAAAAGAGGGCGGGATCAGCGGTTTTACAAGACCTGTTGAGAGCGAACACGATATTTTCTCAAGCGGACATTCAAGCGTTGCGGTTTCTCAGGCGCTCGGTCTTGCCAAGGCGAAAAAGCTGAAGGGTGAAAAGGGAAAGGTCATCGCCGTGATAGGAGACGGCGCCCTCACCGGCGGGCTTGCTTATGAAGCCTTCAACAGCGCTTCCAACGACAGCAGCAATCTCATCGTTATAGTTAACGATAATAATATGTCCATAAGTCAGAACGTTGGCTCAATGTCAAAGCATTTGACTACGATTAGAACCTCGAAACGCTATTTTACCTTTAAATCAAGGGTGCAGCGTGTTTTTGCGAGAGTACCGAAAATCGGGAAATACGTTAACAGATTCATTACCGCTGTAAACGGCAGGATCAGAAGAAAGGTTTATAAAAGCGCAACTTTTTTTGAAGATCTCGGCTTTCGCTATTACGGCCCTATAGACGGCCATAATCTTGATAGTCTTATTTCCGCTTTAAACGCCGCCAAGGCGCATACCCATTCGGTACTTATCCACGTTAACACGGTAAAGGGCAAGGGCTATGAGCCTGCTGAAAAAGACCCAACGCAGTTCCACGGAATCGGTAAATTCAACGTTGCTACGGGTGAAGCCGTTTCGGGAAGTGATAGCTTTTCTTCCGTATTCGGAGATACTATGTGTTCTCTTGCCGAAAAGGATTCTCGCATCTGCTGCGTTACCGCCGCTATGGCAGAGGGAACAGGCTTAAGCAAGTTTGCGAAGCTGTATCCCAAAAGGTTTTTTGACGTTGGCATAGCCGAGCAGCACGCGGTTACGTTTTCAAGCGGACTTGCCAGAAACGGTTTAGTTCCCGTTTTCGCGGTTTACTCAACCTTTTTACAGCGCTCCTACGATCAGCTTATCCACGACGTGGCAATGCAAAATTTAAAGGTGATATTCGGCATAGACCGCGCGGGCTTCGTTGGTGAGGACGGCGAATCCCACCAGGGCCTTTTTGATGTTTCATACTTAAACACCGTACCAAATCTTACCGTTTACTCACCCTCCTGCTATGAGGAGCTTTCGCTTATGTTCGGTCAGGCGGTTTATCATGATAACGGCGCGGTAGCCGTTCGCTATCCCCGCGGAAAAGAAGCGCAAATGCCTGAGGATTATCATTACGATAAATCTGCGTTCACCGTTTTCGGAGACTTGAATTCAAAGAATTGCATAATCACTTACGGCAGGGAGTTTGCCGAGTGCTACGCCGCGTATGCTCAGCTTGAAGATTCTTTCCTTATTAAGCTCAACCGCATCAAACCGATCGATAAAAGCGTTTTAGAAGCAATTTCAGGCGCTGAAAATGTCTTTTTCTACGAGGAAAGCATTAAGACGGGAAGCGTAGGGGAAGTCCTCGCTGAAATGCTTGAGGAAAAAGGAATTCATTTGAATTATAAACATATTGCCGTTAACAACGAATTCGTTAAGCAGGCTTCGGTTGAGAGCCAGCTTAAAACATATAAGATGGACAGAAATTCAATTATAAACGAGGTTTCGAATGTCTAAAAAAATAAGACTTGACGTTGCCGTTTTTGAAAGGGGATACGCCCCGAGCCGCGAAAAAGCCAAGGCGATAATAATGGCGGGTCAAGTATACGTTAACAATCAAAAGGTGGATAAAGCGGGAACGGATATCAAGGAGGACGACGTTCTCGAGGTTCGCGGCGGCACGCTGAAATACGTCAGCCGCGGCGGACTGAAGCTTGAAAAGGCAATGCAGGAATTTCCGATTGATCTGAACGGAAAAATTTGTATGGACGTTGGCGCTTCCACCGGTGGCTTTACAGACTGTATGCTGATGAACGGCGCCGTTAAGGTCTATTCCATAGACGTGGGCTACGGTCAGCTTGCGTGGAAATTGCGTTGTGACGAACGCGTAGTCAACCTTGAAAAGACGAATTTCCGCTATGTGACTGACGAACAGGTCAAGGATAAGATAGATTTCGCTTCCGTAGATGTATCCTTTATTTCTTTAAAGCATATCCTGCCGAATCTCAATTCCTTGCTTATCGAAAACGGACAGGCAGTCTGCCTTATTAAGCCCCAGTTCGAGGCCGGCAAGGAAAAGGTCGGCAAAAAGGGCGTTGTCAGAGATAAAGAGGTACATTTAGAGGTCGTAAAGAACGTTATTGAAATGGCGCTTGAAAACGGCTTTTCCGTTAAGGGCTTGCAGTTTTCACCGATCAAAGGGCCTGAGGGAAATATCGAATACCTCATTTATTTGGAAAAATCTCTTGAGCCGATCAAAGACGAATGCGTTGACCCCGATAAACTTGTTAACCGATCCCACGAGGAGCTTTTATGATCATTTCAGTTTTCGCAAATCTGAATATTGGCGAGATAGAAAGCATAGCAAGGCAGGCGCTTGCCGTATTAAATCAAAGCGACTGCAGGGTTTATTTTTCCGATGAATCAAAAGCCGTTATCGGAGACGTTCACAGCGATTTTCTTCCTGAAAGCGATTTGATGAAGGCCTGTGACGTTGCGATAGTCATCGGCGGAGACGGCTCTACGATGAAGGTTGCAAAGAACGCCGCCATTCACTCCAAACCGACTCTCGGCATCAACGCCGGGAGGCTGGGCTTTTTGAGCGGTATTGAAAAAAACGAGCTTCATCTTCTGAAAAAAATCGCAGAGGGCGATTATAGGGCTGACGAAAGAATAATGCTAAAGGCCGAGATCATTGAAAACGAAAGTGTTATTTCCACGTTTCATTGCCTCAACGACGCGGTTTTTTCAAGAGGCGATTTCGCGAGGCTTATAGACGTTAACATCACGGGCGACGGCAGAGAGGTTATGAGCGTTCGATCGGACGGCGTTATCGTTTCAACGCCCACAGGATCGACTGCCTACAGCCTTGCCGCGGGCGGTCCGATCTTAAGCCCGGATCTTAACTGCTTTGTGATCACCTCGATCTGCCCGCACTCGTTAATGGACAGAAGCACGGTAGTAAACAGTGAGTGCCGCCTTGAGGTCAAGGTTTCCAGCGATGTTAACAATAACGCTATCCTGACCTGTGACGGCGAACCTCCTGTAAATATAACGGGAAGCGGAAGAGTGGCGGTATCCATTTCCCCGTATAAAGCAAGGCTTATCAGGCTGAAGCCTGATAATTTCTACGAAATTTTAAAAAAGAAACTCATAGAAAGAAGAATTTAGCGTGATAAATCACGCAAAATTCATTATATTGCCCTCAAAATTTGACTGTGGCATAATTTTGAGATGGCTGAATTCACATACGCCTTGTACGGCTACGCAAGGGTATTGGTGTTTTATTATTGTAGCCGGAAAGGCTATGTGAATTACAGATGAAAAAGAGAAGGCAGGCTAAGATTTTAGATATCATAAAGAATTTCAACGTTGAGACTCAGGAGGAGCTTCAGGAACGCCTCAGAGAAAACGGCTTTGAGGTCACTCAGGCAACGATCTCAAGAGATATCAAGGAATTAAAACTTGTTAAGGAGTTGTCGGACAGCGGACGATATATCTATTCCTCAGGCAATAAAGTCAATAACGGTTCCGTTTCAGCCCGCGCCGCGGGGATATTCGTTGATTCCGTATTGAGCGTTGATTATGCGTTGAACACTGTGTGTATCAAATGCTTTCCCGGCATGGCCGGCGCGGCATGCGCAGCGATAGATTCTATGCATTGGAATGACGTTTTGGGTACTATCGCCGGGGACGATACGATTTTCGTTCTTTGCAGATCGGAAATTTCCGCAAAAAACTTTACCATAAATTTGGAGAATTCATTAAATGTTAAGAACTCTTAATATCGAAAACATAGCCGTTATTGAAAAGGCTCAGATCGAATTTAATAAGGGACTTAATGTACTTACGGGTGAAACAGGCGCGGGTAAATCCATCGTTGTTGATTCTATTAACGCGATTTTGGGCGAGCGCACCTCCCGCGAGCTTGTTCGCCACGGAGCGGATCACGCCTTCGTTTCCGCTTATTTTGATGATATATCATATGTGGTTAAGGACAAGCTCAAGGAACTCGGCTTTGAAGCCGAGGAGGACGGCTCACTGCTTCTCACAAGGCGCATTTCCGAATCGGGGAAATCTGTTTGCAAGATAAACGGAGCGAGTGCCACCGTCTCTATTCTCAAAGAGATCGGTCAGCTTCTTGTGAATATCCACGGTCAGCATGATAGCCAGCAGCTTTTGAATCCTGACAGCCACTATCTTTTCATCGATATGCTTGGCGATGATAAGGGTATCCTTGCCGATTATAAGAAAAGCTTTCACGAGCTGATTTCCGTTCGCAGAAGGCTTAAGGCGCTTACCGCCGATGAGGAGGACAAGGAGCGAACGCTGGAGCTTCTCAACTATCAGATCAAGGAGCTTGAAGCGGCGAATATAACGGTAGGCGAAAGGGAAGAACTGGGCAAAAAGAAGCTTCTGATCGAAAACGGCGAAGCTATGCTGACTGCTCTTTCGGGAGCTTTAGCGGCGTTGAACGGCGACGATGATTTTAACGGCGCGCAAACACTGATATCCTCCTCCGTTAAGGAGCTGAATTCGCTGAAGGCCGCTTCCGAAACCATTAAGCAGATCGCTTCCAAGCTTACGGATATCGGCGAAATAATCGAAGAGGTCAAAGACCTTATTGATGCCGAGATCCTATCCCTTGATTTTGATGAGGGAGAGCGCGAGCAGGTTGAGGATAGGCTTGATCTGCTTTACAAGCTCAGCGGAAAATACGGCGAAACGGAAGCCGACATGCTGGCGTTCCTTGAAAAAGCAAGGGAAAAGCGCAATTCTATCCTTAATAATGATGAAGAGCTTGAAAGGCTTACGGCGCAGTACGATAAGCTTTTTGACAGTGTAGTTGAAAATGCTGAAAAGCTTTCGGAATACAGAAAGAAAACCGCTAAAAAGTTTGAGAGCGACGTAAAGGCGCAGCTTGAATTTCTCGATATGCCGAAAATTCAGTTTATCGTTAAGTTTGACCGCGGGAATCTCTCGTCAAACGGCTTTGATAAAATCGAGTTTTTGATTTCAACAAACCCGGGCGAACCCGCAAAACCCCTTGCAAAAATAGCGTCCGGCGGCGAACTTTCAAGAATAATGCTTGCAATTAAAAACGTTATAGTGCATAATGATACGATAGGTACGCTGATATTTGACGAGATCGATACAGGCGTATCGGGCAGAGCCAGCAGAAAGATAGGCTTGAAGCTGAAAGCAGTTTCAAAGGAAACACAGGTAATAACCGTTACCCATTCAGCGCAGATCGCCTCTGCGGCAGATGAACATTTCCTTATTTCTAAGGATTTTGATAATAACAAAACATATACGAAGGTATCTCCCCTTGATTTCGAGGGGCGCAAAAGGGAGCTTGCGAGGATTATGGGCGGACTTCAGATCACCGATACGCTTCTTAAGAGCGCCGAAGAGATGCTTTCATCACAGGAGGATATACAATAATGGGAATTTATGAAGAATTAGTGGCCCGCGGACTTATCGCTCAGGTCACCAACGAAGAAGAAATCAGAGAAATGGTCAATAACGGCAAGGCCACCTTCTATATCGGATTTGACTGCACGGCGGACAGCCTTACCGCCGGTCATTTTATGGCGCTCACTCTTATGAAGCGTCTGCAAATGGCCGGCAACAAGCCCATCGCCCTTATCGGCGGCGGCACAACGATGATCGGCGATCCCTCGGGCAGAACGGATATGAGAAAAATGCTCACCCGTGAGGATATCGATCACAACGCCGCTTGCTTCAAGAGGCAGATGGAGCGCTTCATTGATTTTTCAGAGGGGAAAGCGCAGATGGTAAATAATGCCGATTGGCTTCTTGATCTCAACTACGTTGAGGTTCTTCGCGAGGTCGGCGCGTGCTTCTCCGTCAATAACATGCTCCGCGCAGAATGCTATAAACAGAGAATGGAAAAGGGCCTTTCCTTCTTTGAATTCAACTATATGATAATGCAGTCCTACGATTTCTATTATCTGTTTCAGCACCATAACTGCAATATGCAGTTCGGTGGAGACGATCAGTGGAGCAATATGCTGGGCGGCACGGAGCTTATCAGGAAAAAGCTCGGCAAGGACGCTCACGCGATGACTATAACGCTTCTTACCGATTCGCAGGGCAATAAAATGGGCAAAACCGCAGGCAACGCAGTCTGGCTCGATCCCAACAAAACTTCACCCTTTGATTTCTATCAGTATTGGCGCAACGTTGCCGACGCTGACGTTTTGAAATGCATAAGAATGCTCACTTTCCTGCCTCTTGATGAGATCGAGAAGATGTCTGCCTGGGAGGGCAGTCAGCTGAACACCGCTAAGGAAATCCTTGCTTATGAGCTTACAAAGCTTGTTCACGGCGAGGAAGAGGCTGAAAAGGCGCAATCGGCGGCAAGAGCGCTTTTCGGCGGCGGTGCTGATAACAGCAATATGCCCACCACCGTTTTAAGCGATGATGATTTCACGGACGGCGCGGTTCTCGCGGTTGATCTTATGATAAAAGCCGATATGATAAAATCCAAGAGCGAGGGCAGAAGACTTGTTCAGCAGGGCGGCGTTACGGTTAACGATGAAAAGCTTACCGACTTTGGCTTTGCTCTCACTAAGGCAGACATTGAAAACGGAGTTATAATTAAAAAGGGTAAAAAGATATTCCACAAATTCACTTTATAAGCTATTGATCAAGCAGACAATTTTTGTAATTTGTCTGCTTTTTCTATTTAAAAATATTTCGCAGTATTGTATACTTAAATTATAAATCAGAAAGGAGCAAGCGCTATGTTAAAGCCCTCACTCATCGCAAGGACAGACGCGAAAGCGAGCAACAGCCAAATCTATATCGGAGAGGATTACAGAGTAACGGTTCTGACTGACAGACTTATTCGTTTCGAATTTTCAAAGAAAAGGCATTTCGTAGATCTGCCGAGCCAAACGGTTTGGTTCAGGCGTTTTTCTGATAAAAAGTTTTCCGTTATCGAAAAGGGCGGTCATATCATAGTAGAAACTCCCGCGATAAGACTCTTTATGAAAAGAAAAAACGGCAAGCCTGATTTCGTTGAATTTATAGAAAGCGGAAAGACCGCTAAGTGTGATAACAGCGGAAATTTTAAAGGAACTCGCCGTACACTGGATAACACCTTCGGCATAGCGTCTCTTGAAGACGGTTTGATTACCGAAAACGGCGTTTACGTTCTTGATGATAGCAAAACTATGCTCCTTAACGAGAACGGTAATTTCACTCAGAGAAGCGGAGATTCCACAGATCTGTATATCTTTGCCTATGAAAAGAATTACAGGGAAACCATAAAGGCGTTTTATCAAATCAGCTCCGCGGTGCCGCTCGTTCCGCGTTTCGCCCTCGGCGTGTGGTGGAGCCGTTACAGAAAGTATACTCAAAAAGAATATCAGGACTTAATGCTTCGTTTTAAAGCGGAGAATATCCCGCTCACCGTTGCCACCGTGGATATGGACTGGCATTGGGTTGATATCAAGGAAAAATTCAAAAATGAATTTGCCTCTCTCAACGGAAAGCATAATAAGAGCGGCTGGACGGGTTATTCCTGGAATACCGATTTGTTTCCCGATTACAAGGGCTTTTTGAAATTCCTGAAAAATGAAAATTTACATATAACGCTGAATCTTCATCCGGCGGACGGCGTTCGTTTCTTTGAGGACCGGTATGAGGAATTTGCTAAGGCAGTCGGCGTTGATCCTGAGAGCAAGGAGGATATTCCTTTCATCTGCGGAAGCGATGAATTCTGGAACGCTTATTTTGACGTGCTTCATAAGCCGTACGAAGCGCAGGGCGTTGACTTTTGGTGGATAGACTGGCAGCAAGGCGAAAAGAGCGACGTTAAGGGTCTTGATCCGCTTCCTGCCCTCAACCACTATCACTATCTTGATAATGCCGAAAAAGGCGATATCCCGCTAATACTTTCACGCTACGGCGGTCTCGGCTCCCATCGCTACCCGCTCGGTTTTTCGGGCGATACGGCAATTTCCTGGAAAGTGCTTGATTTTCAGCCCTATTTTACGGCCAATGCCGCTAATGCCGCTTACACCTGGTGGAGCCACGATATCGGCGGTCATCATTTTGGCACGCGTGACGATGAAATGTATCTCCGTTGGCTTGAATTCGGCGTTTTCAGCCCCATAATGAGGCTTCACTCCACCCAGAACGATCTTCTCGGCAAAGAGCCGTGGAAGTATAGAAATGAGGTCTACAAAGCGGCTAAGGAACAGCTCCGCCTGCGCCACGCTCTGATCCCTTATATCTACACGATGGACTACCGCACCCATAAGGACGGCTTAGCCCTCTGCGAGCCGATGTACTATTCCTATCCCAATGAAAAGGCCGCTTATAAAGTTAAGAATCAGTATATGTTCGGCAGTGAGCTTATGGTCTGCCCCATAACAAAAAAGCAGAGTGCCGAGTTGGGAATGGGAAGCGTTACCGCTTGGCTTCCCGAGGGCAGATGGACAGATATATTCACGGGTCAGAGCTACAACGGCGGGAAAACGGTAACGCTTAGCCGAGATATTGATTCAATTCCCGTTCTTGCGAAAGAGGGAGCGATAATTCCGTTTTCAAGGGACGAGGGCAACGATTCGGGGAATCCGAAGGCGCTTGAGTTTTGGATCTATTCGGGTAACAACACCTTTGAGCTTTACGAGGATAACGGCAGAACTGATTTTGACGAGCATAACTGCAAAACATGCTTTAGTGTTTCTTATAATGATTCGTCAAAGAAACTAAGCTTTTTTATGGATAAACCATCCGGCGATACTTCCGTTATTCCGCAAAAGAGAAATATACGCTTTGTGTTTAAAGATATTGATGCTTTTTCAGCTGAGTGCGACGGGTACGAATTAAAGCACGATAAAAGCGGAAACGCATACGTTGAGATATGCGATATTTCACCCGATGATACTATTGATATTACGCTTGAAAATGCCGTTCTCAAATCGGAAGATAAGAAAGAGCGTGTGGTATATATACTTTCACGCTAGCAGGAAACCACGGTAAAAAAGAGCTTGGCATATAAGCATTTTGAAAAAGCGAATACTTTAGATGAGCTTCGCTCGGCGCTTGGAAAGGCAAAGCTGCCGAAGGCAGTTGCTGCGTCTATCAATGAAGCGCTTGAAACGCTCTGATTACGGACTGTATAATATATGAATAATTTAACCTTTGACGATATAAATAACGCGCAGTTTAAGCTCTACGAAAACAATCCTGTAATTCGAAATTTCGGCGGAAGCTTCAACGCGGCCGATCCCTCCGTGCTTACTCCGGAGCAAAGTCACGATGGACTATGGCATCTTTTTTGCCACACCTTTTTCGGCGTTTACAGGCTTGATAGCAAGGACGGAATCAGTTTCGGCAAAGCCGTTAAGATCGTACCCCGCGCCATGCGACCGAATATAAACCGAATCAACGGCAGATATTATCTGTTTTATGAGAGAACTTTGCCGCTTCTCGGCAACGCGCTGAGCCTCATAGGCGGAAAGTGGAAATCGGAGATTTACGTTACTGAATCGGCTGATCTTGAAAATTGGACTGAGCCTCGTTTAGTGATCGGCAAAACCCGAGACTTTGAAGCGGATAGCCGTGGTCAGTCCATTTCAAACCCGTTCTTAATCAAAACAGGGGAGAGCTGCAGACTTTATTATTCCTGCGGTTTGACATATATAAAGGATTGCGGCTTCTGCGAGCCAACTTATATCAGCTTTGCGGAAAGCAAAAATATTACGGATAGTTATATTTCCCGTGAAAAGCCGATAATCAGCCCCGATAAAAACGATCCGTATCTTAACCTCTGCTCCGGGTGCATTAAGGTTTACAGGCTAAAGGACTGCTATATAGGTCTGCAAAACGGAATCTTTGAGAAAGAGGGCAAAAGCCACTCTGCAATCATGCTTCTCCGTTCCGATAACGGAGCTATATTCGATTTTGTTAAGGTGCTTTTAACTCCGCAAATGTGCGGAGAAAATGATTGGATGGCGCAATACGTTTACGCCTGCTGTCTCACTTATCACGATAACCGCCTGAGAATCTATTTTAACGCCCGCAACACTTCGGATATCATCAAGGGCAGGGAGTGCATAGGCTTCTGCGAGGCACAGTTATAAAACGAAACTGTCTTAAGTGAAATATCTTAAGGCAGTTTTTCTAATTTTAGTTAATAATATAAATATAGTTATTGAACTAATTAACTTATTTTGGTATAATATTTGCTTGGTGAAGCTTATGGAAAACGTGAAAGCAAAAATCGAAGAACTTCGCAAAACCCTGCAATATCACAGCGACCGCTATTATAACGACGACGCGCCCGAGATCGAGGATTACGAATACGATATGATGATGCGGGAGCTGAAAGCCCTTGAGGCTCAGTATCCCGAATATGACAGCGCTGATTCGCCCACGAAGCGCGTTGGCGGCAAGGCGGATAATTCCTTTGAAAGCGTTGTTCATAACGTTCGAATGGAATCCCTTCAGGACGCTTTTTCATTTGATGAGATCCGTGATTTTGAAAAGCGCGTGCTTGACGTTGTGAGCAAGCCCGCATATTGCGTTGAGCCGAAAATAGACGGTCTTTCCGTTTCTCTTGAATATGAAAACGGCGTTTTCGTTCGCGGCTCAACAAGGGGAGACGGCAACGTCGGCGAGGACGTTAGCGGTAATCTGAGAGTTATTCGCAACATTCCTTTGAAGCTAAATAAGGAAATACCCTTTATTGAGGTTCGCGGCGAGGTTTATATGCCGAAAAAAAGCTTTGAGCGCGTGGTAGACAGACAGCTTCTCAACGGCGAAAAGCCCTTTAAAAATCCACGAAACGCCGCCGCGGGCTCACTCCGTCAAAAGGACAGTGAGGTCACCGCTTCACGAGGACTTGACATTTTTGTTTTCAACGTTCAGCAGATAGAGGGTGTTACCCTTAATTCCCACAAGCAGAGCCTTGATTTTCTGCAGGAATTGGGCTTCAATACCGTTCCGAATTACACCCTTGTAAATAACATTGACGCGGCGATAGACGAGATCAACAAAATCGGCGAAGCAAGGGGAGACCTTGAATTTGATATTGACGGCGCGGTAATTAAAGTTGACGATTTCGCTATGCGCGCCGAGCTTGGCTCAACGGCAAAATTCCCCAAATGGGCGGTTGCCTTTAAATATCCGCCTGAGGAGAAGCAGACGAAGCTTATTGATATTGAGATCGGCGTTGGCAGAACGGGTGTTCTTACCCCCACCGCGGTGCTTGAGCCTGTTCACCTTGCGGGAACTACCGTTTCAAGGGCCACCCTTCATAATCAGGATTTTATAAATGAAAAGGGTATCGCGATCGGCGATATCGTAACTGTTCGTAAGGCGGGAGATATTATTCCCGAGGTGCTTTGCGTTAACGAGCATAACGGTGACGGTGTTTACGAGTTCCCAGAAATTTGCCCAAGCTGCGGCAGCGAGGTCGTTAAAGAAGAGGGTGAAGCGGCGATCAGGTGTATCAATCCCGATTGCCCCGCTCAGCTTCTGCGAAATCTTATCCACTTCTGCTCCCGCGACGCTATGGATATTGAGGGTCTCGGTCCTGCGATACTTGAAACCTTCGTGAACAATAACTTGATTGAAAAGACAGAGGATATTTATCTGCTGACCTATGATAAGATCGCCTCCGCGGCGCTTGAGGGCTTTAAGGAAAAGAGTATAAACAACATCATTAATTCCATTGAAAAATCGAAGCAAAACGATCTCGGCAAGCTTATTTTTGCCCTTGGTATCCGCCACGTGGGCGCAAAGGCGGGAAGCCTGCTGGCGAATCATTTTAAAACGATGAACGCTATTATGGACGCTTCTGTTGATGAAATTTTACAGATAGACGGCTTCGGCGCAGTTATGGCGGAAAGCGTTGTTGATTTCTTCAAAAACGAAAAATCCCGCGCGCTCATTGAAAGCCTTGCTCAAAGCGGAGTCAATATGGAATCACAGAGCGTTGTTAACGATACGCGCTTTGAGGGAATGACGTTCGTTTTAACAGGCACGTTGCCAACGCTCAAACGCTCCGAGGCTTCAAAGATAATCGAATCCTTCGGCGGAAAGACCTCGTCAAGCGTTTCAAAGAAAACGAGCATCGTGCTTGCCGGCGAGGAAGCGGGAAGCAAGCTTGATAAGGCAAACGCCCTCGGTATACGCGTTATCAGCGAAGAAGAATTTATGGAAATGATAAAATGAGAAAATTTAGATTAAAACAGAAAAAACTTTATAAAATTATGAAAGCGATCATCATCGTAAGCGTTGTTTTCATCGTGCTTTATATCGGCGCTCAGCCCTACGTTGCGAAGGCAAGCAACATTGCCGCTATAATTTGCAATTACGCCTGCGATCTGCTGATAATAACCAATCTCTGCCTGATTTTTTCCTACTACAACAAGTACGGCAAAAGCGACAGCTTTCTTGAAACGATCGAATACGAGCTTGACGATCACGGCTTTTACTTTACCGCAAGGCAGGAAAACAACACTGCCGATTTTATTAAGGCAATGCAAACGGATTGTATCAAAAGCGGCTTTGCGGTTGATTCAAACGTTGAAGCGGATGGCTTTGATTTTGCGTTCACCGCTTTCAAAAAGAAAGAATTTATTTACACGGCTGATATCGAATCGCTTTCACGAAACGATGTCGTTGCCTACATAGACGCGGTGGTAAATGATATAACGGTGCAGAGGCTCAAAAGAAACGGCAACTGCGTTATCTGCTTCGTAACCGATAAGGCACAGGAGGACGCGATAGCGATCTCAAAAATGATAACGCCGATCGGCAAAAAGGAGCAGCTTAAAATCGCTCTCGCTTTGGTTGAGCCGACCGAAAACAAGTGCTTTTTTCTCGGCAATAAGCCAACGAAGTGCCAGCAGATGATAGCAAATTACGTTCTTCGGTGTGATATACCGATAGACGAAAAATATAAGGGTGAAAGACGGCTTGAGTTTCAGGATAAGCTTGAAAAACATATGGAAAGCTTTGATATCAAAAAATATAAAAGCGGCACGTTTTATGCCCATTAAGGAGATATTGATTTGAATACTAAGGTCACAGAATTTTTAAACGGATTAAAGGGTAAAAAGGTTGCGTTCGTGGGTATGGGCGTTGCGAATATGCCCTGCGCCAAATGGCTTGCTTCAAAGGGTGTGGAGGTCTACGCCTGCGATAAAAGGGATAAGGAGTATATCGGGCAAAAGGATTGCGAGGAGCTTGAAGGTCTCGGCGTTCATTTCTCTCTCGGTGAGAATTATCTCAGCGTTCTTCCCGAAATGGATATGGTTTTCCGCTCCCACGGCATACTGCCTTTTCAGAATGAATGGATCGGCGAATGCATAGCAAGAGGGCAGAAGGTCACCACCGAAATGGAGGTTTTTTTCAGCCTTTGCCCCGCCGAAATTATTGCGGTAACAGGCTCAAACGGCAAGACCACCACAACAACGCTTATATCCGAAATGCTTAAAGCAGAGGGCAGAAAGGTTTACCTCGGCGGTAACATCGGCAAAGCGCTTATGCCGGAGCTTGAAAGCATCAGCGAAAACGATATCGCTGTTGTTGAGCTTTCCTCGTTCCAGCTTCTCACCATGGGCAATATGGTGAATAAGCCCGATATCGCGGTTGTTACGAATATTGAAAAAACGCATCTCGACCATCACGTTAACCTTGACGAATACGTTGACGCAAAGCGAAATATCCTCATTTATCAGAGTGCTGATTCAAGAACAGTATTAAACGCTGACTGTGATTATTCAATCGGCGGAAGCGTTTATCACGATATGCGCTTTGACGTGCGCGGAAATCTGTATCAGTTTTCTATCAAGCACCCTGTTGAAAACGGCGCTTATATGTCGGAAAACGGAGATATTTACTACTGCGAAAACGGCGAAAAGACCTTGGTTATGAACAAGAGCAGTATTCGTATTCCCGGTATGCACAACGTTGAGAATTACTGCACGGCGATCTCAGCGGTCTGGGGCAAGGTAAAGCCCGAAACCATAAAGAATATTGCAGAGACCTTCGGCGGCGTTGAGCATAGAATCGAATTCGTGCGTGAATACAAGGGTGTCAGATATTATAACGATTCAATCGCCACTTCGCCCTCAAGAGTTATCAGCGGCCTGAAGGCGTTTGAGCAAAAGATAATAATGCTCTGCGGCGGATCTGATAAGGGCAACGATATGAGCGAAATGGTTCCGCTCATCCTTGAAAAGGTAAAGCTTCTCGTTCTTAACGGCGCGACGGCTGAAAAAATCTATAACGCCGTGATAAGCAATGAAAATTATAAAAACAGCGGTCTTGAAATCGTGAAAACAGATACGATGGAAAGCGCTTTGAATATTGCTAAGGAAAAGGCGCAGAGCGGCGATATCGTTTCCCTTTGCCCCGCTTGCCCAGCCTTTGATCAGTTTAAGACATTTGAATACAGGGGCAGAAAATTTAAAGAATTAGTAAATGGATTTGGTGAATAATGGAGACAGTTAAGCTTATTGAAAAATTGGTTTCCGTTCCATGCGTTGGCGGAAACGAGGAAAAACTTGTTGAAACGCTTAAGGATATTCTCGCGCCCTACGGCGAGGTGCGTGTGGACGCTATGAACAACGTCCTCTGCACCTTCGGCGAAGGATATCATATTCTGCTGGACGCGCATATTGATGAGATCGGCTTTGTCGTAACCTCAATTACAGACGACGGCTTCCTGAAAATCAGCCCCTGCGGAGGGGTGGACAGACGTATGCTTCTCGGCGCGGAGGTAACGGTTTGGGGAAAAGAAGAAGTATTCGGCGTTATTTCTACCCTGCCGCCCCATCTTCAAAAGGACGGCGATGAGGAGAAAGTGCCTGAAATCTCCGAACTTTCCGTTGACGTTGGAATGGGCAAGGAGGAAAGCCTTATCCCGCTTGGAAGCAAAGTGACCTTTAAACGCCACTTCACACCGCTTATCGGAAATCAGCTTTCATCAAACTGCCTTGACGACAGAGCGGGTGTTGCTTCGATCATTCTTGCACTTGATGAACTGAAAAAACTGCCCGTAAAGATTACCGCTTTGTTCTCCACACAGGAGGAATTGGGCACCAGAGGGGCAAAAATCGGACCGTACGGTTTAGATGTTGACGAAGCTATTGCGGTGGACGTTTCTTTCGGTTATACTCCCGGATGTGAGAAGGAGCATTGCGGCGAGATGGGAAAGGGCGCGATGATAGGAATTTCGCCCACGCTTGATAAGAGTATTTCTAACGGACTTATCGCCGCAGCTAAGGAAAACGGAATCGAGCATCAGCTTGAGGTTATGAGCGGCAGAACGGGTACAAACGCGGACGTCATCACGATCTCCGAAAGCGGTATCAAATGCGGCTTGCTTTCAATTCCGCTGAAATATATGCACACACCGGTTGAGGTTATTGATACCAAAGACGTTGAAAGCGTAGCCGCGCTCATTACCGCTTATGCTAAAAGAAAGGCAGGTGCCGAAAATGCTTAAGGATTTATGCCTCATAAACGGAACTTCCGGTGATGAAAGCGCCGTTCGTGATTATATAATCAACGAAATAAAGGATCATTGCGAATATGAGATCGATGCTCTCGGCTCTATCATTGCCTTTAAGAAGGGCAAGAACGCACCTGCTAAAAAGGTTATGCTCTGCGCCCATATGGACGAGGTAGGTTTTATCATCACCTATATCACTGAAGACGGCTATCTTAAATTCAGCCCTGTTGGCGGAATTGATCCGAGAGTCGTTATAGACAGAGTGGTTGAGATAAATGGAATTAGGGGCGTTATCGGCTCTAAGGCGGTCCATCTGCTGAGCGCCGATGAAAGAAAGACCGCTCCCGATTTTTCGAAGCTTTGCATTGATATCGGCGTAACGAGCAAAGAGGAAGCGGAAAAGTACGTTTCCCTCGGCGATTTCGCATATTTCGTTTCTGATTACAGAGAATTCGGCAACGGCTTCGTTAAGGCAAAGTCACTTGACGACAGGATCGGCTGTATGCTGATGATCGAGCTTATTAAGACTGATTTGGAATACGACACCTATTTCTGCTTCAACGTTCAGGAGGAAGTAGGTCTGCGCGGCGCGGCTTGTACTTCATATAAAGTTCAGAGTGACATTTCCGTTATCCTTGAATCCACTACCGCCGCCGATCTCTGCGGTGTAACGGGCGGAGAGCGTTGCTGCGTTCTCGGAGAAGGTCCTGTTGTTTCTTATATGGACAGGAGAACTGTTTACGACAAGGCACTTTATGATCTCGCCTTTGAAACAGCAAAGGAAAACGGAATCAAGATACAAACAAAAACCGCCGTTGCGGGCGGAAACGATGCCGGCGCCGTTCAAACCAGCGGCAGAGGAAGCAGAGTAATTGCCGTTTCGCTTCCGTGCAGATATATCCACAGCGGTTCAAGCGTTGTTAAGCTTTCCGATATTGACGAAACGAGAAATTTACTGAAAGTATTATTACCTAAGCTTTATGATTGAACAAATAGAGGACGCATCACAATTTAACGGCTACCCTTTAAAGGATATTTTTTCAATTCGAATATTATCTCTTTTGGGCGCCTACGGATGTAAATATCCCTTTGCCCGCTTTTACAGGCAGATCAATGAAGGCGGAAATATCACCGCGATACTTTCCCTTCTTGATAAGGATATTACAGTTTCATATGCGGAGTTCGCCGATACAGATGAAATAGCGCAATTCGTTTCCGTTATCGGATATGATTCCGTTTTATGCTCAGAATTGCCGATATACGGCAGTTGTGAGAGCGGCGCGATCATGAAGAACGAAAAAACGGTTGAGGTGCAAAACTCAGCGTTGAGCGTTAACGAATACCCGAATTTATTTGAGTTATTTAGTTTCATCGGATACGATAAAAATTCTTTTGAAGCGTGGTACGTTGATATAAACCACAGAATCCGCCACGGCTTCGCAAAGGCTTTCACGCTGGAATTTGATAATGAGATCGTTTCATCGGCGATTTTTTCCTCAATTTATAATGGCAGCGCTATACTTACCGCCGTTCAGACTAAGCCCGAGCTTAGAGGAATGGGCTATGCTTCCGCTCTGGTATCATCTGTTTGCAGTGATTTCGGCGGCACGATTTACCTTATGCGTGAAAGCGGCAAAAATGAAAGCTTTTATGAAAAGCTTGGCTTTAAAAACACAGGAATCTGGAGAATATATAAATGACGCCTTTTTTCAATATTGACGAAAGAATTGAAAAAGCTTCCAACGAGGCTTTAAAAAAATGCAGTAAGCAGTTTGAAAAAATAGAAAGAATTACTGAATATAATCAGCTTAAAGTGCAGTCTGCCTTCATTGAATACGGCATTTCCGAAAGCCATTTCGCTCCCAGTACCGGCTACGGCTACGGAGACAGGGGCAGGGAAGTGCTTGACAAGGTCTGGGCAAGGGTTTTCGGCGCGGAGGACGCGCTGGTGCGCCACAATTTCACCTGCGGCACGCACACCCTTGCAACCGCGCTTTTCGGCGTTCTGCGCCCCGGTGATAAAATGCTTTGCGTAACGGGTACGCCCTACGATACTATCCACAACGTTATCGGAATTTCGGGTAGCGGTATGGGCTCGCTTAAGGATTTCGGCGTTGAATATGCGGAAGTTCCTCTTAAAGACGAACGCCTTGATTACGAAGCAATAGAAAATGCCATAGATGATACCGTTACAATGGTGTATATTCAGCGCAGCAGAGGCTACGAGCTTCGCCCGAGCCTGCTGATAGACGAGATCGAAAAGGTAGTCAAGATCGCAAAGGCAAAAAAGCCGGACGTTATCGTTATGGTGGATAACTGCTACGGCGAATTCGTACAGACCAAAGAGCCAACGGAAGTGGGAGCTGACCTTATTGCGGGATCGCTTATCAAAAACGCGGGCGGCGGTATCGCGCAAACAGGCGGTTATATTGCCGGCAGAAGCGATCTTGTTGAAAAATGTGCCTACAGGCTCACCACGCCCGGTTTGGGCAAGGAGGTTGGAGCAACCTTAGGCTTAAACAGAGAGCTTTTTATGGGGCTTTTCCACGCTCCTCACGCGGTTGGCGAAGCGCTGAAAAGCGCAGTTTATATCTCCGCCCTTTTTAACAGCTTCGGATACGATACCACCCCCGCATACGATGCTGAAAGGGGAGATATCGTTCAGTCCCTCGGCCTTGAAAATCCCGACAGTCTCGTTGCTTTCTGCCAAGGCGTGCAGAGCGGAAGCCCGATAGACAGCTTCCTTTCTCCCGAACCCTGGGATATGCCGGGCTATGACAGTAAAGTGGTTATGGCGGCGGGAGCGTTCACCCTCGGCTCAACAATAGAGCTTTCGGCAGACGCGCCCATAAGAGAACCCTATTACGCATGGATACAGGGCGGTTTAAATTTCCACAGCGCAAAGATATGCGCCATGCTCGCCGCGCAAAAAATGCTTGAAAGAGGATTGTTAAAATAATGTATAACTACAGCGGAATTACGCCTGAGGCGATCGAGCTTCTTTCTTTAAACAGATTTAATGATTCAAAAGCCTTTTATGAGGAGCATAAAGAGGAATTAAAGCAGGGCGTTACAGTGCCTATGCGGCAGATCGTGCTGGATCTCTCGGATATTATGAGCGAGCTTGACCCTCTTGCCGATCTCAATCCGGTTTATGCCGTTTCAAGGATAAGGCGCGACACGAGGCACACGAAAAGCAAAATGATGTACAGGGAAAATCTCTGGCTTATGCTCAGGAGAAACAAGTTTGCTTATCCCTTTGCGCCCTTTTACTGGTTTGAATTCACTCCCGAAGTTTATGCCTTCGGGCTCGGAATGTGGACCCAGCGCCCCGCTCAGTTTGACGCGGTACGGCAGAAAATTATGAAAGAGCCCGAAAGATGGCTCAACGCAGTTAAGGCAACGGAGAGTGCGGGGCTTACCTATATTACCCGTGACTTTTACAAAAAGGATAAAATCCCGAACGCGCCCGAGGAGCTTAAGCCTTATCTCAACGCAAAAAACGCGGAGTTTTCCTATTATAGCAGAGACGTTCAAAAGCTTGGAAGCAGCAGTCTTATCGATGAACTCAGGCTTATGCTCGATATTTCATCACCGATGTACGAGTTTTTGATCGAAGCATACGATACAGCATTCAGCGAGGGGTTAATAGACAGTGATTATTACAGAAGATAATTTGTTAAAGCTTAAAAGCGGCACGGATATCAGAGGCGTTGCCGTTAAAACCGAAACAGAGGAAGTTGAACTCACCGACGAGGTGGTGGAAAAAATCTGCGCCGCGTTCATCATTTGGCTTCGTAAGAAGGAGAATAAAGAGGATATTAGGATCGCCGTCGGCCACGATTCAAGAATTTCGGCTGACAGGATAAAGGCTTCCGCGATCAGGGCTTTCGTTGCCGAGGGCGCGGAGGTTTACGATTGCGGGCTTGCTTCAACGCCCTCAATGTTTATGACGATCGTTATGGACATCAAGGCGGACGCTTCCCTTGAAATCACCGCTTCCCACCACCCGTATCAGCGAAACGGACTTAAGTTTTTTACACGAAACGGCGGACTTGAGGGTGCGGACGTTAAGGAAATACTCAAAATTGCCTACAGCGCTGGGCTTGGAGCAAAGCAGGGAAAGGTGATACCATATAATTTTATGGATATCTACTGCGAACACCTGCGCGATACCATTATCAAAGAGGTTGGTAACAGCGAAAAACCTCTTGAGGGACTTAAAATTTCCGTAGACGCGGGAAACGGTGTCGGCGGCTTTTACGCGAAAGACGTTCTTGCGCCCCTCGGTGCGGACGTCAGCGGCAGTCAGTTCTTAGAGCCGGACGGCACTTTCCCCAATCACATTCCCAATCCCGAAAACAAAGAAGCTATCGCTTCCGCCTGCAAAATGGTTAAGGATACGGCTTCCGATTTCGGTCTTATATTTGACACGGACGTGGACAGGATGGGCTGTGTCAGCGCGGACGGCGAGGAGATCAACAGAAACCGCCTCGTGGCGCTTGCTTCTGTGATAGCGCTTGACGGAAATGAGGGCGGCACTATCGTTACCGATAGCCTTACCTCAGACGGTCTGCGTGAATTCATTGAAAAGAAGCTTGGCGGCAAACAGCTTCGCTTCAAGCGCGGATATAAGAACGTTATCGATAAATCAATTGAGTTAAACGAGAGCGGTATAAATTCGCCGCTTGCGATCGAAACCAGCGGTCACGCGGCGCTTAAGGAAAACTATTTTCTAGATGACGGCGCTTATCTTGCCACAAAGATCGTAATTCTTCTCGCTAAGCTTCATAAGCAGGGCAAGCGCATTGACGATCTTATCAGTGAGCTCAAAGAGCCCGCCGAAAGCGTTGAGATCCGTATTCCCATTATGCTGAGCGATTTCACTGCCTATGGAGAGGATGTTATAGCAAGGCTTACGGAATATGCTAATGGCAGAGACGGCTGGGAAGTTGAAAAGGAAAACTACGAGGGAGTTCGTATAAACGTTGAGGGCGGCTGGTTTTTGCTTCGCCTTTCCGTTCACGATCCGATTCTTCCTCTTAATATCGAAAATGACGAAACAGGAGTTTGCAAAGGTATTGCGCAGGAGCTGAATGCGTTCCTTTCGTCATTCGATAAGCTTGATTTGAAAAACTTTGATTAAGGTGTAAAATGCTTAAATTCGTTTTCGGCCGTTCCGGCTTTGGTAAAACTGAATACTGCTTTTCTCAGATCGAAGCACTTGTTAAAGGCGGAGAAAAAAATATACTGCTCATAACTCCTGAGCAGTATAATTTTACTGCCGAAAAACGATTGCTGAAATCTCTCGGCGAGGCTGATATCAATAAGGTTGAGAATTCCTCCTTTTCCCGCCTGAGCAACGAGGCGGCAAGGCTTTACGGCGGCAACGCTCTGCCCGTGCTTTCAAAAGGCGGCAAGGCGGTTTTGATGAAAAAGGCGATCGATTCCGTTAAGGATAAGCTGACTGTTTTCAATAATAAAACGGATTCATCATCCTTCGTCGTTTCAATGGTCAGAATTTATGATGAAATGAGTTCCTGCGATATTTCGTCCGCCGATCTGCTTTCCGTATCATCTGCCGTTGAAAAGGAGATCTTATCACGCAAGCTGTTTGATATGAGCCTCATTATCGGCGCCTACGGCAAGCTTTTAAACGGCAATTATTTTGATTCAGCTGACGAGCTTTCTCGCCTTTATGAAAAGCTGATAAATACCGATTTCTTTAAGGGCAGAAGCGTATTTATAGACGGCTTCAACGGCTTCGTTGCAAGCGAATATAAAATTCTTGAGCTTATAATTAAGGAAGCAAAAAACGTAACCGTTACACTTGCCACGGATTCCTATTTCGGCTCGGATCAATTCGATCTTTTCACATACGTCAATAAAAACGCGAAGAAATTGCAGAGCATTGCGGAAAAGTACGGCATTCCCGTAGAGTTCGTAACACTTGAAAAGAACTACAGAACGAGCGATGAAGCGCTTTTGTTCGCGGAAAAAAATCTGTATTCACGCCGCGCTGAGCAATATGAGGGCGAAACAGATTCTATCAGCCTTTACTCCGCCAAAAACGTTTCAGATGAATGCGATTACATAGCGCTTCAAATCAAAAAGGAGCTTCGCGCCGGCAGACGGGCAAGAGATATTGCCGTTATCTGCCGTGAAGCCGACTTCTACACGAACGAGCTGATATACGCTTTTCGTAAATATGATATTCCGTATTACGTTGACGAGCGCCAGCCTATAAATACTCAGCCGCTGATGGTTTTCGTTCAGTACCTACTAAGAGCGGTGGTTTATTCCTGCAGAAGCGATGATATTCTCAGCCTTGCCAAAACGGGGCTTACGGAGCTTGACAGGGAAAAGATCAGCAACCTTGAAAATTACGTATATATTTGGAACATAAGCGGCGTTAAAAAGTGGTCAAATCCCTTTATTTCCTCAACCAAGGGTTTCACCGCCGAAATGACTGATTCCGATAAAAAGCGCCTTGAGGAAATAAATGCTTCAAGAAAATATCTTTTTAACAGGATCAACCGCTTTAAAAATTCAGTAAAAAATGAAACTGCCCGCGAAATAAGCAGGGGCATTTATGAGCTTCTCCATTCATTCAGCGTGAATAAGCATTTAAAGGAGATCGCCCAGTCACTTTCAGAATACGGCAGGGATATCCTTGCCGAGGAGCAGGGCAGAGTTTGGGATATTCTTATGGATATCCTCAATCAGCTTGCCGTAATCTGCGGCGATGAAAAGATATCCTTAAAAGATTATCTGTCGCTGTTTAGTATAATGACTGCTAACGAGGATCTCGGCGTGCTTCCGCAGGGGCTTGATAACGTTCAGTTCGGTCAGGCGGATAGGATTAGAGCTGATAATCCAAAGTCCGTTTATATTCTCGGCGCGAACGAAGGAGAATTTCCAAAGGCTGTAATGAGCGGTGGTCTGCTCTCGGAGAGCGACAGGATCATCCTCAGCAAAAAAGAGCTGGAGCTTTATTCCTTCGGCGAAACGCTGAATTTGCAGGAGCGCTATTTTGCCTATATGGCAACTGCTGTCGCAAGCGAAAGGCTTTGCGTAACGTATCTCGGCAACTGCGCCAATCCCGTGCCGTCCGTTATCGTTAGTTCACTAAAAAAATGTTTTCCGAATATTAAGGAGATAAAATATTCCGATATTCCCGAAATTGATCTTGTTGAAAGCCGAGCCTCTGCCTTTGAGCTTATGGCTGAAAGATTTAACGATAACACCGAATTTTCAGAATCATTAAAAGAATTTTTCAAAAACGACGACCGCTACAGCGCCGTAAGGCTTCTTTCGGAAAATGATGAGATAAATATTCACAACGCCGAAACCTCAACCGATCTTTTCGGAAAGGATATGTATCTCTCCGCTTCACGGCTCGAGGATTTCTTCAACTGCCGTTTCAGGTATTTCTGCAAGTACGGCCTTATGGCAAGACCGCGCGAAAAAGCTGAAATGAACGCTATGAAAACGGGAACGGTTATCCATTACGTTCTTGAAAACCTGATCGCTGAGATCGGTTCTGCGGAGCTTGGCAGATCGGACGAAGCGAAAATAAAGCTTCTCGTTGATAAATACTTAAAGCAGTATCTTGAAACGGAAATGGGAAGCAACGAGTATACCGGCCGTTTCACTTATCAGTATCTGCGTCTTTCGAAAATGCTTTACAGCGTTGTAGGCAGGCTTGCGGAGGAATTCGCCCAAAGCAAATTCGAGGCTAAAGCCTTTGAGCTGAGCATTGATAAGGACGGTGAGGTCAAGCCGAAAATGATCCCCCTTGAAAGCGGAGGCTCCGTGCGCCTCAGGGGAGAAATAGACCGCGTTGACATCCTTGAAGAAAACGGAAATAAATATGTAAGAGTTGTTGATTATAAATCAGGCAGTAAAAAATTCAGCCTGTCCGATATTCTCTACGGACTTAATCTTCAGATGTTCGTTTATCTCTTCACCCTTTGCGCGGATGAAAACAGTGAATATTGCGGAACTCCCGCGGGTGTGCTTTATATGCACGCCGCAAGATCTGTTTTGAAAGCGGATAGGGGAGCTGACGTTTCCGATATTTCAAAAATGGAAGCCCGGGAGTTTAAGATGAAGGGCCTCGTTCTCTATGACGAGGATCACGATATTCTCGAATCAATGGAAAAAGACCTTGCGGGAAAATATATACCTGTTAAATATTCTAAGAAAAACGGTATCACAGGCTGCTTTGCTTCCCTTGAGGAGCTTGGCAGAATAAGCCAAAAGGTTGAAAGCCTGATCGCCGAAATGGGAAATCTGCTTCAATCGGGAAGCATCAGCCAGAATCCCATAAACGGTAAAAACCACGATAAAACCTGTGAATTCTGCGATTATTCGGACGTTTGCGCCAACAGACGAATGATCGAAAACCGCGAAATAGAAGTTTTTGACGATGACGCGGACGCAATGAATAAGCTAAAGGAGGAATAGCCTTGCCACGGTGGACAGAGCAACAGAATAACGCTATCAACGCGAGAAATTCTAATATTCTCGTTTCCGCCGCCGCAGGCTCAGGCAAAACGGCGGTTCTCGTTGAGCGCGTTTTAAAGATCATCACCGATAAAAATAACCCTGTTAACGTGGACAGGCTTCTTTGTGTTACCTTCACAAACGCCGCCGCGGCTGAAATGAAATCAAGAATCGCCGCAAGGCTTGAGGATATTATAAGAGACGATCCCTCCGATATAAACGCTCAAAGACAGATGTCGCTTCTTCCGAGCGCGAAGATATGCACTGTTGATTCCTTTTGCCTGAATCTCGTTAAAGACAATTTCTTCAATCTTGGCTTAAGTCAGGATTTCACCGTGCTTGATGAGGCGGAGCTGAACGTTCTTGAAGAAAGCGCGATAAACACGGTGCTTGACAGCTTTTATGAGGAAAAAGACGCTGAGTTTTTAAGGCTAACAGAGCTTTTATCCTCTCCAAAGGACGATAAAGCGCTGATATCCAATATCAAAAAAATCAGAAACTACATATATGCTCAGCCCTTTCCCCATAAATGGCTGAGGGATATGGCGGAGTATTACGATCCGTCTGTTTCGTTTGAGGAAAGCGTTTGGTATCCTAAGCTTATTGATGAAATCAAATACGCCCTTGAATTCGGAAAATCGCTTATAGCCGAGTGCTTTGATATGCTGGACGTCGGCGATGAACTTTTTGAGAAATATTCAAATAACCTCAGCGATGACCTAAGAATTTATGATTATCTTTTAAGCAATATCAGCAATGGTTGGGATGCGCTTGTAACAGCCTTCGGAAACGTGAAGTTTCCCACCCTCGCAAGCAAAAGAGGCTATATTTCTCCTGTCAAAGCCGATTTGGCGGCAAGGCGTGATATCTATAAATCGATAGTAAACAAGGATCTAAAACCATTTTTCTGCGCCTTAACTGAGGATCACGCCAATGATATGCAGGAGCTTTATCCTGTTCTTATCAAGCTTTGCGAGCTGATTGAAGCCGTAGACCGGGAATTATCAGCCCTAAAAGAAGAGCGAAACGGTTATTCATTTTCCGATATCGAGCATTTTGCCATAAATCTTTTGGCGGAACAAAATGAAAACGGAGAGCCTGTTAAGTCTGCTCTTGCGCTTGATATGACGAATAATTTTTATGAAATTCTCGTAGACGAATATCAGGACACGAACGAAGCGCAGGATCTGATTTATAATTTGCTTTCAAACGGCAACAACTGCTTCACCGTTGGCGACGTTAAGCAGAGCATCTACCGTTTCCGCCTTGCAATGCCTCATATTTTCATCAAAAAGAGAGATGAGTATAAGGATTACGTTGAGGGAGAAGAGGAAAGCGCAAGGATCGTTTTTGACAGAAATTTCCGCTCCAGAAGGAATATTTGCGATTATGTTAACTTCGTTTTCTCCGCCTTTATGAGCAAGCGTGCGGGGGAGATAGACTATAACGAAAGCGAATTTCTCAATTACGGCGCTGATTATGAGGATAAAGACATAACCTCCGCCCAAATCAAAATCCTAAAGAATACGAAACGAGCAGACCTTGACAGAAACGAAGCGATCTATATCGCCAATACGATCCTTAATAAAGTGAATTCAAAAGAGCTTGTTAAGGATAAGGACGGCTACAGACCTATCCGCTTCGGCGATTTTGCGATACTTCTTCGCTCCGCAAAGCGCCATATCAAGGAGTATAACGAGGTCTTGACCTCCTTCGGTATTCCCGTTATATGCGAGAACTCATCAAATCTCTTTGACTGCAATGAGATAAAAATCCTGCTTTCTCTTTTAAGAGTTATTGATAATCCGATGCAGGATATACCGCTTCTTTCCGTTATGATGTCGCCCCTATACGGCTTTACGGCGGACGAGCTGGCACAGATAAAAACGGAGAATAGTATTAAAGGAAGCCTGTACGTCAGCGTTATAAATTCAAAATCGGAAAAGGTGCGCCGTTTTCTTGATGAGATAGATATGTTTTCAAAGGTAGCCGTCACGATGTCCGTCTCCTATTTTGTGCGCTACATATGCGAATATAAAAGCGTTTACGCGTTTGTGAATGCGCTGGGAAACGGTGAGCAGAGATGCCGTAATATCGGCAAGCTGATCGATCTTGCGGCGGCGTTTGATTCGTCCGACAGTGTTGGACTCACTTCATTTATCCGCTATATAGATAAGGTTGCTCAAAGCGACAGGGGAGTGGAGAGCGCTTCCCTCAATCCCGGCGCGGAAAACGCCGTTACGATAATGAGTATCCACCATTCCAAAGGTCTCGAGTTTCCCGTGGTCATCCTTGCGGGCGCGCAGGGTGAATACAATAAGAGCGACCTTAATGAAAAGCTTTTGTTAAATCCGTTTCTCGGCTTGGGCGTTAAGGTTCATAATGAGGAGCGCTTATACGATTATGAAACCATACCGTATGCGGTGGTGAGAACACAGAATAAATCTGCGCTGCTCAGCGAGAATCTGCGCACGCTTTACGTTGCGATGACGAGAGCAAAGGAACAGTTTATATCCTTCGTTACTGTGGATAATCTTGAATCAAAAGTCAATTCCCTTGCTTCAAAGATAAGTGACGGCGGCGTAAGCCCTTATCTTTGCTTAAAAATTAGGAGTGACGGCGACTATCTTTTACTTGCCGCTCTGCTTCATCAAGATGGTGGCGGGCTCAGAAGCTACACGGATATCGGCATTAAAACCATTGCCGCTGATTTTCCGCTTGACGTTGAGATAATCGATTCAGTAGATGAGATCGCCGAAAACCAGCCCGATGAAAAGTCTCTGCCGAATGAAGGCATCATTTCCCAAATTGCCGATAAGCTCGCATATCAATATGAAAATGCCGCACTTTCCCGCGCGGCGGCAAAAAGAACGGCTTCTGGGCTCGATGAAAGCATAAAAAGCTTTGATTACTTTGCTTCGGCAAAGCCCGCCTTTATGAATGACGGCGAGATGACCCCTGCCGAAAAGGGAACGGCAATGCACGCCTTTATGCAGTTTTGCGATTATGCGGGCGCAAAGAGAAATCTTGAAGCGGAGATCGCGCGCCTTGCGGATAATGCGTTTATTACGAACGCGCAGGCTGATTGTCTAAATAGGGAAGAATTGAAAATGTTGTTTGATTCCGATTTCTCAAAAAGGCTTTTCAAATCTGATAAGATTTATAGAGAGCTTAAAATATCTTCCTTCGTGAAGCTGAGAGAAATAGAGGATATAGACAGTGATGAGGAAGTGCTGATCCAAGGTATTTCCGACTGCGTTTTTGAGGAAAACGGTGAGCTTGTTCTCGTTGATTATAAGACGGATAGGGTAAAAAGCGAAAATCAGCTTCTTTCTATGTATGAAAATCAGATCGCTTTTTACAAAAAGGCTGTTGCGAAAACCCTCGGAAAAAGGGTAAAAGAGGCGCTTCTTTACTCATTCTGTCTCGGAAAAGTCTGCCGTTATAAATAATTTTAAAAAAACACTTGCATTTTCAATTTGATTGTGTTATCATTCCAAATGCTATGACATTATTGCAAAGAGGTGAAAAGAATGAAAGAAGGAATTCATCCCAAATATCAGGCTTGCACCGTTAGATGTGCCTGCGGCGCCGTTTATGAAACCCAGAGCACCAAGAGCGAGCTTAAAGTTGATATCTGTTCAAAGTGTCATCCTTTCTATACCGGTAAGCAGAAGCTTGTTGATACCGGCGGACGTGTAGATAGATTTAACAGAAGATACGGCAAAAAGAACTAATCAAACGAGGCAGCGTTATACGTTGCCTTTTTTGTTACATAATTATTTCGGTGCGCTATGAAGGAATACAAAACTGTTGAATTCGAAAGCTCAGACGAATTCATTGAAAAGAAATCAAGGTTTATAGGATACGTTAAGCCTGTCAAAACCCAGGACGAAGCGGTTTCATTTATTAATGAGATCAAATCCAAGCATTGGGACGCTACCCATAACGTCTACGCCTACGTATTAAAAGAAAATAATATACAGAGATATAGCGATGACGGCGAGCCGTCAGGCACTGCGGGCGTACCCGTACTGGACGTTATACTCAAAAACGGTCTCGTTGACGTTTGTGTTGTCGTTACGAGATATTTCGGCGGAACGCTTCTCGGCGCGGGCGGTCTCGTGCGGGCGTATTCCCACGGCTCTAAAATTGCGGTTGAGGCCGGCGGAATGATCACTATGGCGCCTTGCTCGATATGCTCCGTTTCTGTGAATTACTCGTTCTATGACGGGCTTAATATTCTGCTTGGCGATTACGGCGCGAATATTGAAAACACCGAATTTGCCGATAAGATAACAGTGACTTTTTCACTGAAGCAAGAGAAAGTCTCTGCGCTGAACGATAAGCTCGTTGATACAAGCAACGGGCAGTATTCCCTTACAGTTATCGGCGAAAAATTCGCAAAGGTATAAAAAATAAACCGCAGTTATTTCTGCGGTTTCATAAGCGTTATAACATTTATTTCAGGGTGATTAAAAAGCCTTAGCGGAAATTCCGAATTACCAAGCCCTCGGCTGATGATAAGCTTCGGTTTTTCGCCTTTAGCCCCTCTGGCGTATTTGGGGAAAAAGCCCTGCCCGGGGCTGAATACAGGGCCTATAAAGGGAAGGATAAACTGTCCCCCGTGGGCGTGGCCTGAAAGCTGAATATCAAAATCATACTGCGAATAATTCATTTCCTTTACTGCTTCAAAATCTTCGGGGAAATGGCTCAGCACGATCTTAAAGCCACCGTGTAGATCAAATTCTTCAAAGTACGGCCTCATATCTTTATATTCAAAGATCCCTTTTTTTCTTTCGCTGTACGCTTCGAAGCTTGCCTGGTTTTCATCAAGCCCCAGCACAGATATGAGATTTCCGTTTACCTTTATTTCAGATATTTCATTCAGCAAAACCGTGAAGCCCGTATTTTTAAGCTCCTTCATAAGCTCGTCAAAGCATTCAAGTCTGCGCTCATGATTACCCGTAATATAGAAAACGGGAGCGATTTTCAGCAGTTCCTTTCCGAATTCAAGCATTTTATCTTTTCTTTTACAGCGATCGTTTATAAAATCGCCCGTGATCATTATAATATCGGGCTTCAATTCCTTCGTGATATCAATAACTTTGAAAAAAGGCTTTGAATGAAGATCCGAAAGGTGAACGAGCTTAACGCTTTCACCGATCTTATCGCTGAAAACCGTGTGCTCAGTAACGTCGATTGTATTATTTTGATAATGGCAGAACAGAGCGATCAACAAAATTCCCGCGGCGATTGCGAAATAAATCATTTATCAACACCTCTATTTGATGATAACAATTAGAAATTGCGCAGTCAAGCTAAAAAATTTAAGATTTATAAAGGAATTATGCACTATATTGCGTATAAATAATATGAGAAGTAATAAAAGGGTGATATTTTGGATAAAATTATCAGAGAACGTGCGGAAAATAACGAAAGACTGACTTTATCCGAAAAAGCCTGCTTATCCGCAAAATCAGTTGGACGAGCCATTCCCGAGGAAGAATGCTCCATAAGGACCTGCTTTCAAAGGGATAGGGATAGGATAATCCACTCCCAATCCTTCAGACGGCTTAAGCATAAGACACAGGTGTTTCTTGCTCCCGATGGTGATTATTACAGAACGAGGCTTACCCATACCCTCGAGGTAGCCCAGATAGCGAGAACGATAGCAAGGGCGCTTCGCCTGAATGAGGATCTAACTGAAGCCGTGGCGCTTGGTCATGATCTTGGACACACGCCCTTCGGTCACGCGGGAGAGCGAGCGCTGAAATCCGTTTCAGGCATTGATTTCAAGCATTTTGAGCAGAGCGTTCGCGTAGTTACGAAAATAGAAAAAAACGGCAAAGGGCTTAATCTGACAGGAGAAGTCATCAACGGTATCGGTTGCCACACAACGGGCGAAAAAGCTTTTACCCTTGAGGGGCAGATAATCCGCCTTGCCGATAAAATAGCTTATATCAACCACGATATTGATGACGCGGTAGCCGCGGGAGTTATGAATGAGGAAGAAATACCCCATCACTTGCGATATATTTTAGGTAACAGAAAGTCGGAGCGCATAAACAATCTTGTGTTTAATGCCGTTGAAAACAGCGATGATGAAATAAGGCTCAGCAATGATTTTGCAGATGCGTTCGGCGAACTCGGCGATTTTATGTATAAAAATGTCTACACCTGCGGTATCTGCAAAAGAGAAGATGAAAAAGCGGAAAATATCGTTGAAAGATTGTTTTTATTCTTTGCTGAAAATTCACATTTAATGCCGGAAGTTTATGTAAAGATCGCTGATGAAGAGGGAACCGAAAGAGCCGTTTGCGATTACATAGCCGGTATGAGCGATACCTTCGCTCTAAAAAAATATAACGAGTTGTTCATGCCGAAATTCTCGATAGACTAAATGTTTTAATCATAGAAAGGAGTTGAAATTGTGCCGATCAACGATTCATTTTTACAGGAGCTTAGATATAAAACCGATATTGAAGACATAATTTCAACTTACGTTACTTTAAGAAAACGCGGAAGCACGCTGACCGGGCTTTGCCCGTTTCACAATGAGAAAACGCCGTCCTTCACCGTTTATCCCGAAACCCAGTCATTCTACTGCTTCGGTTGCGGAGCCGGCGGAGACGCGGTAACCTTTATCAGAAAAATTGAAAACCTTGATTATACGGACGCTGTGCGCGCGCTTGCTGAAAGAGCAGGTATGCAGATGCCCTCTGATGGCTTTGACGACAGCCTTTCAAAACGCAGACGCCGTATTCTTGAAGCCAACCGCCAGGCGGCGAAATTCTTTAATTCCCGCCTTATGAGCGAGGATGGTCAAATGGCATTAAGCTATTATCTTAATAGGGGACTTTCAAAAAAAACAATTACAAAATTCGGTCTCGGCTTTGCTCCCAACGGCTGGAGAGAACTTACCAAGGCGCTTAAAGCTCAGGGCTTTTCGGAATCGGAGCTTGTTGAAGCGGGTTTAGCCCGAAGAAGCGACAAGGGCTGTTACGATAACTTCCGAAACCGTGTTATGACCCCGATAATTGACGTTTACGGAAACGTGATCGCCTTCGGCGGCAGAGTGCTTGATGACAGCAAGCCGAAGTATATAAACACCGGCGACACGCTGGCTTATAAAAAAACCAACGAGTTGTTTGGCCTTAATTTCGCAAAGGACAGCGGCAAGCGAACGCTCATTCTCTGCGAGGGGTATATGGACGTTATCGCTATGCATCAGGCGGGCTTTACCAATGCCGTGGCGGGCTGCGGAACGGCGCTTACAAGCGAGCAGGTACGCCTGATAAGCAGATATGCCGACGAGGTGATACTTGCCTATGATGCCGATGAAGCGGGGCAGAAGGCCGTAGAAAAGGCGATACAGCTATTTAAGCAGACGAGCCTTAAAATAAGAGTTCCCGCGCTGCAATACGGCAAAGACCCGGATGAAATAATCAAAAACGTTGGCGCGGAAAAATTCGGCGCTATGCTGGAGGGTGCGGCAAGCGATCTTGAATTCAAGATACTTGAAATAAGAAAAAAGCATAATCTGAATCTCACTCAGGGAAAAATAGATTTCGTTAACGATATCGTTAAGCTTCTTGCGGACGTTTCACCTGTTGAAAAAGACCTCTACGTTTCACGCCTTTCGGAAGAGCTTGGAATCGATAAACGAAATCTCAGCGCTCAGCTTGATGATTACGTCAGAAAAAACGCCAGATCAAAGAAGAGAGCGGAGTATAAAAAGGTAGTGAATGACAGTATCAGGGATAACGCGAAGATCTCCTACGACAGCGGCTCGTCAGTTAAGAAGCTGAAGGCTGAGGAAAGATTAATTTTCCTGTTGATAAAATATCCCGATTGTTATAAAATATTAAACGGCTTTTCCCCTGACGTGCTGACTCAGGGCTTTACAAGAAAAATATTCGATCTCGTTTGCGAAAACATAAGAAGCGGCATTGCCGTTGATCTCATCAATTTTGGGGACAAGCTCACCGTTGACGAAACCGGCAGGTTTTCGGGAATCCTCGCAAGAGGAAAGGAAAGCGCTGATCCGAAACGGGAATTTACAGATTGTTTAAATGTCATTACCTCGGAACACGGTAAAAAGAACGATAAAACCGCCTCCGTTTTAGATGACGATGAATTCAGAAAAGCATTTGGAAATACATAAAGAGGAGTACACTATGGATAACAAAATCAATCTTACACCAACTCAATCAGTTGCTGAGGAAAAAAAGAATAACGCCTTTAAAAAGCTCGTTGAAAAGGGCAAGGCTGTGGGCCATTTAACTGCCCAGGAGATAGATAACCTTATCGTTGAAATGGATCTTGACGTGGACGAGCTTGAAAAACTCAACGATCTTATTGACGGCTCCAATATCAGCATTATAGATGACTTTTCTGCCGAAGCGCTTGACGGTATCACCCTTGAAGTTGATCTTCCCAAGGATACGGACGGTGTTGACGCTATCGGTACAAGCGACAGCGCGGTTATGGACGATCCCGTTAAAGTATATCTTAAGGAGATCGGCCGCGTTCCGCTTCTCACGCCTGAGCAGGAGATCGAGTACGCTATCAGAATTGCCGATGACGATCCTGTTGCCAAGAAAAGACTTGCAGAATCAAACCTTCGCCTCGTTGTAAGTATCGCTAAGAGATACGTTGGCAGGGGAATGCAGTTCCTTGATCTTATCCAAGAGGGCAATATGGGTCTTATCAAAGCGGTAGATAAGTTTGACTACACGAAGGGCTTTAAGTTTTCAACCTATGCCACATGGTGGATCAGACAGGCGATCACCCGCGCCATTGCCGATCAGGCCAGAACAATAAGAATCCCAGTTCATATGGTGGAAACGATCAATAAAGTGAAAAAGGCAAACAGCCAGCTGCTTCATCAAAACGGAAAAGAGCCGCGCCCTGAAGAGATCGCTGAATTTCTTGAAATGCCCACCGATAAGGTGCGTGAAATTCTCCGAGTAGCGCAGGAGCCCGTTTCCCTTGAAACACCCATCGGTGAGGAAGAAGATTCCCACCTCGGCGATTTCATCCCCGATGATGACGCGCTTCCGCCCGATGATGCGGCTTCAATGAGCCTACTCAAAGAACAGCTTGCGGACGTGCTTAAAACGCTTACTCCAAGAGAGGAAAAGGTGCTTGCGCTCCGCTTCGGTCTTGAGGACGGCAATCCCAAGACACTTGAAGAAGTAGGCAGAGTGTTTAACGTTACCCGTGAGCGTATCCGCCAGATCGAGGCTAAGGCGCTCAGAAAGCTTCGCCACCCCAGCAGAAGCAAGAGATTAAAGGACTTTTTAGACTAATGGTTACTAAAGAACAGATAGACAGAATAAATGAGCTTGCCCGAAAATCAAAGGCTGAAGGGCTTACCGATCCCGAAAAAGAGGAACAGGCAAAGCTTCGCCGCCTTTATATTGACAGCTTTAAGGAAAGCCTTGTAGGGCAGCTCGAAAATACGTATATCGTTGACGAACACGGAAACAAAAGGAAAGTTAAAAGAAAAGATCAATGAAAAAATTAATTATTATAGAGGGGCTTGACGGAAGCGGTAAATCAACGCAGGTCAAGCTATTGGAGGATCATTTCAAAGCCAACTCCGTTGATTACAAGAAAATCAAGCTTCCAGATTACGACAGCCCCTCCAGCACCCTTGTTAAAATGTATCTCGGCGGAGAGTTCGGCTCGTCGGCAGACAGCGTTAATGCCTACGCTGCGGGAGCCTTCTACGCTGTGGACAGATTTGCTTCTTATAAGCTAAACTGGGGAAAGGATTATGAAAAGGGCACGGTGATCCTTGCCGATCGCTATGCCACGTCCAATTCTATCTACCAGATGGAAAAAATTCCCAAGGAGCAGTGGGACGCTTACCTTGATTGGAGCGCTGATTTCGAGTATAACAAGATAGGTATTCCGAAGCCTGACGCTGTTATCTACCTTGATATGCCCGTAGAGATATCCCAAAAGCTGATGACGGCCCGCTACGGCGGAAATGAGAGCAAAAAGGACGTTCACGAGGTAGACGTTGACTTTCTTCAAAAATGCCGTCAGGCGGCGCTGTACACGGCAGAGAAGCAGGGCTGGAAGGTGATAGCCTGCTCAGACGGAGAAAAGCCGCTGCCTATAGACGTGATACATTCAAGAATCGTTGAAATAGTTAAAGAGGAATTATGTTAAAATTTAAAACACCGGATATTAACGATATCGACTGGGTACAGGAATGCTTTTCCCACGCCCACAGTATGAACTGTGAATACACCTTCGGAACTTCGTATCTTTGGCATACGGCGTATAAAACCGTTATCGCCCACTATAAGGATTATTTTATCTGCCGCTGGGGAAAAGACGAGGACGTGTCTTACTCCCTTCCTATCGGAAAAGGCGATTTCAAGGATGCCGTACAGCAGATCATTGACGATGCGAAAAGCTTTGGGATCAAGCCAAGAATATACGGCGTTACCGAAAGCTATAAAACTATGCTTGAAGAAGCGTTTCCGAATAAATTCAGATACGTTTACGATGACGGCTGCAACGATTATATTTATAACGTATCCGATCTTGCCGAGCTTCACGGCAAGAAATATCACGGCAAGCGTAATCATATAACGAATTTTAAGAAAAATAATCTCGATTGGCAGTATGAGGAGATCACTGAGGAGAATATCGCCGACTGTATCGAGCTTCATACAAATTGGATATTTGATAAGGACGAAAACGATGCCGACTATTCTCTTGAATTTGAAGCCGTTTTAACAGGCTTTGAGAATTATAAAAAGCTCGGTTTCAAGGGCGGTATCATAAGAGTAAACTCTAAAGCCATCGCCTATACTTACGGTGAGCCGTTGAGTGATAAGTGCTTCGTTTCCCACTTTGAAAAAGCCCCTGCGGAAATGCACGGAGCATATGCTATCATCAATCAGGAGTTTGCAAAGAGACTTGCCGAGGACGGCTATGAGTTCGTCAACAGGGAAGAGGATTTAGGTCTTGAGGGCTTAAGAAAAGCAAAACAGTCCTACCACCCGGCGATTTGGCTTAAAAAGGAATTAGCTGTTTATGAGGATTGATTTCACTGAGGATAGAGAACAGATAATTTCACTTTGGTCAAGTGTATTCGGTGACAGCAGGGAGGATATTGAATTCTTTATTGATGAATGTAAGAATTATTCCTGCCTCGGTCTTTTCGTTGACGATACCCTTGCTTCAATGCTCTTCCTTGTGGATTGTAAATACTCTGAGTATAACGGCAAGTACGTTTACGCCGTTTGCACCGCTGAGGTATACAGAAAACATGGCTATTCATCAAGTCTTATAAGCGAAGCAAAGAAGCATATGAGGGATTTCCTTTGGCTCATTCCCGCAAATGACGGACTTTTTGAGTTTTATTCAAAGCACGGCTTTGAAACGAGGCTTTATTCAGATGGCGAATTTCAGAATAAAATCGAATTTGACGAAATCAACGAAATTATAGAATACCTATATGAGGGAAGCGATCATGAATTCCCGAAGGGTATGATATTTTCAGCGCTTGATCTGCCGATCGGATCAACAGGGATTATAAGATAAAAGGGGTAAAATATATGGTTTACGTTTTTCTTGCGGACGGATTTGAGATTATTGAGGCTATGGCGCCTATCGATATGCTTCGCCGCGCCAAGGTGGGTGTTACAACCGTTGGAATAGATAAGGAGCTTATAACGTCATCCTGTGGAATTACCGTTAAGGCTGATATCACTTCTGCTGAGTTTAAATTTACGGACGTTGAGGCTATAGTCATTCCCGGCGGTATGCCCGGTGTTATTAACCTTGAAAAATCGGGAATCGTGCAGGCGGCTATAGATGAAGCCGTAGAGTGCGGCGCGCTTATCTGTGCTATCTGCGCAGGACCTTCAATTCTCGGCCACAAGGGCTTGCTGAAGGGCAAAAACGCTATCTGCTATCCCGGCTTTGAGGAAGCCTTAGAGGGCGCCGTTATTTCAAGTGACCACGTTGTTACCGACGGCAAGTATATTACCGCAAAGGGCGCGGGGGTTGCCGTTGAATTCGGTCTTGAAATCGTTAAAGAGCTTGTTGGTGAAGCTGAAGCTGAGGCTGTCAGAAGCGCGATACAATGCAGGTAAAAAGCGAGCTTCGGCGGTATTACCGCGAAAAGCGCAAGACGCTTGCCGATAAGGAAGTAAAAGACAGGCAGATATGCGATAACTTTTTGAATTCTGAGCTTTATAAAAACGCCAAGCTTTTGCTTTGCTACGCCGCGCTGAAAGACGAGATAAATGCTGATAGAATCATTAAAAAAGCTTTGGCAGACGGCAAAAATGTTGCGCTTCCGAGATGCGCTGATAAAAGCGGTAATATGGATTTTTACTATATTGATTTGCTTTCAAAGCTTTCCGTTGGCTCTTTTGGAATTCGCGAGCCAAATACTGAATTATGCGAAAAAGTTGATAGCTTTTCAGATTGCGTTTGCCTTGTTCCCGCTCTCAGTTTTGATAAAAGCGGCTACAGGCTCGGCTACGGAAAAGGGTATTACGATAAATTTTTGAAAAAGTTTATTATTATTTCAGTTGGTTTGTGCTATAATGATTGTTTGAGTAAAGCACTGCCTGTGGAGCAGCACGATAAAGCCGTTGACTTCATCGTAACTGAACGTGAAATAATCAGCTTATAGGAGGTTAAAAAATATGAGTGATAAGTTTGAAACCAACGAGTCCGGACTCAATCCGGTTGACGCCGATACCGGAAGTAAGGACATATATTTTTCAAACGAGGATTACGCAAAGATCATAAGAGAGAATAAGAACCCCGGAGCTCCCGCCGCGGCGAAAACCAAGAAAAGGAGAAGAAGGGGAAATACCGTTCTCTCCACCTATATGTTTTTTATTATCGTTATCGCGCTCTCAATGCTGCTTTCGGTTTACGCGATATTCTGCCTTAACGACGTTTTCGGAATGACGAAATCCCAGACAAGCATTACGGTAAGCTACACTCAGCGTATAACCGACCCCAGTGAAGCTATTGATATTTTGGCGGATAACGGACTTGTTACCTGCAAGAATTTCTGCAAGATTTTGGTTAAGCTTGAAACGATGCTGCTTTCAAGGCAGACTTCTCTTGACGGACCTTTTGAGCCGGGAACGTATTATCTGAACGGCAAAATGGGTGTTGAAAATATGCTGATCGCTATGCTTGGGGAAGCCGAAACCGCCGAAACAGTCACGCTGACTTTCCCCGAAGGCTACACCGTTGCCGATATCGTTAAGAAATTGGTTGATAACGAGGTCTGCAAGGATAAGGCGGCTTTGCTTTCGGTTATTCAGTCCACGGAATTTACCTCTTATTCGCTTGTTGCATCACGTAATCCTAAAGAAACCATACCATACAGGCTTGAGGGCTATTTATTCCCGGACACTTATAATTTCTATATAGGTCAGGGACCCTCCAGCACGGTTGAAACCTTCTTGAAAAACACAGAAGCCAAGATAACTGATGAATTCAGAGAGCGTGCCAAGGAGCTTGGATACACTATGGATGAGGTAATCATTATCGCTTCCATCGTTCAGGCAGAGGCGGCCAACGCGAAGCAAATGCCCACGATTGCGGGAATTATTGAAAACCGTTTAAGAGATAAGGTAAATTTCCCGACCCTCGGCTGTAATTCCACTGCTGACTATATCAAGAATAAGGTAAAGCCTTCGCTTACCTCCAGCTCTTCCCACACCGCGGAATACTATCTTAAGTATTACAACACGAATAATGATTCATTGGTATCGGGACTTCCCGAAGGTCCGATCTGCAATCCCGGCTTAGACGCTATTAAAGCCGTGCTCTGGCCGGAAAATACAGACGATTATTTCTTCTTCCACGATAACAAAAAGAATCTCTACACAGCTAAGAATAATACTGAATTTAAAGAAAAAATCAGGAGATTTGCTCCGTATTTATTATGATGATCCCGGAATTACTTTCGCCCGCGGGCGATTTTGAAAGATTAAAGTTAGCAGTCAAATTCGGCGCTGACGCCGTTTACGTTGGCGGTTCGATGTTCGGAATGCGAACCAATCCCGCAAATTTCGGCAGCGATGAGCTGAAAAGCGCCGTAGATTTCGTTCACAAAAACGAAAAAAAATTATATCTAACCTGCAACACGCTGCCGAGAAACGGCGAGATAGAATTTCTTCCCGATTTTTTGAAGCACGCGGAAAATATTGGCATTGACGCGCTGATCATTGCCGATATGGGCGTTCTTACACTTGCGAAAAAATACGCGCCCGGCGTTGATATCCATATTTCTACGCAGGCGGGTATCGTAAACTATCAGGCGGCGAACGCGTTTTTCGAAATGGGCGCGAAGCGAATTGTAACAGCCCGCGAACTTTCCCTTGACGAGATCCGCACGATTCGTGATAAGACCGATCCGAGCCTTGAGATCGAGGTTTTCGTTCACGGAGCGATGTGTATGAGCTTCAGCGGCCGCTGTATCCTGTCTGATTATATGGTAGGCAGAGACGCCAACAGAGGCGATTGCGCTCAGCCCTGCCGCTGGAAATATCACATTGTTGAGGAAAAGCGCCCGGGTCAGTATTTCCCAATCAATGAGGAGGAAGAGGGAACTTATATTTTCAACTCCCGCGATCTCTGTATGATCGAGCATATTCCCGAGCTTGTTCGGGCGGGTGTTGATTCCTTCAAAATTGAGGGCAGAGCCAAGAGTGAATACTACACGGCGATAGTCACAAACGCTTACCGAGCCGCTATTGACGAATATCTCCGCGATCCGCGGGAGGATTTTAAGCCCTCTCAATGGATACTGGACGAAATGGAAAAAATGAGCCACCGCGGCTATACAACGGGCTTTAACTTCGGCAAGATCGAGAACGGGCAGGTTACCGACAACGGCGGCTACATAAGGAACTGGGACGTTTGCGCCCTCTTTAAGGAGCAAAAGGATGGCAGAGTAACAGTCGATCAGCGTAACCGCTTTTTTGAGGGTGAAACGCTTGAGGTAGTCGAGCCCTTTAAGCTTCCTTTCACGGTTACTGTTGAGGAGCTTTATAATGAAAACGACGGTGAATTTGTTCCCGCCGCCAATAAAGCTACCGACGTTTATTCCTTCAACTGTTCGCAGTCCCTTTCTCCCTACGCGATTTTCAGAAGAAAAAAAGATTAAATTATTCACCCCTGTTAATAATACACAGGGGTGTTTTTTCATGAAAAAAAGGCTTATTACGTTCGTAGTTACGGTTTGTTTTGCGTTTACCGCAATAATCGGCAGGCTCGGATACATCATTTTCAGCGGAAAGTTTGCCGTATCGTCAACGTATAACAGCTATACGCTTACAATTGATAAGCTTTATCCAACCGTTTATGACAGAAATTTCAAAAAGCTTACGAATAAAAGCGAAGGGCTTGCGGCGGTGATACGCCCAACTGAAAAATGCCTCTCGGAGCTGGAATTGCTTTTTGATAAAACACAGCGAAGCGAGATCATAGATGAACTCAGGCAGGGCTATCCCGTAATCAAAAGAATTGAAAATTACTCCTCCTGCAAGTACATTAAAATTTTTAATACGAAAAATCGCCACGATGATAACACCTTGGCGATTCATTTGATTACTGATTGCGAGAAGCTGTATTCAGATCATATTGGTTCGAAGACTGTTAATTTTGCGATCGACGCAATCGGGAGACTTCTTGACGGCGATGAGGGCACGGTGCTTGATAATAATTACTCCTCTAAATTTGGAGCAGTGCTCACTATTGATACGAAAATTCAGGAAACCGTTGAAGCTGCTGCTGAGAAAATGAATAAAGGCGCTGTGGTGGTTCTCGATATTCAAACGGGTGACGTTCTTGCATCCTGCAGCAAGCCAAACGATTACCTGAACCGCGCCTTTAATCCCTACACAGTCGGCTCCGTTTTCAAACTGGTGATCTCAGCCTGCGCTCTTGAAAATAAGCTAAATCCTATCTACAATTGCGAGGGCGAAATAACCGTTGGGGACACTGTTTTTTCCTGCCAGCATAAAAGGGAACACGGTTTGCAGACGATCAAGGAAGCACTCGCAAATTCATGCAACTGCTATTTTATAAATCTCGCGCTTGCGCTTGGATATGAAAAGGTGTATAAAACCGCTGAAAGCTTTGGATTTGGTGAAAGCACAGGGCTTGCTGACGCTTGGAATGTTACGAACGGGAATTTTCCCGATGAATCCGAATTACGCTCCAAAGGTCAGCTTGCGCTGATCGGTTTTGGGCAGGGCAAGCTCACCACAACACCGCTTCATTTCGCTTCAGTTGTGGCGACTATCGCAAACGGAGGAAAATACATTTCGCCGAACGTGCTTTTCGGAGAGGCCAACGGTTACGGCGAAGTTACCCGATTTCCTGCCCACGCCGCGAAAAGGATCATAAGCGAGAAAACGGCTGAAACGCTTCAGGAATATATGCGCTACGTTGTTACGAACGGAACAGGTTCGGCGGCGGAATACGATAACAATTCGGCAGGGAAGACCTCAACCGCTCAAAGCGGAATATTTGTGGACGGCAAAGAAATTTTGAACACTTGGTTTGCGGGTTTTTATCCTTATAATGAGCCAAGATACGCAATAGTAGTTATGACGGAGGACGGCGTAAGCGGCTCTTCCGATTGCTGTCCAATTTTCAGGACTATAGTTGAAAACTTGGATTAAATATGCTATAATGCCACTATGAGGTGGTTTTATGCAAACGTCAAAATTAAAAACTTTATTTATTTACAAATATCTTGAGGAGCATTCTGACGACGAGCATCCTGTTTCCACTTCAGAGCTTATCGCAATGCTTGAAGAAAAGGGGATAAAGGCGGAGCGAAAAAGCATTTACGCTGACGTGGAGGCACTTAAGCAAATCGGCTGTGACGTGATTTCCGTTCGCTCCCCGAAGAGCGGGTTTATTATGGCTTCGAGAAAGTTTGAGATACCCGAGGTTCGCCTGCTCATAGACGCAGTCTCCTCCGCCGGCTTCATTACTCCGAATAAAACGAAAGCGCTGATTGAAAAGCTTGAAAGCCTCGTTTCGGAAAATCAGGCCAAATCTATGAAATCGCAGGTTTACTGCGAAAGCGCAACGAAATGCGATAACGAGGAAATTTACTATGTTATTGATAGTCTTGATGAAGCGATCAAGGCAAAGCGAAAGGTAAAATTCAATTACAAAAGGCGAAATATAGACAAGGAAAACCAGAAAAACTACACGAATAAGACTTTTACTGTTTCGCCCTACGCCTTGATTTGGAAAGACGATCATTATTATCTCGTTTGCAACAGCGGCAAATACGATAATCTCCTTAATCTGAGGCTTGATCGAATGAAAAAAATCGAACTTCTTGAAGAGACTGTAAGACCCATGTCCGAAGTCAGTGAATATAAGAATTATTTTGATACTGCTGATTATTCCTCTAAAATGTTTAATATGTTCAGCGGAGAGATCGACAGAGTAAAGCTTCTATGTCATCTTGAACTTCGTGAGGAAATTATGGATAGGTTCGGCGTGAAAATCCCGCTCACTGCTTCCGACTACGATCATTTTGAAACGGAGATCAACGCCGCCGTGAGCGACGGCTTGGTGAGCTGGATAATGCAATATGGCAATAAAATCAAAGTGCTCGAGCCCCGATACCTCGCAGATATGGTTGCGGACAAAGCAAAAGCGATAGCCGAAATATATTCATCTTTGTGAAATACAAAGAATTAAAGCCTTCCTTTAAATGGGGAGGCTTTAATTGTTAAATAATTATGAATATTGTAAATAATTTGTTAACAAAATATTGACCTACATATAAATAATGTCTTATAATTTTTACCAATAATACTATATATTTTGAGGAACAGGTTATGATAAGATCAATGACGGGCTTCGGCAGAGCCTTTGCCGAAACAGACGGATACGTTATCACCGTTGAAATCAAATCGGTAAATCACAGATATTTTGAATTTTCCTGCAGATTGCCGAGGCAGTACGGCTTTCTTGAGGAAAAGCTGAAATCCCATATTAACTCTAAGGTCTCCCGCGGCAAGGTGGATTGTTACGTTACTATCGAAGCGCTGAATACCGATAACGCTCAGGTGGTTATCAATCACACGCTTGCTTCCGCCTACGTTAAGGCGCTGAAGGAGCTTTCCGCAGAGTACAATCTGCGCGAGGACTTCGGAGCAGTTTCTATTTCCCATTATCCCGAGGTGCTTATCCCGAAAAAGGCTGAGGAAGACGAGGATAAGCTCTGGAGCTTGACGAAAGCCGTTGCGGATGAAGCTATCGAAAAGTTCATCACCATGCGCGAAACGGAAGGCGCGAAGATGAAGGCTGATATTTATTCAAGAGGTCAGAATATTCTCGAAAACGTTTCCTATATCGAGGAGCGTTCGCCCGAAACAGTCCGCCTTTACAATCAAAAGCTTGTTGAGCGTGTTCACGAGCTTCTCGGCGACGTTTCCCTTGATGAGGGCAGAATACTTCAGGAGGTTGCCGTATTTGCCGATAAGGTTGCGGTAGCTGAGGAAACAGTCCGCCTGCGCTCTCATATTGAACAGCTTAATAATTTCCTTGAAAGCAACGAGCCTGTAGGCAGAAAAATGGATTTCCTCGTTCAGGAGATCAATCGCGAGGCAAACACCATCGGCTCAAAGGCGAACGATGTTGAGATCGCCCGAAAGATCGTTGATATCAAAGCAGAGATCGAAAAGATCCGTGAGCAGATTCAGAACGTAGAATAAGGGGCGAAGCAATATGAATTTAGTTAATATCGGCTTCGGAAATCTTGTGAATACGGACAGGATCATTTCCATAGTAAGCCCCGAATCTGCCCCCGTTAAACGAATCGTTCAGGAAGCTAAGGCGAACGGCAGTCTTATAGACGCCACCCACGGCAGAAAAACGATGAGCGTTATCATCACGGATTCAGACAACGTGATATTGTCATATATGGATCTTAAGCAGATCGCCGCAAGGCTCGGCGCGGAGGTGTAATATGGCTCAAAAAGGTATGATGGTTATCCTCTCCGCCCCCAGCGGCTGCGGAAAGGATACAGTTTTCAGAGAAATTCAAAAGGTTAGAAGCGACGTTTGCGAATCCATTTCCGCCACCACCCGCACTCCGAGAGATGGAGAACAAAACGGTGTGAATTATTATTTTCACTCCAAAGAGGAATTCGAAGAAATGATCGAAAACGATGAATTTCTCGAATACGTAAGCTACGCCGGAAAGTATTACGGCACTCCCGCCGCTCCCGCTAAGAGGATGATCGAATCGGGCAAGATTTGCTTTCTTATTATTGAACGGGTAGGCGCGCAAAAGGTTATGAAGCGCTGCCCTGACGCAGTTTCTATCTTTCTTATGCCGCCCGATATGGAAACATTGAAAAAAAGGCTTATCAAGCGAAATACGGAAAGCGATGAAGCCATAAAAAGCAGAATGAAAATTGCAGAGGACGAAGTAAAATGCGCATCTCTGTTTGAATACACTGTAGTCAACAACGAGCTTTCAAAGGCCGTTGAGGAAATAAATGAAATACTTAACAATGAATTAAAAAAACGTAATATGTAATAAGGAGAAATTACTATGTTTAACCCAGATTTAAAGAAGCTTTTAAAGAATTGCAACAGCAGATACAGCCTTGTTATCGGCACGGCTAAAAGAGCAAGAGAGATCCGTGAGGACGCTGTTAAAAGAGAAGTTTTGCTTGATACGAAAACGGTTTCTCTTGCTATAGATGATATTCTCAACGGAAAATACGTTGTTGAAGAGCCGGACACCCTTATTTCAGAGAATAAATGATAAGGCTTATCGCTACAGTTGCCGTTGAAAAAACCTTTTTCAACTACGATTCGGACTACGACTATTACGTTCCCGATGATTTAAAAAAGTTAATAACCGTCGGAACGAGAGTTAAAGTACCCTTCGGCAAGGGAAACGTTTTACGATACGGCATAGTAATGAAGCTTTTTGAGGCGATCAATACCGATTTAAAGGAGATTTCCTCGGTTGCGGGCAACTCTCCCGTGTTAACTCCGGAAATGGTAAGCCTTGCTCTGTGGCTAAAGGAAAGATGCTTTTGCACCACGTATGAGTGTTTAACGCAAATGCTCCCGAGAGGTATCGATAAGGTGGGCGACAAAAGCAGCCGAATGGTTCGCCTCGTTATTGAAAACGAGGAGGAGCTGCCAAAGCTGACGCCGAAGCAAAAGAACGTTGTTGATCTGCTTTTTGACGTTGGCACTGCCGCTGTTAACGAGGTCTGTGAGTTTTGCTCAGTAGGTGAAGCCGTAGTTAAAAATCTCGTTAAATACGGCGTTTGCGAGATTTACGATAAAGAAATTTACCGCAATCCCTATAAGAACGTAAGCGACACGGGCGAAAGAAAGGAAATCATTCTTTCAGCACAACAACAAAAGGCTTATGATACCTACGCAGAAATGCTTGATAAAAACGGCGGAACGGGGCTTTTGTACGGAGTTACAGGCTCCGGAAAAACCCAGGTCTATCTTTCGCTTATCGATAAGGCCGTTGATATGGGTAAAGACGTTATCGTTATGGTACCTGAGATCGCGCTCACGCCGCAGGTGCTTTCAATCTTCCAAAAGCGCTACGGTAAAACGGTTGCCGTGTTTCACAGCGGGCTTTCCCTCGGCGAGCGAAACGACGAATATAAGCGTGCAAACAGGGGAGAAGCCAAAATCGTTATCGGCACGCGAAGCGCAGTTTTCGCACCGCTTCACAATCTCGGTCTCATCATTATGGACGAGGAGCAGGAGCAGACCTACAAAAGCGAACGCACGCCGCGTTATCACGCCAGGGAAGTTGCCAATTACAGATGCAAATACAATAAGGCGCTGTTTCTTATGACCTCCGCTACGCCCAGCGTAGAGAGCTATTCAGCCGCCGTAAACGGCAAATATAAGCTTTGTGAGCTGACGGAAAGATACGGCGAGGCTAAGCTTCCCGAGGTCATCACCGTTGATATGAAAGCAGAGCCAAAAACGAATAAAACCTCCGTTTCGGAGACCTTACGCAGGCTCATTCAGGAAAATCTTGATAATAAAAAGCAAACGATACTTTTGATTAACAGGCGAGGTTATAATACATTTATAGCCTGTAATTCCTGTGGACACGTTGTGACCTGCCCCAATTGCAGTATCAGCTTAACTTATCACAGCTACAACAACCGACTGATGTGCCATTATTGCGGATATACGAAGCCGCTTGATCATATTTGTCCCAATTGCGGCGAAAACAGCATTCGCTACAGCGGATACGGCACGCAGAGGATTGAGGATTCGCTGAAATTCCTTTTCCCGGAAGCGAAAGTACTTCGTATGGACGCGGACACCACGGCGGGAAAATTCGGCCATCAAAAGCTTTTTGACGCTTTCGCAAGCGGAGATTACGATATTCTGCTTGGCACGCAAATGGTGGCGAAGGGGCTTGATTTTCCAAACGTTACTTTGGTCGGCGTAGTCAACGCGGATAATTCGCTTTACGACGAGAATTATACCTCTAATGAGAGATCCTTTGATCTCATCACGCAGGTGGTCGGCAGAAGCGGACGGCGAAATGAGAAGGGCAGGGCGGTTATACAGACTGTAAACCCCAACAATCCCATTATCGAATTTGCGGGCAATCAGGATTATAAATCCTTTTATGAAACTGAGATCGCGCTGAGAAAAGCGCTTACATATCCGCCGTTTTGCGATATATATTCCGCTTCCTTTACGGGGGAGGACGAAAACATCGTTTTGAAATGCTCAAAGCAATTTTTTGATTTTCTCGTTGAGCTGAACGGTAACGAGTATAAAAACGAAAAGCTGATCGTTCTCGGCCCAAGCCCGGCAAAGATCAGCAAAATGAATAATAATTTCAGATACAGGCTAGCGGTAAAATGCAGAAATTCACAGAACGTTCGCAGAATGCTCAGCGAAATTTTGAAAAGAATAAGTAAAATAAAAGAATTCAAGGATATTTCGGTCAGTCTTGATCTCAATCCTTACGATTTATCTTAGGAGAATATAAATGGCACTTAGAAACGTAGTTAAGCTCGGCGATCCGATACTTAACAAAGTCAGCCGAAAGGTTGAAAAATTCGATGACAGATTAGGCATACTCATAGACGATATGCTTGAAACATTATATAAGGAAAACGGCGTTGGTCTTGCGGCCGTTCAGGTTGGCATACTTAAAAGAGTAGTAGTAATCGATATCGGCGAAGGACCTATGGAGCTTGTCAATCCCGAAATCACGCTTAGCGAGGGCGAACAGCGCGAGCAGGAGGGCTGCCTCTCACTTCCCGGAAAGTGGGGCGTTACTGTGCGCCCAATGAAGGTTCAGGTCAAAGCGCAGGACAGAAACGGCAAATGGCAGGTTTTCACAGGCGAGGGTCTCAAAGCGAGAGCCTTCTGCCACGAGCTTGACCATTTGGACGGAATTTTATTTACTACGCGCGTTCCCGACGGAGTGATTGAAGAACAATGAAAATAGTTTTTATGGGTACTCCCGATTTTGCCGTGCCTTGCCTTGAAAGGCTCATTGGAAGCGGTCACGAGGTTTTGGGTGTTTTCACCCAGCCTGATAAAAAGGTGGGCAGAAAGCAAATTATAACGCCGCCGCCCGTTAAGGTAGCTGCTGAAAAGCACGGTATTACCGTGTTTCAGCCAAATACGCTTAAGGACGGCAAGGGGCTTGAAATAATAAAAGAATTAGCCCCAGAAGTCATCGTTGTTGTTGCCTACGGCAAAATTCTGCCGAGAGAGATTCTTGATTATCCCAAATACGGCTGCGTTAACGTTCACGCTTCACTGCTTCCGAAATACCGCGGCGCGGCACCGATTCAGTGGGCAGTTATAAACGGTGATAAGGAAACCGGCGTAACCATTATGCAAATGGCTGACGGCATCGATACGGGCGATATGCTTCTCGTTAAGAAAATGGAAATCGGCATAAATGAGACCTCGGAGGAGCTTTTTGAAAGGCTTTCCGTAATCGGTGCTGACGCGCTTATTGAAGCGCTTACTCTGATCGAAAACGGCGAAGCTGTCCCAAAGCCTCAACCCGAGGGCGATTTCGGCTATGCTTCAATGATCAGCAAGGATATGAGTGCGATTGACTGGAGCAAATCTGCTTTTGAAATTCACAATCTTATAAGAGGACTTCAGACTTGGCCCGCCGCTTCAACTGTAATAAACGGCAAAACCGTTAAAATTCTCAAGTCCGTTTTAAGCGGTGAAACCGGTAATGAAGCGGGAGAAATCGTAAATAATAAAAACGTACTCACAGTTTCCTGCGGGGACGGAAAATGCATTGATATTCTTGAGATCCAGCCGGACGGCAAAAAGAAAATGGATATCAAATCCTTTCTCGCGGGCAACCAAATAAAAATTGGCGCAAAAATAGGAGAATGATATGGGAAGTTATTTTGCATATTACATGACAGGTTATATAATGATCCCTGTTCTGATCTTTTCGCTGTTCTGCCAGCATAAGGTCAATTCAAATTACAACAAATTCAGCAGAGTAATGAACTCCAGAGGAATGACCGGTGCTGACGCCGCCTACAGGCTTTTACAGCTTAACGGCATTTCAGACGTTAGGATCAAGCGAATTTCAGGCAAGCTCAGCGATCATTATAATCCCAAAACGAAGGAAATCTGCCTTTCAGAGGGCGTTTTCAATTCAAGAAGCATTGCCGCCATCGGCATTGCCTGCCACGAAGCGGGTCACGCCTGCCAGCACGCGCAGGGATATTTTCCGCTGAAAATACGCAATTTTATAATTCCCGTTACGCGCTTCGGTTCATTTTTAGGTATACCGCTTGCGCTTTTCGGAATGTTTATCTACTCGGAAACGCTTATTTATATAGGCATAGCTCTTTACGGCGCGGTTGCTCTTTTTCAGCTCATTACGCTTCCCGTTGAATTCAACGCTTCAGCGCGCGCGCTCAGAGTAATAAGCGAAAACGGCTTTTTGGTCGGCGAGGAATACAACGGCGCGAAGAAGGTTTTGACCGCCGCGGCGCTTACCTACGTTGCCGCCCTTGCTTCAGCCCTTGCCACGCTTTTAAGACTTTTGATTTTGGTTAACAGAAGACGATGAAAAATTCAAGACAGATAGCCTTTGAAGCCTTATATAAAATTTTTTATGATGACGCTTATTCAAATTTAGCGCTTGATACGGCGATCAGTGATACGGAAAATTCTAAGGCTTTCATAACACGGCTGGTTTACGGCGTTGCAGAGCGGAAATTAACGCTTGATAAGATTATTTCCGAGCATTGCGTAAAGCCGAAGCCTAAGGTGCTCGTTATTCTCAGAATGGGCGTTTATCAGCTCTATTTTATGGATAAGGTGCCTGCCAGCGCCGCCATAAACGAAAGCGTTGAGCTTGCCAATAAAAACGGCCTCAGCTACTATTCTAAGCTTATAAACGCCGTTTTACATAAAATCGATGAGAACAGAATCAATTTAGATGAAATTGACGATCTGAGTATCAGATATTCAGTTCCTCAGCATCTCATAAATATGTGGCGCAAGGCGTATGGCGCGGATATCGTTGATTCGTTTTTGCCCTGCCTTAACGAAAACGCACCGGTTTTTGCCGTTCCCAATAAAGCGGTAGTGGACGCGGATGAGCTTTTGTATGAGCTAAATTGTGACGGTATCGAGGGCGAAATGATCGGCGATCTCGTTATGATGACCTCCGCTTTTGATCTCAATAGATGCAGAGCTTTTGAAAACGGACTTTTTCATATTGAGGATATGTCCTGCTACGAAGCCGTAAAGGCGCTTGATATAAAAGAAAACGATACGGTGCTGGACGTTTGCTCAGCTCCCGGCGGCAAGGCTTTCACCGCCGCAGGATTTATGGGGGATAAAGGAAAGGTTTTAGCCCTTGAGCTTCACCCTCAAAGGGTGGAATTGATAAAGCAGGGCATTGAAAGATTAAAGCTTACCTGCATTGAAACTGCTGTAAACGATGCCACTGTCTATAATGATTCGCTTCCAATGGCTGATAAAATTATCTGTGACGTGCCGTGCAGCGGCTTTGGAATTATCCGCAGAAAGCCCGAAATAAGGTATAAAGATTTAGATAGCATTAAGGAACTTCCCGAAATACAGTTTAAAATTCTTGAAACCTCCTCAAAATATTTAAAGAAGGGTGGCAGGCTTCTGTATTCCACCTGCACGCTGAACAAGCGTGAAAACGAAAAGGTCGTTGAAAGATTTTTGGCGGAAAACAACGATTTTACCGCCGTTGAAACGAAAACCACTTTCCCGTCACCAATGGGGGGAGACGGCTTTTTCTACTGCGTTATTGAAAGGAATTAAATGAAAAGGGATATCAGATCACTCACTTATGATGAACTGAATAATGAAATCATTTCTCTCGGTCTGCCTAAATTCCGCGCAAAGCAGATTTTCGAATGGCTGCACAAATTCGGCGTTGATTCCTTTGATGAAATGAGCAATATCTCAAAGGATCTAAGGGCAAGGCTTTCGGAAAGCTTCTTTATTTCAACTTGTGAGATAGAGCAAAAGCTTGTTTCAAAGATAGACGGAACGGTAAAATATCTCTTTAGGCTTCACGACGGCGAATATTTAGAGTCCGTTATAATGGAGTATAAGCACGGCTACACGATCTGCGTATCCAGTCAAGTGGGCTGTAAAATGGGCTGCACTTTCTGCGCTTCAACGCTTGCGGGTTTTAAAAGAAATCTTGAGGCAGGGGAGATAGAAGCTCAGCTTCACGCAGCGCAAAAGGATTTGAATATAAGGATCTCCAATATCGTTTTAATGGGTATCGGCGAGCCGCTCGATAATTACGATAACGTTTTAAGCTTTATCCGCAACGTTAATAATGAAAACGGGCTCAACATCTCAATGAGAAATATTTCCCTCTCCACCTGCGGAATCGTGCCGAAAATAAGAGACCTTATGAACGAGGAGCTTCCCATAACGCTCACGATTTCGCTCCACGCCCCAAACGATGAGATAAGAAGCAGAACGATGCCTGTAAATAACAAGTGGGGCGTTGATGAGATACTCAGCGTCTGCCGTGAATACATAGCGAAAACCAACAGGCGCGTTTCTTTTGAATATACGCTGATAAACAACGTAAACGATTCCGATAAATGCGCATTAGAATTGTCGAAAAAGCTCAAAGGAATGCTTTGTCACGTTAATCTGATTCCCGTGAATGACGTTGCGGAGCGCGGAAACGTAAAAAGCAGTATTGACAGGATACATAAATTTGAACAGATATTGAAAAATAACTCAATTAATGCTACAATAAGAAGAACGCTTGGAAGCGATATCAATGCTTCCTGCGGTCAGCTTAGAAGAAAACGGGGTGGAGTAATTGAAAATCGTTGCTAAAACCGATAAGGGGCGCGTACGCGATTCGAATCAGGACGCTTACGCCGTTGGCGAATTTCCCGATGAAGTCGCCTGGGCTATCGTTTGTGACGGTATGGGCGGAGCTGCCGGCGGAAACATCGCTTCGGCGCTTGCGGTTAAGGTCATAAGCGATAAGATAAACGCTTCCTACAGAGAAAGCATGAAGGACTACTCAATTAAAAATATGCTTCATTCCGCGCTTACTGCCGCCAATATGGAGGTTTACGATATGGCTTATGCTAATCCCGAGCTCAACGGAATGGGTACGACCGTCGTTTGCGCCGTGGTTAAAAACGGCTACGCCTTTATAGCCCATGCGGGAGACAGCCGAGCTTATATATACGACGGCGAGCTTAAGCAGGTCACCACAGACCACAGCGTAGTTCAGCGCCTTTTAGACAGCGGCCAGATAACGAAGGAAGAAGCTGAGCATCACCCCTATAAAAACCGCATTACGAGGGCTATAGGCGTTGATAAAAGCATTGAAATAGATTTTGATGAGATAGAGCTCGAAGACGATGAAGTTCTTATCCTTTGCACGGACGGACTTTCTAATTACGTTACTGATGATGAAATGATAAACGAGGTTCAGGACGGAAAATATTACGCTTTTGCGGACAGACTTGTAAGAAAAGCGAACAATAACGGCGGCGGAGATAATATTACTGTCGTTGCCATTTCAAAATAATTGAGGTATCGGTGTATGGAAAATTACGTAGGAAAAAGGCTTGACGGCAGATATGAGATCCACGAGATCATCGGCGTGGGCGGAATGTCTGTTGTTTATAAGGCATACGATAACGTGGACGATAGGATCGTTGCCGTTAAAATCCTTAAGGAGGAATTCATTCACGATGAGGATTTTGTGAGACGGTTCAAGAATGAATCCAAGGCGATTGCCGTATTGTCTCATCCGAATATCGTTAAGGTTTATGACGTAAGCTTCGGCGATAAGCTCCAGTACATAGTTATGGAGTACGTGGACGGGATCACGCTTAAGGAGTATATCCAAAAGCTTGGGATCATCACTTGGAATGACGCGGTATTTTTCATTTCTCAGATACTTAAGGCGTTACAGCACGCCCACGATAAAGGCATCGTTCACAGAGATATTAAGCCGCAGAATATCATTTTGCTTCCCACAGGAAATATTAAAGTAACTGATTTCGGTATCGCGAGATTTTCAAGAACCGAAACGAAGACCTTATCGGAAAACGCCATCGGCTCAGTTCATTATATTTCTCCGGAACAGGCTAAGGGAGAGCTTACTGACGAAAGAGCTGATATCTATTCTCTGGGCGTAGTATTTTATGAAATGCTTGTGGGACGAGTTCCTTTTGAGGCAGACAGCGCCGTTTCCGTTGCCCTTATGCAGGTAAACGAGGAGCCGAAAAGGCTTACTGCTATTGATCCGGATATTCCGCTCGGTCTTGAGCAGATCTGCATTCACGCAATGCAGAAAAATCCGCTTGAAAGATATCAGACTGCTACTGAAATGCTCCTTGATCTTGAAGAGGTGATCAAAAACCCGAAGGCAACGTTTGACTATTCTTATTACGTAGACGATCAGCCGACAAAATTTGTTAAGAGAGATGATATCCCCGGTATCAGCACTACTGCAAAGAGTAAAGGCAACGATCAGGCAGAGGATAAGGCAGAGCGCAAAAAGAATAAGCGTAAGGTTTTTGCCGCCACCGTTATGGGATTGATCCTGCTTGTCACCGCCGCGGTAAGCCTTGTTTTCTGGCTTTCTGACGGAATGGATACTCAGGCAATCAAGCTGGAGAGCTTCGTTGGCCAATCCTATGATACCGTTATTTCAAAATACACCAATTATTCATTTACTCCCGAATATGATATAACCTCTGAATATGAGGCGGGAACGATCCTTGAGCAGAATCCCAGCGCGGGTTCAGTCGTTATTAAGGGTACGCAGATCATCTTAAAGGTTGCCGCTTCGACCGAGAGCAAAATAGTTCCCAACTGCTACGAGATAACTGAAGAAAAAGCAAGACAGATGCTTGAAAACGAAGGGCTTAACAATATTAAGGTTGCCACTATCGCAAGTGAAACTATCGCAGAGGGTATGGTAGTTTATACCGAGCCTCGCGCTACTGCGCCTGTTTCCGAGGATACGCTTATTACGATTTACGTTTCGACAGGTCCTACTGTTTTAACTGAAAACAGCTATCCTGTTCCGGACGTTATCGGTCTTTCACAGAATGACGCTCAGTCTATTCTTAAAAAAGTAGGCTTCAAAAATGTAAATATAGAAATGGTAGATAGCGCGCTTCCGATGGGAACGGTCGTTTCACAAGATCCTGAATATCCCTCAACTGCAAAAGAGAACGATGATATCAAACTAATCGTTTCAAACGGCAACTTTATTCCGCCCAATCAATACACGATTACTATAAATGTTAAGCTTCCATCCTGCATAAACAGAAACGGATATTACATTTACGATAATCTTATCACAAGTGTAAACGGTGCTCAGTACAGCAGCACCCGTATAAGACTTGACGGCTCTGAAACTCAGATCACGATAGCCCGGGAAGCAAGTGAAAATGTTACTGTAGTTGTTGCACTTGATGAAACTGTGGCTCAGCAGGAACTCAACTACAACCTTAACAGCGATCAGCATTCAACTGTTGATTTCGGCTTCGCTTCCTTTACTCAGTCAACGGATAGGCCGACTCAATCGACGCAGAGACCGACTTCGGCGCAGCCGACTTCAGGAGCTACTCAGCGCCCAACGTCTGCTCAGCCGACAGCCGCGCCTACGCAGCCTACTACCGGCTCTACACAACGTCCGACCGAAGCAACTACTCAGGCAACACAGGCGCCAACTCAACCACCAACGGAAGCGCCGACTGAAGCTCCTACGGAAGCGCCCACCGAAGCTCCTACAGAAGCGCCCACAGAGGCCCCGAACGAACCGTCGGGTGATGAGAATACATATGATCCTGCAGATTAGGCAAGATAAGCACTCGTAATTGTAACTATAATACGAAAGAACCTGTTCAATGATACAAGGAAAAATAATCAAAGGGATTGGCGGTTTCTACTATGTGGAAACCGCCGAGACTGTTTATGAATGTAAGCCCCGCGGAAATTTCCGCAAACAGAATATCGTTCCTCTCGTAGGAGACGATGTGGAAATTTCTTTGGGCGAAAACGCTGAAAACAGAATAGAAAATATCCTGCAGAGAAAGAATACGCTCGTTCGTCCGCCGCTGGCGAATCTCGATCAGCTTTTCATCGTTTCTTCAACCGTTGAGCCTGCGGTGAATACGTTTATTATCGATAGAATGATCGCCATAGCGGAATATAAGAATATCGAGCCTGTCATCGTTTTCACGAAGATCGATCTTGATGATTCATATATTGAATATAAAAAGATATATGAAGCTTCAGGCTTTAAAACTATTGTGTGTTGTAATAAAGACGGCAGGGGAGCAGAGCAGGTCAGAGAGCTTCTGAAGGGCAAGATATCCGCTTTTACGGGCAACACAGGCGTAGGGAAATCTTCGCTTTTAAACGCGATAGACGCCGATCTTGCACTTAAAACAGGTGAAACCAGCAAGCGTCTCGGCAGAGGAAAGCACACAACGCGCCACTGCGAGCTTTATAAAGTAGGCGGCGGCTACGTTGCGGACACGCCGGGCTTTTCCTCTCTTGATTTGGAACGCTGTGAAACGATATTAAAAGACGAGCTGTTCGACTGCTTCCGTGAGTTTGAGCCATATTTCGGCAAATGTAAGTTTTCCACCTGCGCCCATATAAACGAAAAGGGATGTGCCGTTTGTGAGGCGGTGAAGGACGGAAGAGTTCAAAAGAGCAGACACGACAGCTACGTTCAGCTGTATAATGAGGTTAAGGACATAAAGGAATGGGAAATCAAAAAGTAAAGTGCGTTATCGTCTCTGGCGCGCCGGACAATGATATTCAGTTTATAAAAAGTAAATTGGACAGAACAGCGTTTATTATCGCTGCGGATTCGGGATATAAGAATTGTCTTAAGGCAGGAATCATACCCGATCTTATTATCGGAGATTTCGACTCAGCTTCCTGCCCTCAATTCGGAAACAGAGTGATAAGGCTTCCGATCGAAAAAGACGAAACGGATACTTTTTACTGCGTTAAGAAGGCTATTGAGCTTGGATACGGCGATATCGAAATTCTCTGCGCGATAGGCGATCGGGTGGATCATACATATTCAAATATTCTCTGCCTTGAATATTGCCGGCAAAACGGCATTAATTGCACCATTAAAAACGCGAAAAACAAGATTCAGCTTGTTGAAAATGAAATTGAGTTTGACGAAGAGGATTACCGTTACTTTTCTTTGTTCGCTGTTTTTGGAAGGGCTAAGGGCGTTACTATAAAAGGAGCGCATTATGAAACGGATAACATCGATATAGAGCCTTGGGATCAGCTCTGCCAGAGCAACCATTTTAACGGCGGTAAAGTTAAGATTTCTGTTAACGAAGGAAAAATTTTACTGATTATGAGTAACGATTAAGACGATTCTTCATAGTATGTAGTAAATACAGCCGTGCGAGGTGTTTACTCATATGAAAAAGATGTGCCGCAGAGATTTTTTATGGCTGGCTTTCGGCTTTGGATGCGTTCTTGCTATTTGCCTGCCTTCTGCCTGGTTATTAAGAATTTTGGCATTTGCAGTAATCATTCTCGGCATAATATGCTGTAAAAAATGATTTGGAGGAATGATCGTGAAAGTAGTAATTGTAAATCCGCCCAAATTTATGGCCCCTATAATGAGAATGATTTTCAAAATAAAAAAAGTAAATAATTGAACATACGAAAAGCTCTGTAAGATTTTACAGGGCTTTTTTGTTATATATCAAAAAGTTTGCGCATATGTTTTAGCAGTAAGGCGGATCTTTAAATAATTTTTTCTGCCGAAAAATGAAGGAGTACTGCTATGGAAAATAACGTTAGGGAAATGACGGAAAGATGCAGCGTATTTTCTAAATGCGTTGACGTTGATCTTGATTTTCAGGAAAATCTGATGTCGTATAACGACGATCTATTAAAAATTATACGTTGCTGTATCAATAACTTTATAGTGAATACCGATTACAGTAACGGAGTTTTGACCGTCTACGGAAAATCAAAAATATTCTTAACATATGTGAGCGATGCTTCCTCAAATATAACTACCGCCGATTTTGAGGAGGATTTCCAGAAAAGCATTAATATCGAGGGCAATTATGAGGATGTATCAGCCGAAGTGCTGGTAATTAACAGATATAGTAATTTCAGAGTTATCAATCAAAGAAGAATAGACATACATAACGCCTTTGCGCTGGATATAAGAATCACTGCCTGCACGCCGATAAATATGATAGACGATGCCGAAAATACGCTGATCCGCCGTGATACTGTTAATTATCTTTCTCTTATAGGCTCCGCCTTTGCCAGAGCTGAATTTGAAGAGGAAACGATCATTCCTGCCGATAGCGACGTTGTAAGAAAAATCATAAACACTTTCTCAAGCGTTCACTGCGAGGAAACAAAGATAATCAAAAACAAAATGCTCGTTAAAGCTACTGCTGAGTTTTCGATTCTCTACACCACAGACACGGAACACGAGGTTATAAGAAGGTGTGAGAAATCAGTTTCGATCAGCAAAATAATTGATTTAAACGGCATTGACGAAGGCGACAACGCCATAGTAAATATGGCAGTAGGCAATATTTACGTTAAGCCAAAGGCTGATAAAAATAACGAGTTGAGAATGATCGAATTGATCGGCGACGTAAATATGAACGTTTCGGTATTCAGAAAAGTAACTGCTCAGCTGACAACCGATTCCTATGCTACGGACAAGGAAATCACGAACACCTTCAGCAAGGTAAGGCTTAACGTAAACGGCGAGTTTATTTCCGACGTACTCAGCGCAAAAGCAACTTTCCAATTTGATAATATAAAGATCGTTGAGGTTGCCGATCTTTCACTTAATATTTGTGACGGAAAGAATATTGAGCTAAACGCTTTTATACGAAATCAAAATTCCGAGCTGATTTACGTCAGCCAGCGAAAAGAAATCGAAATGAAAAGCTTCAGCGCTTCAGCGGTTTACGTGAAATCCTTTGATTACGTTATCAATTCCGAAAATGAAATAGGCATTAGATACCTAATCGAATTTAACGCGGTAAAATTTGAGGAACGCACCTTCAGCGTTGTATCCGATATTCAGGTAACTGAGAATGATATTGCCGATTCACCTGCGCTGGTGGTATATTTTGCAGATGAAAATGAGCTGTTATGGGATATCGCTAAAAAATTCAGGACCTCGGTTGATCTGATAAAAGCAGAAAACGAGCTTAAAGAGGACGTTTTAAACAACAAGCGTATTCTTTTAATTCCGGGAATGTAAGGAGTGAATGATTTGAGCATATATAACGACATATCATCGAGAACGCAGGGTGATATCTACATCGGCGTTGTCGGCCCTGTCAGAACGGGAAAATCAACCTTTATAAAATCCTTTATGGATAACCTTGTCATTCCCAGGATAAGCGGCGAATTTCAAAAGGAGCGCGCCCGAGATGAGCTGCCCCAGAGCGCCGCGGGCAGAACGATAATGACTACCGAACCGAAATTCATACCCGAGGAAGCCATAGAGCTTTCCATGCAGGATAATCTGCATTTCAGGGTAAGGCTCATAGATTGCGTTGGTTATATCGTTCCAAGCTCCGTGGGCTACATAGAAGAGGATCAGCCGAGAATGGTGCGCACGCCCTGGTTCGAAGAAGAGATACCCTTTAATATGGCGGCGGAGATCGGCACGCAAAAGGTGATCAACGAGCATTCAACGATCGGGCTTGTGGTAACTACAGACGGCTCGATCAGCGCTATTCCGCGTGATGAATATGAAGAGGCTGAGGAAAGAGTAATCAAGGAATTAAAGGAGATCAACAAGCCCTTCGTAGTAATTATGAACTGCGTTGAACCGGACAGCGCGGAAACCGGCGCGCTTTGCCAGGCAATGTCGAGAAAATATGACGTTCCCGTGCTTCCGGTAAACTGCCTTGAGCTTGATGAGGAAAAGATAAACGCCATTCTTGAACGAGTGCTTTACGAATTCCCGGTAACGAGCATTTCGCTTAATTTCCCATCATGGATCAAGAGCCTTGATTCTGATAACGAGCTGAAATGCAAGCTGTTTTCATCTGTAAAAGAATGCTGCAGTGAAGTTAATAATATCAGAAGCGTTAAGGCATTTTCAGAAAGGCTTGCGGCGAATGAGGATATTGAAAGTCTTAATATCTCCGATCTCGATCTTTCAAACGGAAGCATCAGTATCAAAATTTCTATCGACAGCAGTTATTTCTATTCAATTCTTTCCAAGGAATGCAACGTCTCCATTTCCAACGAAAAAGAGCTTATGAAGGAAATCATTGAGCTGACCGCCATAAGAAAAGATTATATGCGCTTCTCAGCTGCGCTTTCCGAGGTGGAAAGAACGGGCTATGGCATCGTAATGCCGGATATAACTGAGCTGACCCTTGAGGAACCCGAAATTATGAAGCAGGGCGGCAGATACGGAGTAAGATTGAAGGCTCAGGCGCCGTCCATCCATATGATAAAGTGCAATACTTATACAGAGGTTGCGCCGATCGTCGGAAGCGAGAGCCAGTCGCAAGAGCTTGTTATGTATCTGCTCAGAGAGTTTGAGCAGAGCCCCGCTGAGCTTTGGAAAACGGATATATTCGGCAAATCGCTCCATGAGCTTGTTAACGAGGGACTTCGCGGCAAGCTTGAAAGAATGCCTGCAGACGCAAGAAATAAGTTCAGAGAGACTATCGAAAGAGTTATCAACGAGGGTTGCAGCGGACTTATCTGCATTATACTTTAGGAAAAATAAATTAAAACAAAATCGCCTAAAAAGAAAAGAGGGTGTTTTCACCCTCTTTATGCGTATAACACTATTAAAACAACGATCACTATGTGAATTATGATCTCGGCAGGCAGGATCAGCATAAATTTTTTATGCTTCGTTTTGTGGCGGATAAGCTTCATAGTTATATATTCAGCCAAAGCGCCGCCGAGAAGCCCTAAGGTCAGCAAAAAATCTTCGGGAACTCTTTTGCCGTTCTTTTTTGAATTTAGCTTATCTCCAATGGTTAAAACGACTGTTACAATACTTATGACAGTAAAATAACAGGCAAAAAATTCGGCAGCACTCATTCTTTAAACTCTTTCAGTGTTTTAAGATCGATATCAAGTATTGAGGTTTTCAAGCCCTTGTCAAAGCTTTTGCCGTTTTCACGGTCAACAGTGAATATGCCTGCGCACTTCGGGCATATGAGAAAATAAACGTTTCCTATATTAACGAAGGGAAAGCTTGATTCAAGCCTTGTTTCTGAGTTTGAAAACACGCGAAATTCAACCTTCTCACCGCATTTGGGGCAGGTGAGGGCAAGAGTTTCTCCGCTGTCTTTGATTTTTAATGCCGTTCCGAGCCTATATTCCATAGTTATCACCTATAAATAATTTTACTAAATAAAAAGAAAGTGTCAAGTATGAAGAAAATAATTATTTGTTTGTTATCATTCGTATTATTGCTTTGCGGATGTTCCGTTCCTCAACCGTCCGATTCCGTTGATCCGCCGAATGCCGTTTACGTGCGTTCGGTTTGGATATCCTATTTTGAGCTTGAAAGTATCACAACAAGCTGTGATACCGCAAAGGATTTTGAGAAAAAAATCAAATCCGCCTTTAAAAAGGTAAAATCTATCGGATTAAATACAGTTACGGTGCAGGTTCGCCCCTGCGCTGACGCGTTTTATAAATCAGATTATTTTCCTGTTTCGAAATACTGTTTCGGTCTGCAGGGGAGCGAGCTGAAATACGATCCGCTGGAGATAATGATTGCAGTGGCACACGATTTGGGCCTTAGAATCGAAGCTTGGATCAATCCCTACCGTGTAAGTCAATCGGCAGATATAAACGAGCTGGCTGACGGCAACGTCGCAAAGCAATGGTACAACAGCAAGGATAAAAAATCAAACGTCTACATCAGCGAGAAAATATATTTTAATCCAGCCGCGCCTGAGGTCACCGAGCTTATCGTGAACGGCGTTAGGGAGATCGTCAGCAATTACGCCGTAGACGCTATCCATTTCGACGATTATTTTTACCCCACCACGAATAAGGACATCGATAAAAAGGAATATGATGAATACATAGAAAACGGCGGGAAGCTGAACCTCTCGAATTGGAGACGTGAAACGGTATCAAATATGGTAAAAGCAGTCTATTCCGCGATAAAAGAGATCAACTCAACCGTGTTATTCGGGATCAGCCCGCAATCGAAAATATCCACAAATTACAACAGTCAGTATGCGGACGTTGAGCGATGGTCTACCGAAGAGGGCTTTCTCGATTACATATGCCCGCAGGTTTATTTCGGATTTTACAACGAGGTTCAGCCCTTTGCCAGTACGGTTAAAACTTGGCAGGATCTCGTCACCTCTTGCAAGCTTTACATCGGTCTGCCGCTCTATAAGTCGGGACAGGAGGACAAATTCGCCTCCTCCGATCAAAGCTACGCCATCAATGAATTTATTGACAACAATGACATTATTTCAAGGCAAATATCCTATCTGTATCAGCTTGAAAGGGTAGGGGGCTTTTATATTTTCTCCTTTAGCTATCTGACCGATAAGAAAAACAACTCAGTATCACAGGAGGTAAAAAATATTAAAGCGGTTATTTAGCCAAGCAGTATTCTTCTGATATCCCAGTGATAGTAACGTTTAATTCTTTTCCGACGATGTTTTCAACGCTCTTAATTCTTATAGGGGTGTAATTTTTCGTATACCCCTGATAAACGCCCTTATTTATCTCATTTTCAAAAAGAACGCACACCGTTTTACCGATAAGTGATTCGAAATAAGCTTTTCTGATTTTCTCCGTTTCATTTATCATTATTATGGCACGGCGTTCTTTTTCCTGTTTCGGAACGGAATCGCCCTTTTTTGAAGCGTTAGTGCCTTCGCGCTGAGAATAGGGGAATACGTGAACCTTTTCAAAGCCAATCGATTTAACAAATTCAAGGCTTTCCTTGAAATCGCTTTCGCTTTCCTCGTTAAAGCCCACCATAACGTCAGTAGTCAGTGAAGTATCATCAAAAGCATTTCTCAGCTTATCGCAAAGCTCCCTGTATTCCTCGGCGGTGTAATGCCTGTTCATACTATTAAGCGTTTTATCGCAACCGCTTTGCAGAGAGATATGAAACTGAGGGCAGAATTTTTCAATCTTGCTGAGCTGTTCGATTATTTCATCGGTAATATGGTCAGGCTCAAGGCTTCCGAGCCTGACCCTCAGAATGCTTTCATTTTCCGCGCAAAGCTTAACGGCGTCTACGATATTGAAATCCTCTCCCTTGCCGTAGGCGGAAAGATTTATACCAACGAGAACGATTTCTTTAATACCGTTTTCGGCAAGATTTTTGATTTCTTTTTTAAGATCATCGAGAGGCTTCGAACGTACGCGACCTCTTGACATCGGTATTATGCAATAGGAACAAAAGCGGTCGCAACCGTCCTCGATCTTAACGAAGGCGCGCACTCTTTCATTGAATTTGTTAATAGAGCAATCGCTGAATGGGTCTCCGCTCGCGTGGTCTTTTATGGATAAAACTCTGTTTTTGGAAGTGTTATATTCATTGATAAGGTTTAAAATATCGCCGTTGTTTTTGTTGCCGAGAACGATATCGGCTTCAAGAAGCTCCTTTGCCTGCTCGGGAAAAGCCTGGGGCATACAGCCCGTTAATATAACGGCTGAATTCGGATGCTTTCTTTTAAATCTTCTTACGTTCTGCCTCGTTTTCTGATCCGCAGTGGCGGTAACCGTGCAGGAATTAACGATATAAAAATCTGCTTCTTCATTTGGGGCTACTATCTCAAAGCCCGCTTTGCCGAGCAGCTCCGCCATATATTCACTTTCTGTTTGATTGACCTTGCAGCCAAGGGTATAAAATGCAGCTTTCATAAGTATTGATCTCCAAAATATTAAAGTAATTATAACAAATCAGCGTAATTATTACAATATAAATCGAATATGATTTAATGGTGATTACTATGAAAAAAACTTTGATCTTTATACTTGCGCTGACTTTATGCTTTTTAAGCGTATCCGTTGCCTTCGCTGAAGAAGCCAAAAAGGAAGAAAGGCTTGAGCTTTCCGCCAATTCGGCAATACTTATGTGTATGGATACGGGGGATATTATTTATGAGCGAAATGCCTATGAGCATTGTTCTCCCGCTTCAGTTACAAAGGTTATGAGCATTTTACTGGTGCTTGAAGCGATAGACAGCGGAAAGATCGCCCTTACCGATGAGGTGCCTGCTTCGGAGACGGCCGTTTCAATGGGCGGCTCGCAGATCTGGCTTGAAGTTGGGGAGACGATGACTGTTGACGAGCTCCTTAAAGCGGTAGTCGTAGCATCCGCCAACGATGCCTGCGTTGCGCTCGGTGAATTCGTTGCAGGCTCATACACGGGCTTCGTTAAAATGATGAACGACAGAGCGACCGAACTCGGCCTTGAAAACACGAATTTCGAAAACTCAACCGGTCTTGACGATACGGTAACGAGCCACTATTCCTGCGCCTATGATATAGCCGTTATGGCTACTGAGGTTATGAAGCATGAGATCATCGGAAATTATACGGGGATCTGGCTGGATTATCTCAGAGGCGGCAAGACTGAGCTGAACAATACCAATAAGCTTGTCAACACCTATAAAGGCATTACCGGCTTGAAAACAGGCACTACCTCCAACGCGGGCTTTTGCCTTTGCGCCACAGCAGAGAGAGAGGGAATGAATTTGGTTGCCGTAGTTCTGGGCAGCGATACGAGCGAAGACCGCTTCAACGGAGCAACGAATCTTCTTGATTTCGGCTTTGCCAATTACGAGCTGATAACGCCGGAAATTGACGAATCTAAGATCACAGAAGTGAAGATACTCGGAGGAAAGGAAAAGAGCCTTAAGCCGTCGTTCAACGCCTCTGAGCAGATACTCGTTTCCCGCGGAAGCGGTGAGATAAGCTATGAATATAATATCAATGAGGAAATGCCGGCACCCATAAGTAAAAACGACAATCTCGGAACAATCGTGGTTTATTCAGGGGAAGAGGTCATCAAAACAATATATCTAAAGTCTGACAGAAATATTGAAACAGTCAGCTTTTCAGACATATTTAAAAAATTGTTAAATAATATTTAAATAAAATCAGTTGATATATAATAAAGAATGTAGTAAAATAGACACAATGAAATAGCAAAATTTGCTAAAGGAGAATCAAAATGGAAAAATTAAAGCTTATTCATAAATACGCTGAAAAATTTGTTTCAAACGCTGATATCGAGGCAATGAGCGGCAGAGCCGTTGAAGCTATGAGAACGCTCCATAACAAGAGCGGCGCGGGAAACGATTTTCTCGGCTGGGTCACTTTACCCACGGATTATGATAAAGAGGAATTCGCAAGGATCAAAAAAGCCGCTGAATATATTAAGGCTAACTGTGATATCCTTATCGTAATCGGCATTGGTGGCTCGTATCTCGGCGCGAGAGCGGTTATTGAGGCGCTCAAATCTCCAAACTACAACGCCCTTGCAAAAGATACTCCGCAGATCTTTTTCATCGGAAACACCATCAGCCCATCAATGGTAACTGAGCTTGTTTCTCTTTGCGAGGATAAGGATATCTGCATCAACGTTATTTCTAAGAGCGGAACTACTACTGAGCCGGCGATCGCCTTCAGAATTTTCCGCGATATCATCTATAAGAAGTATTCGGCTGAGGAGGCCGCAAAGCGTATTTTCTGCACCACCGATAAGGCAAGAGGAACGCTTAAAGAGCTTGCCGACGAGGTCGGCTATGAGACCTTCGTAGTACCCGATGACGTGGGCGGCAGATATTCCGTTCTTACAGCCGTAGGTCTGCTTCCCATCGCCGCCGCGGGAATTGATATTGACGCGCTTATGGCAGGCGCTCAGACGGCGCAAAATGCTCTTTGCAGCGAAGATATCAACGCCAATGACTGCCTTAAATACGCCGCCATCAGAAACTGCTTCTATGAGGCGGGGAAGAAGCTTGAGTGCTTCATATCCTACGAGCCGTGTATGACTATGTTCAACGAATGGCTCAAACAATTATTTGCCGAGAGTGAAGGCAAGGACGGCAAGGGACTTTATCCCGTTTCCTGCATTTTCTCAACCGATCTTCATTCAGTCGGTCAGTATATTCAGGAGAGCGGCGGTCCGCTTATGTTTGAGACCTGCCTGAAATTCAACAAGCCGCTGGATGATCTCGTTATCACCGAGCAGGAGGGAAATATTGACGGCCTTAATTTCCTTGCGGGCAAGACCATGAGCCTTATCAATGAAAAGGCCCGCCAGGGTACTCTTCTTGCTCACACCGAGGGCGGAGTTGCAAATCTCGTGCTTGAAATAGACGCGATAGACGCTGAAAGCATCGGCTATATGATCTACTTCTTTGAAAAGGTTTGTGCTGTTTCGGGCTATATTTTAGGCGTAAATCCCTTCAACCAGCCGGGCGTTGAAAGCTATAAAAAGAATATGTTCGCGCTTCTCGGAAAACCGGGTTATGAAAGTGAAAAAGAAAAACTTGAAAAAGAACTCGGTATATGATAGAATAGCATTGAAAGAAATAAATCACGGAGGATTCATAAATGATTAAACTGATTATCGGAAACAAAGGCGCAGGTAAAACGAAGAAGCTTATCGATCTAGTAAATACCTGCATTGAAAGCTCAAACGGAAACGTTGTTTGCGTTGAAAAATCCCCTAAGCTTACCTATGATATCTCCTCAAGAGCAAGACTTCTTGAGACGGATACCTATAGAATTAAGGGCCACAAGGCATTTTACGGCTTCCTTTCCGGAATTTGTGCAGGTAACTATGACGTTACCGATATTCTTGTAGACGCCACCTTCAAGATCGTAGGCAGAGATTATTCTCAGCTTCCTCAGTTTTTTGAAATGCTTTCGGATCTTTCAGAGGCAACGGACGTTAACTTCTATTTCACGATCAGCTGTGATAAAGAGGATCTGCCCGTTGAGATATTCGATTTCTGCGAGGAGATTTAGTTTTAATCAGCAAAAAGGCGTGGTTTTCCGCGCCTTTTTTATTAATTTTCTATTGACAAATTAATATCTTATATTTATAATACTTAGGTGCGGGAAGAGGTGACGGTATGAGAATAGACCTTACGAATCTTTTTAACGGAAGCAACGAGGTCATTCCCATTCGCTTAACCTTAGATCTCAGCGAGCTTGAATACTCAGGGTATAATCCTTTAAAAAACGGTGTTTCGGTCAACGGCAGTATTTATGCCAAGGCGGGCGTTGTTTATCTCGATTGCAACGTAGAGTTTGATTTTTACGGCGTTTGCGACCGTTGCGCGGAGGATATATCCAAGAAATTCAGCTTTAAGCTTGAAAAGATACTCGTTTCCGAAATGGCAAGCGATGCCGATTTTGACGATTATATCGTTGTTGAAAGCGGAGTGCTTGATCTTGACGAGCTTATAGAAGAGGAGATCACGCTGTTTTTACCGGCAAAAATGCTTTGCAGTGAAGATTGCAAGGGGCTTTGTATGCAGTGCGGTAAAAACCTTAACCTTGGTAATTGCAGTTGTAAAAAAGAGGTCGACCCGCGAATGGCGGCGCTTTTGCAGCTGCTTGATGAAGAGTAAATAATTCATTTTTTTGAATAAAGGAGGCTATAAAAATGGCAGTACCCAAGAGAAGAGTTTCATCAGCAAGAAGAAATAAGAGACGTTCAAGCGTTTGGAAGTTAGATGCGCCTACACTTGTTAAGTGTCCTAACTGCTCAGCTTACACCGTACCTCATAAGGTATGCAAGAGCTGCGGTTATTACAACGGCAAGGAAATCATTGCTAAGGAAGAAGCATAAAACGTATCAACAGTCGAATGAAGGCGGGCAATTATGTCCGTCTTTTTTACTAATGGAGGTTCATATGAGTAAGCCGGTAGTTGCTATCGTAGGCAGACCGAACGTGGGCAAATCCACGCTTTTCAACAAGTTAATAGGAACGCGTTTGTCAATAGTGGACGATACCCCCGGTGTTACGAGAGACAGGATCTACGGCGACTGTGAGTGGCTGAATCACAACTTTCTTTTGGTTGATACAGGCGGTATTGAGCCGTATTCCACAGACACGATCATCAGCCAGATGAGAGTTCAGGCGCAGATCGCTATTGAAACGGCGGACGTTATCGTTTTGGTAACAGACCTTACCTGCGGCGTTGTAGCTTCCGATTATGAAGTTGCGGCAATGCTTCAAAAAACGGGCAAACCGGTCGTGCTTTGCGTGAATAAGTGCGACAGTATCGGCGAGCCGGATCCCGAATTTTATGAGTTTTATAATCTCGGTCTCGGCGATCCCATCGGCGTTTCCTCCGTTCACGGTCACGGAACGGGCGATCTGCTTGATGAGGTGATCAAGTATTTTCCCGAAACTGAGGAGGAAGAGGAAAACGAGGAGATCATCAACGTTGCCATTATCGGCAAGCCAAACGTTGGCAAATCCTCGCTTGTAAATAAGATAAGCGGCGAAAACAGAGCTATCGTATCCGATATTGCCGGCACTACTAGGGATACTACCGATACCTTCGTAGAAAACTCCTTCGGAAAATTCAATTTTATCGACACTGCCGGTATAAGAAGAAAGAGCCGTGTTAATGACGCTATTGAAAAATTCAGCATCATCCGCGCCAGAATGGCGGTTGAGCGCGCGAACGTTTGCGTTATTATGATAGACGCAACTGAGGGCTTCACCGAGCAGGATTCCAAAGTTGCTGGAATCGCCGTTGAGCAGGGCAAGGCCTGCATCGTTGCCGTGAATAAATGGGACGCAATCGAGAAAGATACGAATACGATGAACGAGTTTCGAAACAAGCTTGCCAACGATTTCTCCTTTATGAGCTACGCGCCTGTAATGTTTATCTCCGCGAAAACAGGGCAGAGGATAGATAAGCTTTTTGAAATGATCGCCTTCGTTCACACCCAGAATTCAATGCGTATTTCAACGGGCAGGCTCAACGAAGCGTTGGCGGCGGCTACGGCAAGAGTTCAGCCTCCCACCGACAAGGGCAAGAGGCTTAAGATATACTATATCACTCAGGCTTCCACGAGACCGCCCACATTCGTTTTCTTCGTTAACAACGCTGAGCTTTTCCATTTCTCATATCAGCGTTATCTCGAAAATCAAATAAGAGAATTCTTCGGGCTTGACGGAACTCCCATAAGATTTATCATCAGAGAAAGGGGAGAGAGCAAAAAGTGATCGCATTAAAATATGCGGCGATCGCCGTAATTTGCTATCTTTTAGGAAGCTTCAATTTCTCAATTATTTTCTCCAAAGTCCTCGCAAAGCAGGATATAAGAGAGAGCGGTAGCGGAAACGCGGGGGCAACGAATATGCTTCGCACCTACGGCAAAAAGTTCGCCGCCCTGACTATGATAGGCGATATTTTAAAGGTTGCCGTTGCGGTGCTGATAGCCTTCGCAATTCTTAACGCGCCGTTTAAGTATATTTTTGCCATCGCCGATAATGCAGACACGGCATTTACCGTAATTCTTTATAAGGAATACGCGGGCTTCTTCTGCGTTTTAGGTCATATTTTCCCGCTTTACTTTAAATTCAAAGGCGGAAAGGGAATGGCGGCGGCAACGGGAATGGTGATTCTCGTTGACTGGCGCATCGCGCTTATACTATTCGTAATATTTGTAACGGTTATCCTTATATCAAAATGGGTAAGCCTCGGCTCGATCGTTATCGCGTTGTTTTTCCCGATACTGATTTTCGCGTTTTATAAAAATATTACCCTCGTTCTCGTTGCGTGCCTGTTCACCGCAATAGTGCTGATCGCTCACAGAGAGAATATAAAGCGTATTTTTAATGGAACGGAAAATAAAATAGGCAGTAAGAAAAAGTAATTTTTTCTTTTCATTAACTAAGCATTTTATTAATAATTATATTTGCCACTGCCGTGGCAGGGCGTTACTCTCTTTCGTGTTGCGCAAGAGAGTAA